>DATLHR010000657.1:0-11866 GCA_035539815.1 Kofleriaceae bacterium
ATCGAGGAGACCGCGGCGAGGCGGCGCGCCATCTCGGCCGCGTCCGGCGGCACCAGCTCGAACGAAGTCACCGCGTCGGTGACGCTCGGCGCGTAGATCGCGGCGAGCGCGGGCGCATCGGCGGCGGTCGCGAGCCGGATCATTCGCTAGCCGAGGCGCTCCTGGTAGATCCGCAGGATGTCCGCCGCGGTCTCCTCGATCGCGCGGTTGGTGACGTCGATGACCGGCCAGTTCGCGTGCTTGCGGAAGATCTCGCGCGAGTACGCGATCTCGCTATCGATGTGCGCGCGTTGGCCGTAGCTCGAGTCTTGCGGCATGCCGAGGTGCGAGAGCCGGGCTTGGCGGATGCGCATCAGCATGTCGGGCTGCACGATCACGCCGAACACCTTGCGGTCGTCGACGAGCGAGAGCTCCTCGGGCGGGTCGACGCCGAGCACGATGGGCACGTTGGCGCACTTGAGCCCGCGCTGCGCGAGGTACGTGGACAGCGGCGTCTTCGATGTACGCGAGATGCCGACGAGCACGAGGTCCGCCTTGGGCAGGTTGCGCGGCTCGGCGCCGTCGTCGTTCTTGACCGCGAACTCGACGGCCTCGATACGGCGGAAGTAGTCGTCGTTGATCGAGTGGAGGAGGCCGGGGACGCCCGCGGGCGCCGCGCCGAGGAACATGGCGAGCTTGGAGATCAAGGCGCCGATGAGATCGACGGTCTCGATGTTGTAGCGCTCGACGAGCGAGCTGATCAGCGCGCGCTCCTCGGTGTTGACCACGGTGAACACGACGAGCGCGCGCTGCTCGGCGGCCTTCTCGAGGATCTGCTCGAGCTCGCTCTCGAGGCGGACGCGCGAGAACAAGCGGATCTGTACCGGTTCGCTGAACTGCAACGTCGCCGCGCGGACCATGCGCTCGGCCGTCTCGCCGGTGGCGTCGCTGATGATCATCACCGTCTTCATTGGCGCTTTCTATATCACGGTCAGGTGATGTCGCTTGCGGTCGCGACGCGGTGTGTCGATCACGCGCGGGCACTCGGGGTCGGGAGCGGATAGGTCCCCGAGAACATGGGCAGAAACGACCTTGCAGCCGCCGCGGCACAAGGCGTGGTAGTCGCAGCTCGCGCACGGCTCGGCCGCGGTGCGCCAGGTGCGGAAGGCACCGAAGGCGTCGGGCGCGGACCAGTACGCGGCGAGCCCGTCGACGCGCGGGCGCTGGCCGTCGGCCGCGGGCGGCGGGGGAGCCGCGAAGCTGCACGCGGTGAGCTGGCCGCCCGGCTTGGCGCCGACGAGGAAGTCGCCGCCGGTGCAGCCGTAGACCGCGAGCTGCGCGAGCAACGCGCGATCCGGACGGTGATGCGCGAGCATCGGTGTGTACGAGCAGTCGACCTTCACGCGCAACGCGTGGCGCTTGGCAGCAGCGAGCACGCGCGGCAGGAAGGCGCGGTGCTGCGCATCGGTGCAGCGCAGGTCGGCGTACGCGCGCGCGCCGCGGCCCGAGGGCTTGAACCGCAGCAGCTCGACCTCGGACAGCCGGCGCTCGGCGGCGTACGCGAAGATCGCGTCGAGCTCGTCGAAGTTGTGGCGCGTGACGACGACGTTGATCCCGACCTCGCGCTTGACCGCGCGCAGCGCGCGGATCGCCGCATCGGCGCGCGCGAACCCGTCGAAGCCGCGCACGCGCGCGTACGTCGCGTGAAGTCCGTCGAGCGAGACGTTGATCTGGCCGAAGTGCTCGGTAATCGAGAGCAAGTGATCGAGGCCGTCGAGCCCGGACGTCGTCAGGTTCGGGATGATGCCGCGGCGCCGCGCGTGGAGCGCGAGCTCGCCGAGCCACGGCAACACGGCGCTCTCGCCGCCGCCGAGCGCGACGTGAAACACGCCGGCGTCCGCGAGCGCATCGATCGCGCGCGTCCACTCGGCGAGCCCCCACTCGTTCGGCGCGCCCTCGGCGGAGGCGCCCGTGTAGCAGCCCTGGCAGCCCGCCGTGCAGCGGTTCGTCAGCTGGAGGTGGGCTTCGAGCGGTGCGGACAGCGGTGCATCGCCGAGCACGGGCTCGGCGCCGCGCCAGATCGCCGGCTCGCCGACGTCGAGCGTGCGCCGCGCGTACGCGCGATCGACGAACACCAGCGCGCGCGGGACCACGGTCTGCAGGATCGCGCCGAACGCCTCGAGGCGGGCGCGGCGTGGCGGATGTGCGCGCGCGGCGAGAGCGCGCTCGACGAGCGCCAGGCCTTCGTCGATCAACCTCCGCACCGCCTTCGCGGTGCTGCGCGCCCCAGCAAAGCTGGGACTCGCGCCGAGACGAGCGGTCAACCGGCGGGCGCGCGCGAACACGGCCGCGACTCTAGCACTCGGCGCGCGGGCTCACGGCAGGCCGGCCTCGAACGCGGGCGTTCGCGCCTCGAGCTGCGGCGTCTCGGAGATGCCGACGTGGTGAGTCTGCACGAGCTTCCAGCCGAAGTAGCCGGCCGCGCCCGTGAGCGCGATCCCGATGATGCCGAGGGTCAATGGCAGCGTGTACGGCAAGTAGTACTCGGTGCCAGCGGGGTGCTGCCACGCCATCAGCATGCTGAACCCCGCGCCCGCGAACAGCGCGAGCGACGCCACGTTGAGGCACATGTGGATGACGCCGGTCGTGCGTGCGCGTTTCTCGTTGCGAGGAATCCCGAAGAACAAGTCGATGAGCCCTGGCACCGCGGCGAGCGCCGCCATCGCGGCACCGGCGAGCAGCACCGTCATCGACGCGCGATACCAGAACGTATCGCGCGTGGCGATGTACACGATCAACCCCACGACGCCGCTGGTGTAGAGGGCGATCGGAAAGCTCACGAGCATCGGGTGGATCGGATGCCCTTTGAGCTGGACCTTGGAGTACATGGCTTGGGACGACATCGCGAGCTCCTCGACGAAGGAGACAGGCAAGGTCGATGCCGACGCGGAGCTCGGCTCAGCCCGTCTTCGGTGGGGCCGCGGTGACCACGATGCGCTCGCGCTTGGAGACCACGACGCCGCCCGGCGCTTCGATCGTCACCGCGAACAGCACCGGCTCGTCGACGCGCAGCTTCGCGCTGATCGGCACGATGACCTCGCCGGTCGAGGACACGTCGAACACGCCGCCGTCGACCGGGAACGCCTGGTCGCGGTTCTTGTCGAAGATCCACAGCTGATACTGGATCTGCTTCGCGTCGTTGACCGCGAGCCCCTTGAACCGCATGTAGCCGCGTTGCGCCGACGCGCTCCACACGACGTCACCGCTCGCACCGGTCGCGTTGGGATCCGGCGTCGCGGTCCACGCGAGCGTGGTCGCATCCTTCGCGCTCGCGAGCAGCTCGGCGCGCGCCTCGGCGGGCGTGGGTTGCTTCGGCGCGGGCGGCGGCGGGACCTCGACGATCTTCTCGCGCTCCACGACCTTCGCGGGCCGCGTGTACGACCACACGGTCGCGCCGATGCCGGCGACGATCGACGCCGCGGCGGCCATCATCACTGCGATGCCTCCGGCCGAGCGCTTGCGCCGCGCCTCGAGCGGGATCACCGGCGCCGGTGGTGCGGGCTGCGGCTGCTGCCACGTCATCGAGGAGCTCGGCTGCGTCGGCACGGCATGGCGCTGACCCGTCGCGATCGGGCGCGGCGGGACGACGCCGGCGAGCGTCATCGGCATCATCGACGGCATCAGCGTCGTGTCCGAGGCGGTCACGCCCGACGCCGCGAGCACCTTGTCGGCGAGCCCGGCGGGCATCTGCTCGATCTGCAGCGTCGCGAGGTCGACGCCCGAGGCGGCGAGATCGAAGCTGAGGTCGTCCTCGACGCCGAGCGCAGCGAGCTCGCGCGCTTCGGTGTCGCTGAGGCCTTCCGTGGCCCGCTGCATCAACAGCTCCTCGGCGCGGAAGGCTTCCATCTCGGTCAACTGGCGCTTCACGGGACGTCCCCCTGATCTACGCCCAAGAGGGCGGCTCGGATCGAGAGAAGTCCACGTCGGGCGTGGGCCTTCACGGTTCCAAGCGGCATGCCGGTTTGCGCGGCGATCTCGCCATGGGACATCCCATGGCATGTCGAGAGTACGAGCACTTGCCGCTGCTCGGGGCGAAGCTTGTCGAGGGCGCGTGCGGCCTGCTGGGCCTCCACGCAGGTATCGGGTAGCTGGCCCGGATCCGCGAGCTCGGTCATCGGGGCGTCGGGCAGCTGCTCGGTGGTCGGCCGCCGGCGACGCATCCGCCGGCGATCGATCAAGCGTCGCCGGGCGATCACCGCGACGAACGCGGTCTCCGACGCGATGTTGGCATCGTACCGAGCGGCGCTCTTCCACAGCTCCAAGAAGATCTCTTGCACCGCGTCCTCGGCGTCACTGGGCTCGAAGCGCCGCGCGATCGACCACACGAGTCCACCGTAGCGGGCGAGGCACTCTCGTACCGCTGCGGCATCGCCCGCGGCGACGCGGCCCAGCAGGGGAGCCGGCGTCGAAGACGGGTGATCGGAGGAGAACTGCATGTGGCGAGCGGACTCTCTTACCGCGTCAGGGAGCCACCGTGCACACGGACAGCAGCCATTCGCGGGCGCGCTGTCGGCGCAGAGCAGCACCTTGCCGCCGGTGAGCGACGCGCACGCGCGCCTTCGACGCGACCACCTCGGTGGGCTCCGTGCAGCCACCGATGGCGAAGACCGACGCGAACAACGCAAGCGACGTGGAAGACCTCATCCAGGCTCCTTCGGGCAGGGTGAGTCGGTGCGCGGCCGCCGGTCACGGTGCCGCAAGCACTGCCCTTGCCCACCCATTCGCCGCGGGCCGGAAACTGGATGCAGAAAACGTCGCGCCCGTTGATTCAGGGCGCGGGTGGCTCGGGTTTCACGGGCTTACGCCACCTCAGCAGCGCCCCGAGCACGGGCGTCACGACGGCGAGCGCGGTCGCGCCGACGAGGAGGAACGTCACGTCCACGCCGAGGCTGGACGAGTTCGGGTTCATCCCCCATTTGACCGCGAGGATCCGGCCGCGCTTCACGTGACGACTATAGCTGTGCTGTGATGCAGCGGTGTCTCGTTTCACGCGAATCCTCGTGACCTCCACGCTCGTCGCATCGCTGATCGCGTGCAAGCAGGAGTCCTCCCGCAGCCCGGACAAGCAGCCCGTCGCGTCTCCGTCGCAAGCCGCGCCGCCCGCGCCCGCGCCTGCGCCGAAGCCCGCGGACACCAAGGCTGCGTTCGATGGCATCTACAAGAACGCCGTGTGGGGCCGCAACGAGGAAGGCGCTGGCAACTCCGGTACGGGGTCGACGCTGCAGAGCACGGCCGGGTACCGCGACTACTTGCAGAAGTTCCTCGCCGAGCACCAGATCAAGTCGGTGGTCGACGCCGGCTGCGGCGACTGGGAGTTCTCCAAGGCGATCGACTGGACCGGGATCGACTACAAGGGGTTCGACATCGTCGATGACGTGATCGCGCAGGACACGCAGCGCTACGCCAAGCCCAACATCCAGTTCGCCGTCGCCAACATCGTGAAGGACGATCTGCCGCCGGCGGACCTCCTGATCTGCAAGCACGTGCTGCAGCACCTCCCGACGAAGGACGTGCAGGAGTTCCTCCAGAAGCAGCTCCCCAAGTTCAAGTACGCCCTGATCACGAACGGCATCGATCAGCACACGCTGAAGCAGGGCAACTACGAGCACGACATCGAGCCCGGTGGGTACCGCGCGCTCGACATCACCAAGCCGCCGTTCAACATCAAGGGTGCGCGGGTGCACGCGTGGGGCGACGGCCATCACGCGCACATGGTGATCCTCGTGACACGCGACGAGCCGGCGCCGAAGCCCTGAGCCGCTCAGCGCTTGTGCGTCGCGAGCCACTCGGTCGTGCGCTTCAGCTCCGCCTGTGCCTGAGCGCCGAGCCCGGCGTAGGTCGTGTTCGCCCACGTCGCGAGCTCGATCGCGCGGGCACGATCACCGCCGGAGCGCCAGATCGCGTCGGCGAGCCGCATCTGCGCATCGGCGATGTCCTCGGCCGGCATGAGGATCGGCGGCCGCAGCTTGACCTCGCGTTCGTAGCTCTCGCGCGCGGCGGCGTATTGCCCCTGCGCGAACTGGATCTCGCCGATCACCTTGAGCACTTCGGACATCGCCGGATGATCGAGCCCGAACTTCTTCTCGATCATCCGTGACGCCTCGCTGGCCTCGAGCATCGCCGTCTTGTAGTCGCGGAGCTGCGTGTGCATCGAGGCGATCGTGAGCTGCGCGATGGCGACGGCGAAGTGATCGGCGCCGTACTTCTTGCGCCAGATGTCCTGCGCGCGCGTCGCGGCCTCGATGCCGCGCGCGGGCTCGCCGATCTTGCCGTACGCAAAGGCGAGCTCGTTGAGTGGCATCGCGAGATCGGGATGGTCCGGCCCGAGCGAACGCTGCTGAAGGGCGACCGCCTGCTCGCCGAACTCGACCGCCTCCTTGTAGTTGTGCAGCGCGAAGTGGGCCTTGGCGAGGATGCCGGTGGTCTTGCCCACACTGGGATGCTCGGGCCCGAGCCGCTTGACGTAGATCGCGTAGGCGCGCTGGGCCAGCTCGACGGATTCGGTGTAGCTGCCACTCGCGCCGAGGACGTTCGCGAGACTCACGAGCGCGAGCGCGACGTCGGGGTGATCCGGGCCGTAGAGCTTCTCGCGCAGCGCGAGCGCCTGGCGATGCAGCTCGAGCGACTTGGGCGCGTCGAGGCGCGCACCGTAGATGGTGGCGAGGTTGCCCAACGACGTCGCGACCTCCGGGTGATTGGGCCCATACACGAGCTCGCGGATCGCGAGCGCGCGCTCGGAGAGCTCGAGTGCTTTGTCGAAGTTACCGGCCGTATGCTGGACGTTCGCGAGCGTATCGAGCGTGACCGCGAGCCTGGGCGAGCTCATGCCGAGCACTCTCTGCTCGATCGAGATCGCGCGCTCGAGCAACTCGCGTGCATGCGCAGTCTCGCCGAGCGCGAGCTCGACCCTCGCGGTCGTCGTGGCGACCCTCGCGGCGGGAAGATCGTCGGTGTGCCCGAGCCGCTCGGCGAGCATCTGGGCGTGGCGCACCCATAACGTGCCTTCGCGCTTCTTCTCGTCGACGCCGACGATGAGGCCGAGCCGGGTCGCCGCATCGAGCGCGGTGTCATCGCGCCCCGCCGAAGCAGCGGCGAAGTACGCCTCCTCGAGCAGCGTCCGTGCTTCCGCGAACGCGCCGAGTCCACGCTGGGCCTCGCCGGCGGCGAGCTTCGCGTCCAGCACGAGCGCCGGCCACTTCACTCGTGTCGCGCCGTCGATGACCTCTTGCGCGCGCGCCAGCGCGTCGGCGCTGCGCCCGAGCGTGTTGGCCGCGACCGCGACCGCGAGACGAGCGCGCAGCACGTCGACGCTCGCGCGCGTCACGAGGTCCGTTGGAGGCTCCGGCTGATGACGCAGCCGGTTCAGGTCGGTGCACGCCGTGACGAGCGGTAGCGACGCACTCACGGTCGCGGCGCGCGGCACGATCGCAGCGTCGGGCGCCGCGAACTGGGAGACCAGGGCGTCGAGGTCGGCGCGCTGCTCGTCGAGGCAGACGCGCGAGGCGCGCGCGAGCGGGGCCGGGAGCGAGTGCTCGACCGCCTCGCGCTTGCACACCGCGGTGCGCGTCTGCTGCCACGCGGTCGCGTAGCTCGCGAGCGAGATCCGGGCGCGCTGCCAGGTCTCGCCGGCGTACTTGATGCCGGTCGCATCGAACGCTTTCGCGATCGCGTCGGCGCGCGCGTCGTTCCACACCGATGCGATCGCGGTTCCCTCGTCCTCGCACGCTGCGATCGTGTGCCGCCGATCGAGCTGCCGCACGCCGAGGACGCCGCCGCCCGCGGCGACGAGGAGGACGACGGACGCGAGCGCGATCCGCTTGCGCAGCGGATCGCGGCCGAGCGCATCGATGAGCGCGGTCATCGAACGGTGGCGCTGGTGCGGATCGAGCGCGAGCCCCCGCATGACGAGATCACCGATCCAGCGCGGCACCGCCCCTCGCGGCTCGCGGACGATCCAGCGCTTGGGGTCCTCGGAGGGCAGCTCGGGGGGGAACGGCGGCTGGCCGTAGAGCGCCGTGTAGAGCGCGACGCAGAAGCTGAACTGGTCGCCGGCCTCGCTCGGCAGCTCGCCGCGGTGAGCCTCCGGCGGCATGTACATCGGCGTGCCGATCAGCATGCCGGTCACCGTGAGCTCTGCAGACAGCAAGTCGCGCGACAGCTCGGACGACAGATCGGGCGACGGCGCGGGCTCGTCGGGCCCCGTCTGGTCGGCGCGCGCGAGCCCGAAATCCATCACGCGCGCCCGGCCGTCCTTGCCGACGAGCACGTTGCCCTGCTTGAAGTCGCGATGGATGACGCCCGCGGCGTGCGCGGCGGCGAGCCCGCGCCCCGCCGAGATGAACATCTCGACGATCTCTCGCCACGGCCGCTTGCTCGCCTTGAGCCAGTCACTCAGCGTGGTGCCATCGACGAGCTCCATGGCCAGGAACACGCGATTGCCGACCGAGCCGACGTCGTAGATCGTGACGACGTTCGGATGTGACAGGCGAGCGAGCGCCTGCGCTTCGCGCAACATCCGGTCCTTGCCGGCGGTGGCCACCAGCGTGCGCGTGTGCATGAGCTTGAGCGCCACGCGGCGGTTGAGCTCGGGATCGTACGCAGCGTAGACGACTCCCATGCCGCCGGCGCCGAGCTGGGACAGCACGACGTAGCGACCGACGATCGAGCCGGCGCCGAGCGGAGCCTCGGGGGTTCGCGCCGGCTGATCGGGGGCCTGGGCGGCTGCGGGCGTGAGGATGACCGTCGGCGCCGAGGGCGACGAGTCGCGCGATGCCTCGGACTCCGACGGTGGGTCGGGCGCCGGGGTGAGGACGACCGTGCGAGCCGCGGCCTCCGCCTCCCCAACGTCGTCGCCGATCCTCCCCATGGTCGTCGAGGATGCGGGGTCGCAAGCATCGGGTCAAGCACTGTGCTCGCGGGTGCGTCGACGACCTACGTCAGGATCGGTTGCGCTTGCGATATTCCGCCGGTGGCTCGCCGGTCGCCGCCGCGAACGCGCGCGTGAACGAGGCAGGCTGTGCGAATCCGACAGCGTCGCTGATGTCGGCGACCGTGCGATCGGTGGTGGCGAGCAGCTCGCGCGCGACCTCGATGCGTACGGCAGAGGTGACCTCGCGCAGCGACGTGTGCTCCGCCTGGAGCTTGCGCTGCAGCGTGCGCGCGGTGAGGTCGAGCGCGCGTGCGACCGTGTCCGCATCGAGTGGGTCGCGCAGATGCGCGCGCACGTAGGCGCGGACCTGCGGTGCGAGCGACGCGTCGTGCGTGCTCACCTTCTGCACCATGTGCTGCAGCTCGGGGCTCGCGGTGCGCAGCTCGATCGCGAGGCTCGCCGCCGCGAGGCTCAGCTTGCTGGCCGGCTGCGCGAACCTCGGCGCGACGCCGAAGTAGGCCTTCCACGTCACCGCGCTCGTCGGGGCAGGCCTCCGCAGCTCGACGCCGAGCACCGTCGCCGGCTCCGTCAACAGCGACAGGTGATGGTGGATCACCGCGAGGCCGAGCTCCTCGATCAGCGGCATCAAGGCAGTGTCGTCATCGCCGTGGAGTCGCACATCGACGCGGTCGGGCGTCACGGCCACGATGTGCAGCGCCATCCCGGGGATCAGGCGGTGGAGATAGGTGGTGCCCAGCGCCTCGAGCGCATCGCGAAGGGTGGCCGCGCTGGCCAGGCCGTAGCTCGCCAGGCCGAACGCGCCGATCGGCAGGTCCGCGGCGACCTGCAGCGCGAGGTCCTCGCCGGCGGCGTCGACCGCCGCCATCCAGTACGCTCCGAGCGAGGTGAGGTCATTGCCCGTCGGCCTCGCCACGCGCGCCCCACGCTGCGCGACGAGGCGGTCGACGGAGAACATGGCGGCCGCGATGACGATCGGATCGAGCTGCGGACCGGCCATCGTCCAGGTTACGGCGCGGTCGCCGTCGGGCACGCGCGCGGGCCGCCCGTGCACGTCTCGAACCCGGAGAGGTCGTTGCAGTACTCGAAGCACCCGAGCGAACGGAACGCGGCGTTGCCGTCGAGGAAGCCGACCGACAGCACGTCGCCGTTGTGCGGCAGATCCGGGTTCAGGCCGCCGCCGGGCAGCGTCAGCTCGGGGGCGAACGTCGCGTCGAACGCGTTGAGGCCGTTGCCGACGTGCCCGGGCATCGCGACCACCGCCGCGTCCGCATCGATCACTCCACCGCGGGTCTCGTTGCGCAGCTCGAGGGTCGCGTGGCCCTCGAAGAAGCCGACGACACCCGAGACCTGCACGCTGGCGAGATCGCCGTAGAGCACCGCGTCCGTGCGCACGAACGCGCTCGCCTCGGGCGCGTAGCGCGCCGGCACGCCCGCATCGAGCACGGGGCCGCCGGCCGTGCGCACGACGAGGCGGACGTCATCGCCGGCCTGCACGGTCGGCGGCACGATCACGTTGATCTGCGTGCCCGACGCGACGCTGGTCGCGATCTTCGTCGCGTCCCACGGGCGCATCGGCGGCGACGCCCACAGCTCGAGCTCGACGTCGAACGTCCGGTTCGCGAGGACGCGCCCGAGCTCCGCCTGCACGATCTGGGTGCCGGTGGCGACGAGCGCCCCGGCCTTCGGCGAGGAGAGCACGTCGACCTCATCGGGAGACGCGTCGCTGGAGGTCGTCACCTCGAAGAACGATTCGGAGCTGAGGTCGTGCGATGCGACGACGAGCAGGTGCTCGCCGCTGGTCTTCACGGACAGCTCGAGCTCGACCCCGCCCGTCGGCGCCGTGTAGCCGGCCGCCCCGATCACGGCGCGCTGTCCGCCCTGCAGCGGCCCGAGCACGGCCACGCGCACCGACGCGCCGTCGACGGCGGTCGCGCCGATCGCGAGAGGCACCGGCGTGCTCGCGCTCCCCGCGATCCACACCGGGTACACGCGCCGCCCACCGGCCGCGGCGCGATCGAACTGACGGCGTCCCACGTGCAGCGTCGGCGCCACATCCCAGCTTGCGTCCGCCTTGCCGCCGGCGAAGTCCGCCTCCTCCTGCGCCGCGAGATCGAGCTCGCCGGGCGCCGCGTCATCGGTGCAGGCCACGAGCGCGGGCATGCAGGCGGCGACGAGCGCGGCGAGGCGAGGCATGAAGATGCGCGTGGTGCGACCGCGAACAGCGAGGGTGGACATCACGGGCAGGGAACCTGCCGTCGAAAGGTCCGGCGGTCAAGTACCCAGTCATCCCTCGGGGCCGAACCGCACCGTCTCGATCAACATGTCGATCAGCTCGTCGTGTGTGAGCGCGAGGTAACCGAGGGAGATCGCCGCGAACAGGCAGCCCACGACGTGGACGAGCGCGCGCACGCGCACCGAGCGGCCCCGCGCGCGCAAGAGGTCGAGGGCGGAGCCCGACAGCCAGGCGAGGCCGAGCCCGCCGACGATGATCGTGGTGACCGCCGGCGCGACGGAGAGGTTGCCGGTGTACGCGACGCCGATCATCACCAGGGCGACCGGCGACAGGAACAGCACCTCGAACGGCGGGCGCAGCGGGGGCCATCGCCGTCCACCGCGGAGCATCGCCTCCGCGAGCGACGCGAGCAGTCCGGCGATCACGACGAACAGCGTGATCCACGACGCGGTGTACCCGAGCGCGCGTAGGCGGCCGTTGCGGATCTCGCGCAGCAGGTCATCGCGCACGATTCGATCCGCGGGCTCGCTCACCGGCAGGCGGTGGGTGAGCTCCTCGGCCAGCGCGAAGTCCCGCGCGTCGATCGCGTTGCCGGCGCCGCCGCGCAGCCCGGCGACGGCATGCTCGGTGCCCGGCCAGCGCGTGACGACCTCGGCGTAGACGGCGCGCGCCTCCGCGAACCGGCGATGCCGGCGCTCGTAGTC
>DATLHR010000658.1:0-2841 GCA_035539815.1 Kofleriaceae bacterium
TCTCGTCGCCCAGACGCTCGTCACGCTCGCCGACGGCGAGCACAGCCCCGCGTACGTCGGCATCGGCCGCGCGAACGAGGGCGACAAGCTCAAGCTCGTGATGTTCGACTCGGACCTCGACGCGGCGAAGAAGTGGATCGCGGCGAAGGACAAGATCGACGCCGTCGTCGTCGGTCTCGACGAGCAGGATCACGAGATCCGCCTCCTCCTGGGCTCGCCCGACGCCACGCGCAAGTACGACATGATCTGCTCCGTGCGCTACGTGGTCAAAGACGCGAACGTCGTCAAGAAGAAGGCCAAGCAGCGCAAGGCGACCGCGCTGGTCTCGACGTCCACGATCGGCTTCCTCGCCGAGACGCCCGACGAGGCGATCGCGGATCTGTTCCTCGACAGCGTGCTCGCCGGCATCTACGGCCACGCGCGCGCGGCCGACCTCGACGTCGGCAAGCTCGGCGACTACGACGACCTCGAGTAGCCGCGGTGCGGGGCGCGCGGTGAGCGTCGAGCCGCGTTAGGATCGATCCGGATGAGCGACGCTTCGCTGCACAACGAGGATCTCGCCCCCGTTCCGCCCGAGAAGCGGACGTGGACGACGTGGCATGTGGCTTCGCTTTGGGTGGGCATGGCGATCTGCGTGCCGACCTACACGCTCGCCTCCGAGCGCGTGGCTGCCGGCATGAGCGCCTGGCAGGCGGTCGGGGTGATCGCGCTCGCGAACCTGATCGTGCTGCTGCCGCTGATGGCCAACGGTCATCCGGGCACCAAGTACGGCATCCCGTTCCCGGTGGTGGTCCGGGCCTCGTTCGGCGTGCGCGGCGCTCAGGTGCCGGCGGTGCTGCGCGCGATCGTCGCGTGCGGCTGGTTCGGCATCCAGTGCTGGTTCGGCGGCCTCGGCCTGTGGGCCGCGGCGTCGCAGCTCGTGCCGTCGGTGTCGTTGCCGGACGTCAGCATCGCGGGGGCCGACGTCGCGCAGCTGGTGTGGTTCTTCGTGTTCTGGCTGATCAACGTCTACTTCATCTGGCGCGGGATGGAGTCGATCAAGTGGCTGGAGACGCTGTCGGCGCCGTTCTTGCTCGCGTGCGGCGTGGCCCTGCTCGGCTGGGCGATCGTGCGCGGCGGTGGCCTGGGCACGGTCATGTCGCAGCCGGCGTCCAAGCCGCTGTCGGACACGTTCGCGATCGCGCTGACGTCCGGGGTGTCGTTCTGGGCGACCCTGGCGCTCAACATCCCCGACTTCTCGCGCTACGCGCGCTCGCAGCGCGATCAGGCGATGGGGCAGGCGATCGCGATGCCGACGTCGATGACGCTGTTCGCGTTCATCGGCGTGGCGACGACGGCGGCGACCGTGATCGTGTTCGGCGAGGCGATCTCCACGCCGGATCAGCTCGCCGTCCGGTTCGACAGCTCCCTGATCACCGGCCTGTCGATGTTCGGGCTCGCGATCGCCACGCTGTCGACCAACATCGCGGCCAACGTGGTGTCGCCGGCGAACGACTTCGCGAACCTCGCTCCGGCGAAGATCAGCTACCGCGCGGGCGGCATCATCACGGCGGTGATCGGCGTCCTGATCTGTCCGTGGCTGATCCTGTCGTCGGCCGGGAACTACATCTTCGTGTGGCTGGTCGGCTACGGCGTGCTGCTCGGTCCGATCGGCGCGATCATGATCGTCGACTACTTCGTGCTGCGGAAGACCGAGCTCGTCGTCGATGATCTGTACCGGCGCGGCGGCGCCTACGAGTACAAGGCCGGCATCAACCCCGCCGCGTTCGTCGCGTTCGTGCTCGGCGCGGCGCCGTGCGTGCCCGGCTTCGTGGTCGCGGCGGCCGGCCTGGCGCCGTCGTCGGTGCCCGACGTGTTCAACACCCTGTACACGTGGGCGTGGTTCGTATCGTCGGGGATCAGCGCGGTGGTGTACTGGGCGATGATGCGCGGACGCTTCGTCGCGCGCTAAGCTCCGGGCATGGCGAACCGGGGACGCGTTGTTTGGTACGAGCTGCTGACCACGGATCCGAAGGCGGCGATCGAGTTCTACACGCACGTCGTCGGGTGGAAGACCGAGCCGTTCGGCACCGACTACCTCATGTGGATCGCGAGCCAGGGGCCGCTCGGCGGCGTGGCCAAGCTCCCCGACGAGGCGCTGAAGATGAGCGCGCAGCCGTACTGGCAGGCGAACGTCGAGGTGCCTGACCTCGATGCGGCCGTCGCCAAGGTGAAGGAGCTCGGCGGCAAGATCTACGTCCAGGAGGACGTCCCGACGGTCGGGCGGCTCGCGGTGATCGCGGATCCGCAGGGCGCGGTGCTCGCGCTCTTCACGCCGGCCCAGGACATGGCGTCGCATGACACGAGCAAGCCCGGCGAGATGGCGTGGCACGAGCTCTACACCTCGGACCACGAGGCGGGCTTCCGCTTCTACCAGGCGATCGCCGGCTGGGAGCGGCTCGGCGCGTTCGACATGGGCCCGATGGGCACGTACCTGCTGTGGGGCCGCGGCGGCAAGCAGCTCGGCGGGATGATGACGTTGCCGCCCGGGATGAAGACGCCCGACGGACGCGCGGTGCCGCCGTCGTGGATGTACTACACGGTCGTCTCCGACCTCGACGCCGCGCTCGCGCGCGCGAAGGAGCGGGGCGCGCGCGTGCTCAACGGCCCGATGGAGGTGCCCGGTGGCCAGCGGGTCGTGCAGCTGATGGACCCGCAGGGCGCCGCGTTCGCGCTCACCACGCCGCCCGCCGCCTGACCCTGTGAGAGGATGCGTCCATGAGGACGCTGATCAAGAACGGGACGGTAGTCACCGCGTCGGACACCTTCGCCGCGGACGTCTGGATCGAGAACGACAAGATC
>DATLHR010000659.1:0-5289 GCA_035539815.1 Kofleriaceae bacterium
TCGCGTCGACGGCAGCACGCGACGACACCGCGTACGACAGCGCGCCGGGGATGCCCTTCAGCGCGAACATGATCCCGGCGAACAGCACCTGCGGCACGAGCACGATCGGGATCATGTTCGCGCTGAAGGGCATCCCCGGCGCGCTGTCGTACGCGGTGTCGTCGCGTGCTGCCGTCGACGCGATGAGCGCGACCGTCAACACGAACCAGCTGTCGTCGCCGATGAACCTGCTGCCCGACGAGCCGCAGTACGCGCACACGCCGGCGGTGCTGTTCACCGCGTGGGGCTTGCTCGTCGCGCAGACGTTGCTGTTCGCGGCGCTCGCGTGGTGGCGCGTGCGCACGCGCCGCTAATCGTCGAGCAGGTCCGACGCCCAGTCCTTGGTGTCGACCAGCTCGGCGGGCGCGGCGACCACGCCGTTCTCGGCGGCGAGCTCGTCGGCGACCAGCGAGGTCATCTTGTTGACCTCGTCCATGATCAGCGCCTGGATCAGGGTCTGCTTCGGCGACGCCGCGCGCTCCTTCGCGACCTTCACCTCGCGCACGGCGGCGGCGACGTTGCGCGACGTGACCTTGAGCTCCTTCGCGAACAGGTAGTGCGCGAGCGCGTCGCCGTAGTCGGCGGCGGTGCGGAAACGCTGGTCGGGATCGCGCGCGAGCGCCTTGCGCACGATCTCCTCGAGCTCGGGATCGATGTTGGGATTGATCGCGGCCATCGACGGGATGCGCGCGGCGCGCACCATCGCGATCGTCGCGTGCGGGTTGTCGCCGAGGAACAAGCGCATCCCGGTCATCAGCTCCCAGGTGATAATGCCGAGCGCGAACACGTCGGCGCGCGCGTCGAGCTCCTTGCCGAGCGTGGCCTCCGGCGCGAGGTACGCGAACTTCCCCTTCACCACGCCCTCGTCGGTGATCTCGACCTGGCTGTCCGCCTTCGCCAGGCCGAAATCGACGACCTTCACCTCGCCGTTCTTCGACAGCATGATGTTCGGCGGCGAGACGTCACGGTGCACGATCCCGAGCGGCTTACCGGTGTGCGGGTGATCGAGCGTGTGCGCGTAGTTCAGGCCCTCGCACGCCTTGATCATGATGTGGATCCCGAGGGCGATGTCCTTGGTCTGGGTCTTCGCGTGGAAGGCCATCAGCTCCTTGAGATCGCAACCGTCGACGTACTCCATGACGAGGAAGTACGTGCCGTCGTCGGCCTTCGAGATGTCGAACACCTGCACGATGTTCGCGTGCTGGAGGAACAGCGACAGCCGGGCCTCGTCGAGGAACATCGCGACGAACTGCGGGTTCGCGGTCAGGTTCGGCAACACGCGCTTGATCGCGACCGACTTCTTGAACCCTTTGATCGACTCCGCGGTGCCGCGGAACACTTCGGCCTGGCCGCCGCCGCCGAGGCGCTCGAGGACCGTGTAGGTCGTCTTCATGGGACGTTCATCGTAGCCTGGGGGGGGCTGCCCCGGTCAACGTGGCCACCCGGGCCGCCACCGAGCGCCGCGATCGGCGAGCGATCGGGCATTGAAACCCGCGAGTTTTCATGTCCACGCCGATTCGAGCCCATCGTGGAACGGGCGTTGCTTGATGGCGCTCAGCGAAAGGAACCCATGCGCAATCTGTTTGGATCGTTCGTCCTCTTCCCCGTCGCGCTCGCGGCATGTGGCGGCTCCGACCACGACGCTCGCTCGGATGCGGGGGCGCCACTCGGCGACGCCGCGCACGACGGCGCCCCGAGCGACGGCGACGGCGGCGGCGTGCAAGGGCCCGAGATGGTTCCGCCGGCCCCGGACTACGACGACATCGGCATCCAGGTCGCTCCCACGGGCGACGATGCCACCGGCGACGGCACCGAGGCCAAGCCGTACCGGACGATCGGCCATGTCCTCGCGGAGGTCGCCCAACCCGGCGACACCATCATATTGCGCGATGGTGTCTACAACGAACAGGTGCGCATCCGTCAGCCCAACATCACGATCCGATCGCACTCGGGCGAGTGGGGCGTGATCTCGCAGCCGATCACCATCGACGGTAACAACCCCATGGTCCCGGTGCTCTTCGACGTCGACTCCGACGGCAGCAAGCTCCAGCGGGTCGAGGTCACGGGCGGCTTCTACGCGATCCAGCTGTTCACGAACTGGGGCTCCGGTGGCTCCGACACGCTGGGAGCCACCAACATCACGATCGAGGATTCGAAGATTCACGATACCGGGCGCGACTGCATCAAGATCACGCCGCAGTCCGACGGGTTCACCATTCGCCGCAGCGAGATCTACAACTCCGGCAAGGGATACCCACCAAACACGCCACCCGATGACATGAACGCCGAGGGCATCGATGCCGTCAACGCGGACGACTTCCTCGTTCAGGATTGCTACATCCACGACACCGCCACCACCGGTGTCTACTTCAAGGGAGGATCGACGAACGGCGTGGTCGAGCGTACGCGGGTGCTGCGCACCGGCGCGTTCGGGATCGCGCTCGGCTTCGACACGAGCCTCGAGTGGTTCGACACCGTCACCAACCCCGGCTACTACGAGAACATCGACGGCACCGTGCGCAACTGTATCGTCGAGGACACGCGGTACGCCGGGATCGCGATGTACGCGGCGAGGAACCCCAAGGTGATCAACAACACGATCATCAACTCCGCCAAGGTCGGACACTCGCCCATCTACTTCGGCATCACCTTCCAGGACTGGGATCCAAACGCGGGGCGCCCGGCCAACGTGAACCCGGTCGTCGTCAACAACATCGTCGCGCAGCCGAGCGGTGGCGACTGCGTGTTCATCCGCCACTCGGACGAGCTCGGCGGCCTGGACGCACTGTCGGGGCCGGCGACCATCGACAACAACATCTACTTCGGCGGTTCGGCCGCGTGCACGTTCACCGATCGCCGGGCCGGAGGCGTCGAAGCGGTCGCGCTCGCCGCGTGGAGAACGCATCTGGGCGGCGACGCGAGCTCCCTCGAAACCGCGCCGGCCTTGACCGCGGACGGTCACCTCGAGGCAGGATCCCCGGCGATCGATCGGGGACAGAATCGCGAGGAGGTCACGTACGACTTCGATCGCGAGATGCGGACCGGAACGTTCGACATCGGCGCCGACGAACGCTGACAAGGTCCGCTCGGGCTCGTGGCCCTCGTGGTACGAGGAGACATGATGATCCTGGTCCACGGAGGCGCCGGGCAGGTCACGCCCGACCGCCACGATCGGTTGCGTGGCGGCGTGCGCGCGGCGGCGCAGGCAGGTGCGAACGTGCTCGGGCGCGGCGGCTCCGCGCTCGATGCGGTGGTCGCGGCGGTCCGCGTGCTCGAGGACGATCCGGAATTCGGCGCGGGTGTCGGCTCGGCGCTCACGCAGGATGGAACGGTCGAGACGTGCGCGTCGGTGATGGACGGCGCGCGGCGCAAGGCCGGTGCGGTCGCGGCGGTGCAGGACCTCGCGCAGCCGGTGATCGTCGCACGCGCGGCGCTCGAGATCGGCGAGCACGTGATCCTCGCGGGCATCGGCGCGCAGCGCTACGCGTCGGAGATCGGGCTGACGGCGGCGCCCGCGGGCTCGCTCGTGACGCCGCGCTCGGCGGCGGTGCATCGCGAGGCGCAGGCCAAGGGCGTGAAAGCGATCGCCAGCGAGGGCGGCGGCGTGGGCGCGGTCGCGTGCGATCAGCAGGGCAACCTCGCCGCGGCGACCTCGACCGGCGGCACGGTGTTCCGGCGCGCGGGCTGCGTCGACGATTCGTGCGTGCCGGGCATCGGCACGTGGGCGGATGGCGAGGTCGCGATCTCGACGTCGGGTGGCGAGGCGCTGTTCCGCGTCGCGCTCGCGAAGGACGTCGCCGCGCGCGTGGCGGCAGGCACGGGCCTGCGCAAGGCGGTGAAGGAGAGCCTCGTCGAGCTGAAGCGGCTCGCGTCCGAGGACGTCGCCGGTGTGATCGCGGTGACCAAGGACAGCTGGGTCGCGCTGCAGCTCGGCCCCGCGATGCCCGTCGGGTGGGTCGATAAGTTCGGCCTCAACGATGCGATCGGCTTCGAGGTGTGAGCACATGCGCCGTGCACTCCTCGCGTTGCTGCTGACCGCGTGCTGGCGCGGCGGTGCGACGGAGATCAGCGATCCGGAGACGCCGGTGATCGCGATGCGCGGACCGAAGATGCTGGGGCTGGTGCCGGTGCCCGAAGGCGTGATCACCGACGGCTGCTTGCCGCATCGCGGAGCGCGCTGCCTCGGTCGCGAGATGCCGGCGTTCGAGATCCTCGGCGGCTACGTGACGAAGGACGACTGGGCGCGCTGCACGGCGGCGGGTGCGTGCCCGACGATGCGCGGCGCCTCCGGTGACCGGCCGATGACCGGTGTGACCTACGCCGAGGCGCGGAAGTTCTGCCGCTGGGCCGGGCTGCACCTCACGACGGAGTCCGAGTGGGAGCGCGCGCGCACCGCCGGCGTGATCGCACCCGGCGCGGCACACGCGGAGTGGCTCGACGGCTGGTACACGTACTTCGGGCCGGGCCTCGACGCCGCCGACGCGGTGGGACCGGGCCAGGCGAACTCGCGGCTCTTGATCCGGATGTTCGACGGCAACTCGTATCGCTACGGAGTTCTCGCAGACCGGCGCGCGGCGGACCTACCGATCGCGTTTCGCTGCTCGCGAGGTGAGACTCCGACGGACCCGCCGCCCGCACCGTGAGCATTCGATCACTGCGTGGGTGAGCAGTGATCGCAAAAATAGGCGCGCTGCGCGGGCACGGTTGATACCGTTATTTCTCCGACGATGAGGCACGCGAGATTCATCATCGCGGTGGCCCTCGGTGCGTCCGCATCCGCGTGCGCGAGCGAGGAGGTCACCCGCATCGCGCAAGGCGTGGAAGCCGGCACGCCCCCGACGCCGGTGTACCAGCGGCAGTTCGCGGACGCGATCACCGGAGACGACACGCCGATCCCGGTGTCCGACACCGCGCAGAACTGCCCGCCCGGGCGGCCTTGCTACATCGCCGACGCGAACCTCGGCGCCGGCGGCCCCATCGACTCGTACAGGGACGACATCTACGAGCGACCGGCGGGACGCGGAACGAACGCCCGGACGTACTACCCGTCGATCGACATCGTCGGCACGGACGTCGGGCTGACGGCGAGCTGGGTCTACTACCGCATCGAGCTTTTCGGTCCCGAGCCCGGGAAAGCACCGGGGACCGCGGCGGGCTTCCCGAACTTCTACGCGTTCGAGATCAACTTCGACGACGATCCGGTGGGCGACGCCGTCGTCCAGGTCGCGCATCCCACGGCGGCGTGGAGCA
>DATLHR010000660.1:0-8439 GCA_035539815.1 Kofleriaceae bacterium
GCCTTACTTTTTGCTCCCCGCCGTGGTCCTCGTGCTCATCGCGGGCTGGGAGATCATCGCAACCGTCCGAGCCGCGGATAGCGTGCCGGATGACGCCGCGTGGGCCGACGCCGCGAAGGTGGTCCGCGCGGGCTACCGGCCCGGCGACTTGATCGTGTTTGCGCCAAGGTGGGCCGATCCGATCGGCCGCTTGCACCTCGGCGATCTCATCTCGATCGACGACGCCGCGCGCATGGACGCCGCGAAGTACGCGCGGATCTGGGAGCTGTCGATGCGTGGCGCGCACGCGCCCGAGGTCGCCGGCCTCACCGCGGTCGAGACGACGCAGGGTGACGTCACGGTGCGGCGCTACGAGCGCGCGCCCGCCGTGGTGCGCTCCGACGTGCGCGAGCAGCTCGCGACCGCGCGCACCCAGGGGGCCGCACGGCCGCCGGCGCTCGAGCTCGCCGAGGTCGGCTTCGCGCCGCACCGCTGCATCCAGGTCGTGCCGCAGGCAGGCAAGCCCGCGCGCGTGACGTTCCCGCAGCTCGCGCTCGGCAGCGAGCTCGTCGGCTACGTCGGGATCGCCGACGTGTTCACGCGGCGCGACGTACGCGCGCCGGCCACGCTCTCCGTCGAGCTCGGCGGCAAGGTCGTCGCATCCGTGACCGCCGGCGTCGACGACGGCTGGGTGCGGTTCGCCGCGCCGACGACGCCGGGCCCCGGCGAGGTCACGTTCGTCGTCGCATCGGCCGCGCCGAATCGCCTCGTCTGCTTCGCCGCGGAGGCACGCGAGTGACGGCGCAGCGCGTGGTCGGCTGGGTGCTCGCGCTCGTGACCACGATCGTCGTCGTGGTGAACCAGCGCGACCTCGGGATCGCGCGCGACGAGACCGTCTACATGGGCGCGGGCTCGAAGTACGCGAGCTGGTGGACCGGGCTGGTCACGTTCGACCACGGCATCTCGAAGGCGAACATCACCGCGACGTGGGGGGGCCCCAAGGAGACCGATAACAACCGCGAGCACCCGCCGTTCGCGAAGACGATGTTCGGGCTGTCGGAGAAGCTCGTGCACGACAAGCTCGGGCTCGCGGGCGAGGTCACCGCGTACCGGCTCCCCAACGCGGTGTTGCACGGCGCGCTCGTGTGGCTCGTCTACGCGTTCGCGCTCGCCGTGTGGGGCTTCGCCGAAGCGATGGTCGCCGCGCTGCTCGTGATGTTCCTGCCGCGCGCCCTGTTCCACGCCGGCATCGCCTGCTTCGACGCGCCGATCATGACGATGTGGTTCGCCACCGTCTACGCGTACTGGAAGTGCCTCGACGGGCGACGCTGGCCCTGGCAGGTCGGCGTGCTGTTCGGGCTCGCGCTCGCGACCAAGCACAACGCGCTGCTGCTGCCGTTCGCGCTCGGCGTGCACCACGCGTACGTCGGGTTCCGCGCCGGCCGCTGGAAGGGCATCGTCACGCATCGCTGGCGCGTGCTCGTGTCGCTCGCGGTGCTCGGACCGCTCACGCTCGTGGTGGTGTGGCCGTGGCTGTGGTTCGACACGTTCGCGCACGTGAAGGACTGGATCACCTTCCACCTCAAGCACGTGCACTACAACTTCGAGTACCTCGGCGAGAACTGGAACGCGCCGCCGTTCCCGTGGCACGTCGCGCTCGTCACGACGCTGTTCACCGTCCCGGTCGCGACGCTCGCCGCGGCGTTCACCGGCCTCGGCGTCTGGATCGCACGCGCGCGCGCATCGATCGCAAGTCCGGCGGACGCCGGGCGCGCAGCAGCGCCGGAGGCGGTGCGGAGGGTGATCGACCCGCGCGCACCCGCGCTGTTGCTCGTGCTGTCGGCCGGCGTGTCGATCGGCCCGTTCCTCCTCGGCTCGACGCCGATCTTCGGCGCGGAGAAGCACTGGATGCCGGCGCTGCCGTCGTTCTGCATCGCGGCCGGTGTCGGCGCGGTGTGGGCCGCGCGCCGAGCGATCGAGGTCATCGATGCGCGCCGCACGCTTCCGCTGCGCGTGCAGCAGATCGCGCTCGTCGCGATCACCGGCCTCGTCGTCCTCGCGGCCGCCGTCGAGACGCGCGTCGCGCAGCCGTACGCCCTCACCTCGTACAACGCGCTCGCCGGCGGAGCGCCGGGCGGTGCGGATCTCGGCATGAACCGCCAGTTCTGGGGCTACGCCGCGCGCGGCGTGTTGCCCGAGCTACCGAAGCTGCTTCCGGAAGGCGGGCCCGTGTACACGCACGATGCGGCCGGCTGGGGGATCTACCAGCAACAAGGCCTCCTGCCGCGCACGTTTCCGGATGCGGGCTCCGAGTATCGCGGGGGCATCGAGCGCAGCAGGCTCGCGCTGGTGATCCACGAGCGGCACTTCAATCGCCACGACTATCTGGTCTGGAAGGCGTATGGCAGCGTACAGCCCGTGTTCGTGCTTCGCAGCCACGGCGTCCCCATCGTCTCGGTGTACCGCCGACGCTAGGTGCGACACCTGCGACGGCTGACAACCGTTCGTCAACTTTACGATTCTCGACAAAGCTTCACATCCAGCGCGATTGCCAATCCGCCGCGCGGTGGTAACTAGGGGACCCGCGGTCATGAGGTCCTCCCCGCTGTTGTCCGCACTCGTCGGCCTCGTCGCCGCGTGCAAGAGCACTCCGGCCGCCGATCAGCAGCCCGGCGGTGGTGGCGGTGGTGCGCCGCCCCCCACCGAGGTCGGTGTCGTCACGTTGAAGAGCGAGCAGGTCACGCTGCAAGCCGAGCTCCCCGGCCGCACCGTCGCGGCGCTGACCTCGGACGTGCGGCCGCAGGTCTCGGGCCTGCTCAAGGCGCGCCTGTTCGAGGAGGGCTCGCGCGTGAAGGCCGGGCAGGTGCTCTACCGGATCGACGCGGCCATGTATCGCGCGCAGGTCGACCAGGCCGCCGCCGACCTCGCGAACGCGAAGGCGCAGCTCGATCAGGCGAAGGGCCGCAACGAGCGCTACGCGAAGCTCAGCGAGATCGAGGGCGTCTCGAAGCAGGAGGCCGACGACGCCAGGGCGTTGTTCCAGCAGGCGACCGCCGCGGTCGCGCAGAAGCAGGCCGTGCTGCAGGCGGCGCGCATCAACATCAACTACACAGCGATCACGGCGCCGATCAGCGGGCGCATCGGCAAGTCGGCCGTCACCGTCGGAGCGCTCGTGACGGCGAACCAGCCGCAGCCGCTCGCGGTCATCCGCTCGCTCGACCCGATGTTCGTCGAGCTCACCGAGTCGAGCGAGGAGCGCCTGCGGCTGCGCTCGGCGCTCGGCGCGGGCAAGCTCAAGGCGGGCTCGACCAAGGTCAAGCTGAAGCTCAGCGATGGCTCGATCTACGGCCACGACGGCACGCTCGAGTTCACCGAGGTCGCCGTCGACGAAGCGACCGGCATGGTGACGCTGCGCGCGCAGTTCCCGAACCCCGACGACACGCTGCTCCCCGGCATGTACGTGCGCGCCGTGCTCGATCAGGCGGTCGCGCAGGAAGCGATCCTCGCGCCGCAGCAGGGCGTGAGCCACGACGCGAAGGGCAACCCGGTCGCGATGGTCGTCGGCGCGAACAACATGGTCGAGCCGCGCGTGCTCACCGCCGAGCGCGCGATCGGTGATCGGTGGCTCGTGACCAGCGGCCTCCGAGCCGGCGACAAGCTCATCGTCGAGGGCCTCAACAAGATCGGGCCCGGCATGCCGGTGAACCCCGTCGAGGTCACGCCGAAGCCGGCCGGTGATGCTGGCGCAGCGCCCGCGGCCGGTAGCGCCGCAGGCAGTGATGCCGGCTCCGATGCGAGCAGCGCTCCTCCGGCGACCACGCCCGCGTCCGCGGTGAAGCCCATCGAGGAGAGCGCGAAGCCCGCCGCGGGCTCGGCTGCGCCCGCGACGTCTCCCACGAACTGACCCATGCTCGCTAGGTTCTTCGCCAACCGGCCCGTGTTCGCATGGGTCATCTCGATCGCGATCATGCTCGCGGGCGCGGCGTCGATCCTGGTGCTGCCCGTCGCGCAGTATCCGGACGTGGCGCCGCCGACGGTGAGCATCTCGGCGAGCTACATCGGCGCGTCGGCGGACACCGTCGAGAACAGCGTCACACAGGTGCTCGAGCAGCAGCTCACCGGCATCGACGGGTTGCTGTACTTCAACAGCAGCTCGAGCTCGTCCGGTGGCTCCTCGATCAACGTCACGTTCCGCCAGGGTACGGATCCCGACGTCGCGCAGGTCCAGGTCCAGAACAAGGTCCAGCAGGCGATCCCTCGCTTGCCGCCATCGGTGCAGCAGACGGGCATCGTCGTGTCGAAGGCGCAGAGCAACTTCCTCACGATCGTCGCGGTCTACGACGAGACCGACAAGGCGACCGAAGGCGACATCGCGGACTACCTCGCGAGCACGCTCGCGGATCCGATCGCGCGCATCAACGGCGTCGGCAACATCGAGGTGTTCGGGGCGAGCTACGCGATGCGCATCTGGCTCGAGCCGGCGAAGCTGCTCCAGTACAAGCTGATGCCGTCGGACATCGAGGCCGCCGTCGCGATGCAGAACGTGCAGGTCTCGGCGGGCAAGCTCGGCCAGCAGCCCGCGCCCAAGGGCCAGCAGCTGAACGCGACGGTGACCGCGCAGAGCAAGCTGCGCACGGCGAAGGAGTTCGCCGACATCATCATCAAGCACGACCAGAACGGCGCGATCGTGAGGCTCGGCGACGTCGCGCGCGTCGAGCTCGGCAACGAATCGTACGAGCTGATCTCGCGCCTCAACCGCCACCCGGCGACCGGTCTCGCGGTCATGGCGGCGCCGAACGCGAACGCGCTCACCGTGGCCAAGGACGTGAAGGCCGTGGTGTCCGAGCTCAAGCGCTCGATGCCGCCGGGCTGGAAGGTCAGCTACCCGTTCGACTCGACGACGTTCATCCGCATCTCGATCGAGGAGGTCGTCAAGACGCTGCTCGAGGCCATCGCGCTCGTCGTGGTCGTGATGTTCATCTTCCTCCAGAGCTGGCGGGCCACGCTGATCCCCGTCATCGCCGTGCCGGTCGTCCTGCTCGGCACGTTCGGCGTGCTGCGCGTGATGGGCTACTCGATCAACACGCTCACGCTGTTCGGCATGGTCCTCTCGATCGGTCTGCTCGTCGACGATGCGATCGTCGTCGTCGAGAACGTCGAGCGCCTCATGCACGAGGAGAAGCTCTCTCCGATCGAGGCGACCATCCGCTCGATGAAGGAGATCACGGGCGCGCTGATCGGCGTCGCGACCGTGCTGTGCGCCGTGTTCTTGCCGATGGCGTTCTTCACCGGCGCGACCGGCGTCATCTATCGCCAGTTCTCGGTGACGATCGTCGCGTCGATGCTGCTGTCCGTGCTCGTCGCGGTGACCGTGACGCCGGCGCTGTGCGCATCGCTGCTGCGGGCCACGCACGGTCCGCGGCGCGGGCCATTCGGTTGGTTCAACCGCGGCTTCGAGCGGTTCACGAACGGCTACAAGGGCATCGTCGGGTGGATCCTGCGCGGCCCGGTGAAGTGGTTGGTCCCGTATGCGGCGATCTGCGCGATCATGGGCATGTTCGTCACCAAGCTGCCGTCGGGCTTCCTGCCCCAGGAGGACCAGGGCATCGGCATGGTGATCTGGACACTGCCGTCGGGCGCGACGGCCGAGCGCACACTCGAGGTCGCCAAGACCGTCGAGAATCACTTCCTCGACGTCGAGAAGAAGAACGTCAACGGCATCTTCTCGCTGGTAGGGTTCTCGTTCGTCGGTGTGGGCCAGAACGCGGGCATGGGGTTCGTCGAGCTCAAGCCCTGGAGCGAGCGCCCGGGCAAGGACAATGCCGCGGCCGCGGTCGCGAACCGCGCGACCGGCATGCTGTCGTCGGTGCGCGACGCGTGGGTGTTCTCCTTGACGCCGCCCGCGATCCAAGGCGTGGGGCAGTCCGACGGCTTCGACTTCCAGCTGCAGGCCTCGCCTGGCACGGACCGTGCGGCGCTCGCGGCGGCGCGCGATCAGCTGCTCGCGCTCGCGGCGAAGAGCCCCAAGCTCGCGAACGTGCGCCGTGGTGATCTCCCCGAAACGCCGCAGCTCAAGATCGACATCGATCAAGCGAAGGCGGCCGCGCACGGCCTGTCGCCCGCCGACATCTCGCGCACGCTCTCGACGGCGTGGGGCGGTGCGTACATCAACGACTTCATCGATCGCGGCCGCGTGAAGCGCGTGTTCATGCAAGGCGAGGGCAGCTCGCGCAGCAAGCCCGCCGACCTCGACCAGTGGTACGTGCGGGGCGCGACCGGCGAGATGACGCCGTTCTCCGCGTTCGCGACCTCGCGCTGGACCTACGGCGCCGAGACGCAGGCGCGCTACAACGGCCTCGCGTCCGCGAACATCCAGGGCGCCGGCGCGCCGGGCGTCAGCTCGGGCGAGGCGATGGACGAGATGGAGCGCCTCGCGAAGCAGCTGCCGCCGGGCACCACGTTCTCGTGGAGCGGCCTCTCGTACCAGGAGCGCCTCGCGTCGGGGCAGACCGTGATGCTCTACGCGATCGCGATCCTCCTCATCTTCCTGTGCCTCGCCGCGCTGTACGAGAGCTGGACCGTCCCGTTCTCCGTCCTCATGGTCATCCCGCTCGGCATCGTCGGCGCGGTGCTCGCGGCGAAGTTTCGCGACCTTCAGAACGACGTCTACTTCCGTGTCGCCCTCGTCACGACCATCGGCCTCGCCTCGAAGAACGCGATCCTCATCGTCGAGTTCGCCGAGGAGGCCTACCACCGCGGTGCCACCGCCTTCGAGGCCGCGCTCACCGGCGCACGCCTGCGCCTGCGTCCGATCATCATGACCTCCCTCGCCTTCGGCGCGGGCGTGCTCCCGCTCGCGCTGTCCTCCGGCGCGGGCGCGAACAGCCGCATCTCGATCGGCACCGGCATCGTCGGCGGCACGATCACCGGCACGGTGCTCGCCATCTTCTTCGTGCCCGTGTTCTTCGTGCTCGTCCGCAAGGTGTTCCGCGGCAAACGGAGCCTCGCATGAGGCGCGCGCTCGCCCTCGCTCTCGCGTCCTGCCTGCTCGCGTCGTGCACGTCGATGGCGCCGAAGTACGAGCGCCCCGCCGCGCCCGTTCCGGCGCAGTTCTCCGGCGTGCTCGGCCCGTCCGCCGCGGAGACTGCCAAGCTCACCGTCGACCAGTTCGTGCGCGATCCGAAGCTGCGCACGATCATCCAGCGCGCGATCGTCCATAACCGCGACCTGCGCGCCGCCGTGCAGGCGATCGAGGTCGCGCGCTACCAGTACCGGATCCAGCGTGCGCAAGCGCTGCCGCCGATCGACGCTGTCCTCGGCGTCTCGAGCTCGCGCTCGATCTTCCCGCCCGGCAACTCGGCGGCGCGGTTCGACTCGTACTCGGTGACCGCGGGTACCTCCGGCTGGGAGATCGACGTGTGGGGCCGGCTCAAGAGCCTCGCCGACGCGCGCGAGCACAACTACCTCTCGATCGTCGAGCAGGCCAAGGCCGCGCGCGTCAGTCTCATCGCCGAGCTCTCGACCGCGTACATCGCGCTCGCCGCCGATCGCAGCCGCCTCGCCATCGCGCGCGAGACCGCCGAGCTCGCCAGGAAGACGATGGAGCTGACCGAGCAGCTCGTCAGCGGCGGCACCTCGAACCGCGGCGACTTCTTCCAGGCCTCGACCGTCTACCAGCAGGCCCGCTCGGACGTCGCGCTCTACACCGCCGCCATCGCCCAGGACAAGAACGCCCTCGATCTGCTCGCCGGCGCTCCCGTCCCCGACGAGCTGCTCCCCGCCGAGCTTTCCCCGGCGACGGACACGTTCGCCGACGTGCCCGTCGGCCTGTCGTCCGCGGTGCTCCTCGGCCGCCCCGACGTCCGCGCTGCCGAGCACCAGCTCATCTCCGCGAACGCCAACATCGGCGAGGCGCGCGCCCGGTTCTTCCCGACGCTCTCGCTCACCGCGAACGGCGGCCTCGCGAGCCTCGCGCTCAAGGCCCTGTTCTCCGGCCCGGCCGCCGTGTTCTCCGTCGCGCCCAACCTCGCGCTCCCTCTGTTCCGCGGCGGCGCGAACCGCGCGAACCTCGCGCTGACCAAGGCCCAGAAGCTCCAGCTCCTCGCGGTCTACGAGGGCACGATCCAGCGCGCCTTCCGCGAGGTCGCCGACGCGCTGGCCGTGCGCGGCACGATCGAGGAGCGGCTCGCCGCCCAGGCCGAGCTCGTCGAGGCCTCCACCAAGAGTGTCGAGCTCGCGCAGGCGCGCTACAAGGGCGGCGTCGAGCCGTTCCTCACCACGCTCGTCTCGCAGCGCGCCCTCTACGCCGCCCAGTACTCGCTCGTCTCGACGCAGCTGACCGCGCTCGTCAACCGGGTCACGCTGTATCGCGTGCTCGGCGGCGACGAGCGGTAGCCGATCGAGGCGCCACCAGTCAGTGAGGCTCGCGGCGCAGCTCGACGAGAATGCCCGCGCATGAGT
>DATLHR010000661.1:0-3043 GCA_035539815.1 Kofleriaceae bacterium
GACATCATGTACGACACGCCCGGTCAGTCGGTGAACGAGGTGATCATCAACGAGGACGTGATCGAGAAGCACGGCGCCCCGTTGATCTCGTACAGCAAGGACACCAAGGCGGTCGACGCCTCGCCCTGACGGATCAGAACCGGCAGCCCTGGAACACCAGCGGCGGCTCCGTGTCGTCCACCGGACGGTCGCGATAGCTGCCGTCGGGCTGGCGGTCCTTCGCCATGGTCGTCCTGACGACGACGCGCTGCTTCGGGCCCGCCTTGCTCCACGTGATGCGCGTCGCGGTGCGAGACGTCTTGCCCGTGGCGGTGACCACCTCGACGAGCCGCCCGCGGTCATAGGACCACGTCGTCACGTCGGGGATCGTGGCGGTTTCACGCATCTCGATCGGCCCATCGCTCGAGTAGCGGATCGTGGTCTCGACGTCGTCGAGCTTCATCGCGGTCAGGCGACCGCGGTCGTCGTACGTCGCGACGCCGCGCTTGTCGGTCGGGCGGCACTTCGCCTTCGTGCACTCGAACACCTCGGTGGAGGCGGTGCCGCTCGCGCCGCCGAACAACCGCGGATACAGGCGGCCGCGGGTAGGGTCGATCCAGGCGAAGCGAACGGGCGCGTGCGCGGATGGCGCGACCGCCGTGGCGCCGGTGGCCCAGGTGAACCTGACCTCTTGCCACTCGTACGTCCCGCCGACGCGGAGCATGGCGAGCTTGCCGTCGGCGTCCCAGGTCAGCCAAGACTCGGTTCCGCGCTGGTCGCGGTACGATGCCACGCGCCCGGCGGGATCGTAGCTCCACTCCTCGACGCCGGCGCGCGAGCCTCCGCCGTCCTCGGTGACCTTGATGGCGGCGCTGACGATCCGCCCGCGGTTGTCGAACTCGTACCGGTAGGCGAGCTTGCCGTCGTCGACGCGTCCGCGCGCCGTACAGCGGTTGCCGGCGGCGGCGGTCGACGTCTGCGCGGCGACGATCAGCAGGGCGGCGAGCGCCGCCCATCGAGGACTCGTGCGAGGCGCCATCATCCCATCAGACGGGATTGGCGCCGTCACGTCGCGCCAGATCAGAACCAGTTGATGCCAACGCCGATCGTGCCGGCGGTGACGCTGTTGTCGATGCCCTTGTACGAGCCGTGCTGCAGGCGGCCCTGGAGGTCGACCGAGAAGCGCTGCGCGCTCAGGAGCTCGTAGCCGATGCCGCCGACCAGCGCGAGGCCGTTCTCGGGGATCGACTCCTCGTCGACGATGCCATCGCCGTAGTACGAGCGCTGGACCTGCAGGTTCGCGAAGCCGACGCCGCCCTTGAGCCACAGCTGCGGCGTGGCCCAGTACTGAGCGGCGACCACGAGCGAGCCCTGCACCAGCGTGTACGTGTCGCCGGTGAAGCGATCCGACGAGATGGTCTGCGCGGAGCCCTGCAGCTCACCGACGAGCGCGAGGCGCGGCCCGATGAAGCCACCGATATGGCCGGTCACGCCGGCGGCGATCGGGCTGTACTCGCAGTCGAAGCACTCGATGTCGCCGAACCGGTCGGACATGCCGCCGAGCCCGAGGCTGAAACCGAAGATCAGGCGGCCCTGCCGGTCGTGGAAGCCGCCGGGCAACTTCGCCTGCGGGCTGCTGTAGTACCCGCCACCACCGCCACCGCCGTAGTAGCCCTGGGCCGATGCGGCGGCAGGCGCGAGGAGGAACGCGAGGGGCAGGAGAGTCTTGGTCGCCTTCATGAGGCGCCAATCATCGCAAGTCCGGGGCCAGCGATCAAAGGTGCGAGTGCCTGACGTGTCGCGGGGTTGCGCGGGTCCTACCCACAGCAACCTGTGATGGCCAGCCACGTTGTGGACGGCTGTTCATGATCGGGTGTGGGCTTTAGGACACCGAGAGCAGGCGATCCACCGCGAGCCGCGCCCGCTTGGTATCGCCCTGCATCACGAAGCACGGCACCGAACGCTCCGCGAATAGTGACTCCACCCACTCCGCCGACATCTGAGGCGTCAGCCATCCGGCGTCGATCAGCGCCGCGTCGACCCGCCTGGACTCCGCGCTCGCGAGCTGCACCAGCGTGCCCGGATCGCTGCCGCCGGTGACCGCGTAGCCGGCCGCTGTGAGCACGTTCTGGATCGCGGTGAGCCGCGACGGGTTCGCCCCGACGAGGACGCGACGCTCCGCCCGCTTCTCGACGCGCGCGAGGAAGCGGTTCCACCGCCCGCGATCGACCTCGTTCATGTCGAGGATGCACAGCCCGAACCCCGGTGACAGCCCGCTCACGCGAGCCTGCGCCTCGCTGATGTGGCGGACGACCTTGCAGCGTCCGGACACCGGCCCTTCGCCGTCATCGAGCACGGTCGAGTAGTGGATCGTCGTGCCGAGCCCGAGCGCGTGCATCGGGTGCACGAACATGCCGTCGCGCGAGACGTCGAGCGCCTCTCCGCGCACGGCGCCGCGCATGGTGCCGAGGCACACGGGCCACTCGACCGGGAACCGGCGCGTCGCCCGCGGCGGCGGCGGCTTGATGGTCACGTTCGCCGCGCGCGCGGCGGTGAGCAGCGCCGTGAGCTGCCGGCGCGCGGCGTCGTCGAGCTGGAAGCTCACCGAGAACGTCGCGGTGCCGGTCATCTGCGACTCTTGCACCGTCGAGACCTTGCCGACGTTGCCCCGCACGAGCACGCGATGCGAGCCGTACGACAGCGCGACGTCGACGTGCTCGTTGATCCGCGGCAGCGCACCCGACATGAGCGCGGCGCCACGCAGGCTGAGCGCGCCGATGCGGATCGGCATCCACCGTCCCGAGCGCAGGTAGCGCGCGTAGATGATCCCCGGCGGCGTCGGCCCGGAGATCACGGGATATTCGGCGGTGTCGCGATCGACGAGCCTCGGCGAGCCACCGCGGCCCGGCGCGGCGGACGGCGCCCGCGACACGCTCGGTCCGGTGGCGAGGTCGCGGGTCGAGCGCGCGATCGGCACTGGCTGCGACGGCGCGAGATCGCGCGTGCCCTTCGCAGGCGTGAGCAAGACCGGCTCCTCCTCCTCGGTCGCCGGACGCGGCAGGCC
>DATLHR010000662.1:0-14241 GCA_035539815.1 Kofleriaceae bacterium
CGCGCGCAGCTCCTGCACGACGGCCCCCACCGACGGGAACCGCTGGTTCGGATCGCGCTCGAGGCAGCCTTCGATCACGCCGCGCAGCTGGGTCGGGAAGCCGTCGGGATAGACGACCTTGCTGCGGCCGCCGATCACGACACCCTCGCCGATCCGGATCAGCAGCGCCCACATATCGTCCGCCTGGCCGTACAGCAGCTGCTCGGTGAACAGGCCGTGCAGCGCGCCGCCGATGGCGTAGATGTCGAGCGACGTGTTGATCGTCGAGTCCATCAAGCCCTGGTCGATGGTCTCGGGCGCGACCGACCAGCCGGGCGAGCCGAAGATGCGGCCCTTGTAGTAGCCGCGATAGCTCTGGTTGCCGACGTCGTCGAGCGACATCGCGAGATCGAAGTCGAACAGGTAGGCGACGTTCGCGCCTTGATCGACCAGGATGTTACGGAGCGTGAAGTCGCGGTGCACGAGCCGCGCGGCGTGCAGCGTGGCGAGTCCCTCGAGCGCCTGCACGAGCAGCTTGGTGCGCGCGCGCGGCGTCAGCCCGTGCTTCTGGATCGCCTCGAGCAGCGTCATCCCCATGCGCGGCGTGACGAACAGGTAGTTGTCCGCGATCGGCGCCGAGATGTAGGTGGGCAGGATGTTCGGATGCTCGATCGCCGCGATCCGGGCCATCGCGGCGAGGTTGTGGTGGTGATCGCGGCGCGTCACCTCGTCGGTGCGCAGCTGGTACAGGTAGTTCGCGTGGAAGACCTTGCCGACCACCTCCTCGACGACCCCGGTCTCGTCGTCGCGGCGCTCGAGCTCGAACACGCTGCCCATCCCGCCGTTCGACAGGTGCTTGCCGACGGTGCGGTAGGTGTAGCGGTTGTAGCGGAAGGCGTGACCGGACTTCGCGAGGTCGTCGGATCGGAGCGTCCCGATCGACGTGGATTCGGCCCAGGAGTCGGTCATCCCCGCGTCGATCACTGTACGCCCGGGAACACCGGGTGAGCAACCTTCCGGCCAGCCTCAACCTCCTGTATTTACTGAAGTCCGGTCCGAGGGCGGTGTCTTGTCGCATCGGGCGCTGGCGCTCGTCGACGGAGCGCCAGATGTGATACCAGACTGCCGAAGTTCATGGTCGAGCATCGCTTCGCCCAGCTCACCGCCGCCGCGACGTTCATCTTGCTGGTGATCGGCGGCACGGTGAACCCGACCGGCTCGAGCCTCGCGTGCCCGGAGCCGACGCTCGTGTGTCACGGCGAGTTCTTCCCGCCGATGGTCGGCGGCGTCCTCTACGAGCACGGCCACCGGCTCGCGGCGATGAGCGTCGGCCTCTTGCAGATCGCGCTGACCTATCTCCTGTTCACGCGCCGCAAGGACATGCGCCGCCTTCCCTTCCTGCTGCTCGGCATGGTGGTGACGCAGGGCCTGCTCGGCGCGATCACGGTGAAGTACAAGCTGCCGTGGTTCATCTCCACGGCGCACCTGCTGCTCGGCTTCAGCTACTTCGCGACGCTGATCTACACCGCGTTCCGCACGCGCCCGAACCCGACCGTCGTCGAGCTGCAGCAGCACGAAAATCTGCGGACGGACCTGGGCACCGCGCGCACGTGGATCGCGATCGCGATCGGGGCGGTGTTCATCCAGCTGCTGCTCGGTGCGCTCGTGCGGCACCTCGGCGCCGCGATGGTATGCCTCGGCATGCCGACCTGCACGCTCGGTGGTGACTGGTGGCCGAACCACGGCGTCCAGCACCTGCACATGATCCACCGCGCGTTCGGCGTGGTCACCGCGATCATCACGATCACCGCGGCGATCGCCGTCGCGCGGCGCGCGTGGGGCTGGGCCTCCGTGCGCATGCTCGCGTTGATCGCGCCGTTGCTCGTGGTCTTGCAGATCGTGCTCGGCATCATGACCGTGGTGTCCCGGCGCGAGGTGCCGTACGCCGTCGCGCACTTCGCCGGCGCGGCGAGCCTGTGGGCGCTGTGGATGTCGATGTGGCTGATCACCGCGAAGCGCCGGGCCGGCGTCCTCGCGGCGCCCGAGCTGCCGAATGCACGCGCGCTCAAGGCGGTGTCGCGATGACCACGCAGGTGCTGCGCGCCAAGACGTTGGACCTGATCGCCCTCGTGAAACCGCGCATCATGATGATGTCGCTGCTCACGGCGGCGGGCGGGATGTCGCTCGCGCCCGGCACGGCGTCGGTGAGCGTCGCCCTGTGGCTGCTCGCGGGCACCGCGTTGATCGTCGGCGCGGCGAACACGCTCAACATGTGGCTCGAGCGCGACATCGACTGCCTGATGGCGCGCACGAAGAATCGTCCGCTGCCGCAGGGCCGGATCGACCCACGCTCGGCGCTGTGGTTCGGCGCGATCCAGGGGGCGCTGTCACTGCCGGTGCTCGCGATGGTCAACATCGTCACCGCCGCACTCGGCCTCGTCGCGCTGTTGATGTACGTCGGGGTCTACACGCCCATGAAGCAGCGCTCGCACTGGGCCGTGTGGGTCGGCGGCGTGCCGGGCGCGATTCCCGCGCTCATGGGCTGGACCGCCGCGACCGGCCGCATCGAGCTCGGCGGGCTCGCGGTGTTCGGCGTGCTGTTCTTCTGGCAGGTGCCGCACTTCCACGCGATCGCGTTGTATCGCCAGCGCGACTACGATGCGGCCGGCCTCAAGACGCTGCCCGGCGCGCGCGGCGTCGACGCTGCGAAGCAGGAGATCGCCGTCTACCTCGCCGTCCAGGTCGCCGTCTCGCTCGTCGTCGTGCCGCTCGGCGTCGCCGGCCTGCCGTACCTCGTGACCGCAGCCGTGCTCGGCGCGTTCGTGCTCGTGCAGGCCTTCGGCGGTCTGCGCGAGGGCGGCGCGAAGTGGGCGCGCAACGTGTTCCTCGCATCGATCGTCTACCTGCCCGTGCTGTTCGGGGTGATGGTCTTCGACGGGCGTGCCTGATGAGCTGGGAGCAGCTGCATCCGGCGATCAATGCGGCGCTCAACCTGACGTCCTTCATCCTGCTCGTCGCCGGTCGCATGGCGATCGCCCGCGGTGACGCGGCGCTGCATCGCAAGCGCATGCTGTCGGCGTTCACGACGTCGACGGTGTTCCTGATCTCCTATCTGATTCGCTTCGCCACCAGCGGCACGCACAAGTACCCGGGCACGGGTTGGGACAAGCACCTCTACCTGGTGATCCTGTTCAGTCACATGGTGCTCGCGGTCGTGCTCGTGCCGTACGTGCTCGGTGCGCTCAAGCACGCGCTCGGCGGGAACTTCGCGAAGCACAAGCGCATCGTGCGCGTGACCTGGCCGCTGTGGATGTACGTCTCGGTGACGGGCGTGCTCGTCTACCTGATGCTGTACCACCTCGCGCCCGCGCTTCACGGCTGAGGCCACCATGGGCAAGCTCGACGGAAAGATCGCACTCGTCACCGGCGGTAACAGCGGCATCGGGCTCGCGTGCGCGAAGCGGTTCGTCGCCGAGGGCGCCACCGTCGTCATCACCGGCCGCCGTCAGCCCGAGCTCGACGCGGCGGTGACGGAGCTCGGCCCGCGGGCGCGCGCGGTGCGCACCGACGTCAGCCGGCTCGCCGAGCTCGACGCGCTGTTCGCCGACATCGCCGCGCACGAAGGGCGGCTCGACGTCGTGATGGCGAACGCCGGCGTCGCGAAGTTCGTCACGCTCGAGGACGTCACCGAGGAGCACTTCGACGAGACGTTCGCGATCAACGTCAAGGGCACGCTGTTCACGGTGCAGAAGGCGCTGCCGCTGATGACGAACGGCGGCTCGATCATCCTCACCGGCTCGACGGCGAGCATCTCCGGGTACGGCGCGTTCTCCGTGTACAGCGCGACCAAGGCCGCGATCCGCAGCTTCGCGCGCTGCTGGATCCGCGACCTCAAGGGCCGCGGCATCCGGGTCAACGTGGTCAGCCCGGGCAACACGAAGACGCCGGGGCTGCTCGGCCTGGTGCCAGCCGAGCACGGCGAGCGCTTCCTCGAGAACCAGGCGGCGCGTACGCCGCTCGGCCGTGTCGGGTCGCCCGAGGAGATCGCGAGCGTCGCGTTGTTCCTCGCCTCCGAGGACAGCAGCTACGTCACGGGCGTGGAGCTGTTCGCCGACGGCGGCGACGCGCAGGTGTGATCACAGCCCGAGCTGCTTCGCGACGATCACCTTCATGATCTCGTTCGTGCCGGCGTAGATGCGCTGCACGCGGGCGTCCATGAAGGCGCGGGTGACCGGGTACTCGAGCATGTAACCGTAGCCGCCGAAGAACTGCAGGCAGGTGTCGATCACCTCCTGCGCCATGTCGGTGGTCCAGAACTTCGCCATCGAGCACTCCTTCACGAGGTGCTTGCCCGCGACGTGCTCGCCGACGACCTTGTCGACGTACGCGCGGCCGACCTCGACCTTGGCGAGGCACTCGACGAGCTTGAACTGGGTGTTCTGGAACTTGCTGATCGGCTTGCCGAACGCCTTGCGCTCCTTCGTGTACGCGATGGTATCGGCGAGCACCTGCTCGGCGGAGGTGACCGCGGCGATCGCGACGCACAGCCGCTCCTGCTGCAGCTTCTGCATCATCATCATGAAGCCCGCGCCCTCGGGCCCGAGGAGGTTGGCCTTCGGGACCCGGCAGTCCTCGAAGAACAGCTCCGAGGTGTCCTGCGAGTCCATGCCCATCTTGTGGAGGCGCTGGCCCTTGGTGAAGCCCTTGCGGTTGGCCTCGACGAGGAACATCGAGATGCCCTTGTGCGCGTTCGCCGGATCCGGATCGGTCTTCGCGGCGACGACGACGAGGTCGCACAGCTGGCCATTCGAGATGAACGTCTTGGCGCCGTTGAGCACGTAGTCATCCCCGTCGCGCACCGCGGTCGTCGCGATCGCCGCGACGTCGGAGCCGGTGCCGGGCTCCGTCATCGCGAGCGCGGTGACGCATTCGCCGCTCGCGCACGCCGGCAGCCACTTCTGCTTCTGCTCCTCGGAGCCGAACGAATAGATGTACGGGACGATGATGTCGGAGTGCAGCGCCATCGCGAAGCCGCTCTCGTAGGCGTGCGCGAGCTCCTCCATCACGATCATCGCGTACAGGAAGTCGCCGCCGGCGCCGCCGTACTTCTCCTCGAGCGACGTGCAGAGAAAGCCCTGCGCGCCCGCCTTGCGCCACACCTCGCGGTCGACCTGCCCTTGCTCGCGCCAGCGCGCCTGATGCGGCGTGATCTCGCGCTCGACGAACTGCTTGAACGCCTTACGGAAGGCGTTGTGCTCCTCGGTGAACAGCGTGCGCTCCATGCCCCCGTCTTAGCATGCTAGCGTGGCGCCCTCGTGGCCTGGACCGTCGATGTACCCGGCGTCGCGCTCGCGGCGTTCGTGAAGGCCAGGACCGGCGTGCCCAACTCGGTCGCCAAGAAGCAGATCGAGACCGGCAAGGTCTTCGTCGACGGTGCGTGCATCACCGAGGTGGCGCATCGGCTCGCGGCGGGACAGCAGGTCGAGGTGCGAGTGAATGCCCCGCGCCCGCGCGACCCGGAGCGCGAGGGCGTGCTCGTCTACGACGATGCGCACGTCGTCGTCATCGACAAGCCGAGCGGCGTCAACAGCGTGCCGTACGAGGAGCGCGAGACCGGCACCGCGATGGACCTGATCCGGGGCGCGTGGCGGCGCATGGGCAAACCGGCGACCTCGGTGCCGCTCCACGTCGTGCATCGCATCGATCGCGCGACGTCGGGGCTGCTCGCATTCGCGAAGTCGAAGAAGGCCGAGCTCGGCCTCGCCGCCCAGCTGCGCGCGCACACGATGGAGCGCACGTACCTGTGCGTCGCGCACGGCGCGGTGCCGTCGCAGCGCATCGAGTCGTGGCTGGTCGCCGATCGCGGTGACGGACTGCGCGGCTCGACGACCCGGCACGAGCAAGGCAAGCGCGCGGTCACCCACGTCGAGGCGGTGCGCGCGCTGCGCCACGCGACCCTGTGCGCCGTGCGGCTCGAGACGGGCAAGACGCACCAGATCCGCATCCACCTCTCGGAGGCGGGGCATCCGCTCGTCGGCGAGCAGGTGTACATCCGCGACTACGAGGCCGCGGGCGGCAAGCTGCTGACCGCAGGTCGCCTGATGCTGCATGCGGCGACGCTCGGCTTCGTGCACCCCGTCACCGGGGAACGCATCTCGCTGTCATCACCGCTGCCCCCTGACTTCACCGCCGTCGTCGAACGGCTGGAGCTTCCGGCATGACCTTCCCTGCTTCGCTATCGATCCGCTTCGCGACCGTCGAGGACGTCCCGGCGATCCTCTGCTTCATCAAGGACCTCGCCGCGTACGAACGGCTCGCACACGAGGTGACCGCCGACGAGGCACAGCTGCGCGCGACCCTGTTCGGGCCACGCCCGCACGCCGAGGTGCTGATCGCCGAGGTCGAGGGCTCGCCCGTCGGGTTCGCGCTGTTCTTCGAGAGCTACTCGACGTTCCTCGCCAAGCCCGGCCTGTATCTCGAGGACCTGTTCGTCCGCCCGCCGGCGCGCAAGCAAGGCGTCGGCCGCGCGCTGCTCTCTGCGCTCGCGCGCATCGCGGTGCAGCGTCACTACGGTCGCTTCGAGTGGTCGGTGCTCGACTGGAACGAGCCTGCGCTTCGCCTCTACCGCTCACTCGGCGCGGTGCCGATGGATCAGTGGACGGTGCAACGGCTCACCGGCGGGCCGCTCGCGGCACTCGCGGAACAGTGGCCGCACGTCGTGGGTAACACCTGATCGGGCGATGCGGTCGGGTCACGCCGCCCGCGGCGGCAAGGCATAGGTCACGGTCGCGTGCGCGACGAGCTCGCCACCCGACGTCATGCTCACCGACGACACCGACAGGCGCCGGCCGAGCCGCAGCAGCGTCGCCGTCGCGAGCATGTCGACGGGCTGCGGCCGCGCCAGGAAGTGGATGTCGAGGTTCGCGGTGGCCGCATTCGCGACTGGCCCCGCCTGGGCCAGCGTGAGCACGTAGGCCGCCGTATCCGCGAGCGCCATCATGGCAGGTCCCGAGATGGTGCCGCCGGGACGCAGCAGCTGGTCGCGAAAGGGCATCCGCAGCGTCACGTCTCGCTCGCCGAGCGCCACGATCTGCGACGCCGAGCGCCAGTCCGGGAAGCCTTGATCCATGAGCGCCTCGATCTCGGCGATCGTCATCTTCGGCATCAGCGGCATCGTACTCCCATGCGCTGCGAACGAATCGAACACCCGCCGCGACACGGCTGTCGTGAACGTGGTCGGTGCGCCTACGTGATCGATGCCCGGGTCGCCGGACCGCGGCGAGCGATGCCGTCGTCACCGTCGTTCTGTTACAGCGGCGCACCGCCACCGTGAGCCGCATGCAGCTTCACGTCGCCGCGCTTGATCCGGGCATGGTCTTGTAGCTGACGGCGCGCCGCGCGAAACGTGTCGCGGATCGCGACGTAGATGTTCTCGTGCGCGGGCTCGACGCCGGGCTCGCGGCTGACCGAGATCACCCGGTCACCGACGTTGAGGTCGACCCTCACGTCGTAGCGGTGACCGTGCCGGTGGTGCTGGTGTGGACGTTCGATGACGACCTCGCAGCGCTGGATCCGCCTGCTCAAGCGGCCGAGGCGGAGGATCCAGTCGCGAACGGCTGCCTCGACGTAGGGGCTGGAGGGAATGTCGCGATAGGTGATGTTGACCGCTGGCTCCATGCCCTCCGCTGGTGCACGGCCCGCACCACGCGCAGCGCACGCGATTCGCAGGATCGCGTGCAGCTTCAGCGCTCCCCGCTGGCACCGCTGCAGGATCTGCGCGAACCGCGCGTCGCGATGCGATAGCCTGGTGTGGGGGAGCCATGAAGCTGAAGCTGATGACGAGCGTCGTCGCGGTGTTCGCGATCGCGTGTGGTGATGATGGTCAGGCGCCCGCGCACGATGCCGCCCCGGAGCCGGATACCGGGACCTCCCCCGTCGCTGCCGACGACAGCTTCGAGCTCGACGAGGACTCCGCGTTCACCGTCGCGGCCGCGCAGGGCGTGCTGGCCAACGATATCAGCGACGCGGGCGCCTTGGTCGCGGTGCTCGACACGCCACCGGCGCACGGGACGGTAGTGCTCCAGCCCGATGGTGGATTCTCGTACACGCCGGCGGCGAACTATGCGGGCACCGACGAGCTCACCTATCACGCGACGGTGGACGGCCAGAGCTCCGCGATCGCGCGCGTCGCCCTCGTGATCCGCCCGGTCGCCGACGCGCCGATCGCGAACAGCGACAGCTTCGCGGTCGACGAGGACACCACGCTTGGCGTCGCCGTCGCCGACAGCGTGCTCGACAACGACACCGACGTCGACGGTGACACGCTCGTTGCGCAGCTGGTCACCGACGTCTCGCACGGTGTGCTGACGCTCGCCGCCGACGGCTCGTTTAGCTATCAGCCGGACCCGAACTACTTCGGCACGGACTCGTTCGTGTACGCGGCCGATGACGGAGCACTGTCGTCGATGGAGACCGTCTCGATCGAGGTACGCAGCGTCAACGATCAGCCGGTGACCACCGCGGTGGCTTCGGTCGCCACGGCCGAGGACACCAGCATCGTGATCGCACTGACCGGCACCGACGTCGAGGACGTCGCGAGCACACTCACCGCCGCGATCACCACGTCGCCCCAGTACGGCACCCTCAACGCCGTGACCGGCGCGTCGCCGCCCGCAGTCCGCTACACGCCGAATCCGAACTACAGCGGCAGCGACTCGTTCGCGTTCACCGTCACGGATAGCGCTCAGCTCGCGTCGGTGGCGCAGACGATCGCGCTCACGGTCTCGCCGGTCAACGACGCGCCCGTCGCGATCGGCGATCTCGCGTGGACCTACCTCGGCGCGTCCGTCGACATCCCCGTCCTCGGCAACGACACCGACGTCGACTCGCCGAGCCTGTCGGTGATGTCGGCGACCCTGCCCGCCCACGGCGCGACCACGGTCATCGGCACGATGGTGCGCTATGCGCCCGCTGCCGGGTACGACGGTCCCGATGCGTTCTCGTACACGATCGTCGACGACGCGGGCGCGACGTCGACTGCCCAGGTCACCGTCACCGTCGGTCCCGGCTGCTGCGACACGTTCGCCGGCTGCAACGGCGTCTGCGAGAACGATCTCGGTCCTCTCGTCACGGCCGGTCTCCCCAGCTCGACGGTCGCCGTGATCGACGATGCACCACGCGCGGCGCACGCGATCATCGACACCAGTCCCGTCACAGGCTCCCAGCTCACGGTGTACTACGACACCTATCAGGGCAGCTGGAGCTCGGAGGTCGCCGGTGTGGTGGACCTGCCCTTCGAGGTGTTCCGCACCCGTGTCATGCGCGTCTTCGTCGACAACGGCGAGCCTCTCCTGTTCCTCGAGGCGTCCGACATCTACTCGCAGGGTGATCGCGCCGTCCTCTTGATCGCGCGCGTCGGCGGCGTCTGGCAGCCGCCGGTCTCGATCATCAACGCGTTCGTGAACAGCAGCAGCTACGACATGATGCTCGATGCGAGCTTCGCGCGGATCGCCGGAGAGCGCACCATCGTGTTCTACGCGATCGTGAAGTCCGCCTTCACGTACCCGCGCTACACGTACGTCACGCGCGAGACCGGCGGCGTGTGGTCGACGCCGGCCCGCATCACCTCGATCGACCAGAATGGGTGGGCTCCATTCCTGTACGAGCGCAACGGACGCGCGTCGATCATCCACGGCAGCTCGACGATCGCGTGGACCAACCAGAGCGCGAGCGGCACGTGGTCCACGACCGACCTCACCACGACGCTCGGGTTGACGACCATGACCCGGCGCGGCGATGCCTCGGTCAACGCCGGCAGCACGATCATCGCTCCCGACGGCAACGTCGCCTTCGTCTACACCGACGGCACGACCGGCTACGGCGAGCGCATCCGCTACGCCCACCACACCGGCACCGCGTGGGAGCTCGAGACCGTGCTCGACGTCGGCGCCGCCTCGACGAATGGCACCGTCTCCCTTGGCACCCCGCAGCTTGCCTATGTCGACAACGCCACGCCCATCGTCGTCTACGATCGCTTCACGCAGAGCCCCATCCAGGCGAGCGTGGGACTCGCGCGCCGCGGCGTTGGCTGGACGACCAAGGACATCCTGGGCCCCAACGTGACCGCGGTCGCGATGGTGCCCGTCGGCGTCGGCTACGTCTTCCTCGAGACCAGCGCCGTGCCCACCGCGACGGGCAACTCGAACTGGCACTACGGCTACGCCTATCTGTGCGCCGGCCCGCAGTGTCCAGCGGGCGCGTGCACCGACGGCCTCCACAACGGACTCGAGACCGACGTCGACTGCGGCGGCGCTGTCTGCGGAACGTGCAGCGCCGCCGACACCTGCCTCGGCAACTACGACTGCGCGAGCGCCACGTGCACGACGAGCTCGGTCTGCGGGCCGTGACTCAAGCGATGACGACCTCGCTGCGGCCACCGCCCCGCTGCACGACCCGCACGCAGGCCCCGACGCGCTCGACGAGCTGGGGCACGTGCGAGATCACGCCCACCTGACGTCCGCGGGCCTGCAGCGCGTCGAGCACGGAGAGCGCGCTATCGAGCGTCGCCGGATCCAGCGTCCCGAACCCTTCATCGATCAGCAGGGTGCGCACGCGAACATCGTGCGCCGACATCGACGACAACCCGAGCGCGAGCGCGAGCGACGCGAGGAAGCTCTCGCCACCGGACAGCGACTGTACCGAGCGAACCTCGTCGCCCAGCTCGCGATCGATGACCTGCAGCTCGAGGTCATGCCCGGGTACGCGCTCGAGCTGATAGCGCGGCGCGAGCTCGTCGAGGTGTGCGTTCGCGAGCGCGAGCAAGCCATCGAGCGTCAGGCTCTGCGCGAACGCACGGAACCGCTTTCCATCGTGCGAGCCGATCACCTCACCGAGGATCTGATCGATCCGCGCCTCGCCCTCCGCAGCCTCGAGCTGCGCGAGCGCGGCCGCCCTGCGTGCCCGCGCATCGGTGTCCGCGGCCAGCAGCGCCGCGCGCCGCGCGACCTCCGCTTCCGCGGCGGCGAGCAGCTCGGCGCTCTGCGCGACCGCGGCCTCGACGGTCACGCGAACGCTGTCGAGCTCGGCGGCCGGGGGGCGCGCCGCGGCGTGTGCGTCGGCGAGCGCGCGGCGCTCGGCCGCGATCGCACGCGCTCGCTCGAGCGCACGCTCCAGCGCGGCGAGCTGATCGACCAGCGCATCGATGCGCGATGCGACGGCTCCATCGCTCGCGAGCAACCCACGTAGCTCGACGATCGCGACCCCCGCCTCGCTGCTCGCCGCCGAGAGCACGCGCCGCGCGGCTTCGAGCGTCGCCGCGAGCTCCGCGTGCCGGCGCTCGAGCTCGTGCCGGCGCGCCGCGTGCTCCACGCGCGCCGCCTCCGCGTCCCGCAGCTCGGCGGCGACGACCGCGAGCTGCGTCGAGACCTCGGCCTCCGCGCGCGCGACATGCTCGGCGCGCAGGCGCCAGCCCTCCACGACCTCGGCGATCCACGCGCGCTGACGGTCGAGCCGCAGCGGCGCTCCGTCGCGAACCACGACGACGTCCATGCCGCGATCACCTCCGGTGAGCGCCGTCCAGCTCGCGATCGCCGTCGCGAGCAGCTCCCCGAGCTCGGCGAGCCGCGCCGCACGCTCGGTGCGCTGACCTTGCAGACGCTCGATCGTCGAGGCGAGGTCGGCGCGCCGGCGCTCGAGCTCGGCGAGCGTCGCGGCGAGCGCGTCGAGGTTGGCCTGGCACAGCTGCACCTCGGCCTGCGCGTCCGCGGCGGCCTTGAGCGCGGCTTCGGTCGCGCTCCGCGTCGTCCGTGCCTCGTCGAGGCGCTTGACCGCGGCGGCGCGCAGCTCGCGTGCGAGCCGCTCCGCCTCGGCGCCCGATGGATCGCGCACGAGCGACAGCTCGCCGAGCGCGGTGAGGTGCTCCGCCCACGCCGCGGTAACTCGAGTGATCTCCGCGTCGGCGGCGACTCGCTGCGCGGCGAGGCGCGCGCGCTCCGCGTCTCGTGCCGACCCGCGTGCATCGAGCGTGGCGATCGTCGCCGTGCCGGCGTCGAGCGCCTCGCCGACCTCGACCAGCCGCGCGGTCGCCGCCGCGATCAGCTCGTCGAACGCGCCGCGATCACGCCACGGGTGCTCGGTCGCGCCACACAGAGGACACGGCTCCCCGTCGACGAGCTCGGTCCGGGCGTGCTCGTAGCCCGCGGCACGGCGCAGCTCATCGAGCGTCCGCGTCCGCTCCGCTCGCAGCGTCCGCGCCGTCGCGAGGTGGGCTTCGGCCTCGAGGCGCGCAGCGCGATCGACCGCAGCCTCGCCGTCGAGCTCGACACTGCGCGACGCACACGCGATGGCCTCCGCGTGCGCGGCACCGGCGTCCTCGGCGATCGCGGCGAGCCGATCGACCTCTGCGAGGCGCGTGCGCGCCTCATCCTCCTGCCGGCGCGCGGCATCCAGCGACAGGCCGCGCCGCTTCTGGAACGAGTCCGCCTTGCGCTGCACCTCGGCGTGCTTGGCCGCCGCCTGCTGCCGCTCCGTCGCCGCCGCATCGCGCGCCGCCGCTAACCGCGTCCCCGCGATCGCGTGCTCGGCGAGCTCGCGATCGAGCACCACGATCGCATCCATCGTCGATGCGTGCGCCGCGAACCTCGCGTCGAGCTCCGCCCACCTCGCGACCTCGTCCGCCAGCCCCCGATGCTGTAACAGCCACGTCGCGTCCACGTGGGCGTCGCGCGACCCGATCGCGTTCGCGCGCGCGGGCGCGGGCGCGGGCGCCGAGCGCTCCACGAGGCCGGCCGCGATGCGGGCATCGCGCAGCGGCGCGACGAGCTCGGTCAACACGCGCGCACGCTCGCCGAGCGCGGCCGCCTGCTCGACAGCTGCGTCCTCGGCTCCGCGCGCACTCGCGAGCTCCGCGGACGCGATCGACGCTTGCCGCTCGGCGCGCTCCGTGTCCTCCCAGGGTGCGCGGAGCGCCTCGGCGCGCCGGCGCAGCTCGAGCTCCGCACGCAGCGGATCTGCGGCCACCAGCGCCGACTCGGCGGCGAGGGCCTCGGCGGTGGCGGCCGACAGCGCCGCTGCTCGCCGCGTGGCCTCGGCGACCCAGCGCGCGGCCTCCTCGGCGGCGGCGTGGCGCGCGCGGGCGGCGCGCTTGGCGTCTTCGGCGACCGCGAGCTCGGCCTCGGCCGCACGGCGGGCATCGTCGTCGAGCACGGCGATCGCGAGCGCGGCGGTGCGCCCGGCCGCGAGCCGCTGCTCCGCGAGCGTGGCGCGGAGGTGCGCGGCGATGCTGAGCCGCGAATAGATCTCCGTCCCCGTCATCCGCTCCAGGAGCTCGCTGCGATCCTTCCCCTCGGCGCGCAGGAACGCCGCGAACTCGCCCTGGGCGAGCAGCGCCGATCGACGGAACTGCTCGAACGACAGGCCGAGACGCGACTGGATCGCGTGGAGCGTCTCCGTCTTCGTACCGCCGAGGCGCTCGCCGCCGTCGAGCGCCGTGAGCGTCACCTGCTGCGCTTGCAAGGTCCCGTCGACGTGCCCCCGCGCGCGCCGCACCGACCACCGTGCGCGGTAGCGCCGTGCGTCGCCGCTCTCGAAGTCGACCTCGGCCCAACCCTGCGCGGCGCCGCGGCGGAGCAGCGTGCGGACGTCCTGGGCACCGAGCGCCGCGGGATCCTCCGCTCCACGCCCGACGACGACGCGCGAGTGGTTGGTCAGCCGCGGCGCCGCGCAGGGCTGGGCCGAGGTCGACTTCGAGAGCGGGGACACGCGGCGGTACCGCGCACGGTGGTCGGTGCGGCGGGCGCGCGGTCACGTCGACGGTACCCTGCAGGCGCAGCAGGTCACGCTCACGGCTCTCGACGGAGGCGAGCGCCTCGGCGGCACGAAGACCGAGACGCTGCAGGCGATCCAGTCGCGGCTCGGCCTGTCGTTCGAGCAGTTCCGTCGGTCGGCGCTGCTCGCGCAGGGCGAGTTCGCCGCGTTCCTGCGCGCCGAGGGCAAGGACCGCAGCGAGCTGCTCGAGCGGATGACCGGGACGGAGATCTACTCGCGGCTCAGCATCGCGGCGCACCTGCGCGCCACGCTCGCGGAGCAGCGGCTCGCCGCCGGGCGGGCCGCCGCGCTCGCGATCGCCGTGCTCGACGAAGATGCCCGCCGCGCGGCCGAGGCCGAGCTCGCCCTCGCCGAAGACGCCAAGCGCGCGGCGCGCGCGGGCCACGCCGCCGCCGAGGAGGCCGCGCGCTGGGTCGCGGAGGCCACGCGGCGTGCGGA
>DATLHR010000663.1:0-4491 GCA_035539815.1 Kofleriaceae bacterium
TCCCAGCGGTCGACGCCGGGGCCCCAGTCGACGCAGGTCCGCCGGCGATCGCGTCGCCTGCCGATGCGGCGAACGTGCTGCGCGTCGCGCGCGAGTGGGCCGACGGTGATCGCGTGGCGCGCCTCGAGGTCGCGTACGTCGGTGCCGATGGTGTGCTCGATCCCGTGCACGGACGCGTCGAGGTTCGCTTCGGATCTGCGCCGGTCGCCGCCGACGATCCGCAGCGCCGTACCGGTGCGCCGGTCGCGCCGCCCGCCGAGCGCGGGACGCCGTGCGCGCGCAGCAAGTGGGCGGCGACCACCGGCTGGGCGCTCGAGGACGCGCCGTGCAAGGCAGTGGCGCCCGGCCCGCGGTGCACCGTGCGGGAGGTTTGGACGAAGGCGATCGCGATGGGCGCGCCCGCCGACGCCCTCGCCGTGCTCACGTACGACACCACGATGCAGCCGATCTGGTTATTCGTGATCCGTGACGCGCCTCGCGGCGTGAACGTCCAGCTCGCCATCCCCGACGCCTGCGCACTCGCGGTCGAGGCGTCGGCGCCGTGAGCGCGCGCTATGCCCCTCCGTCGAGCACGGACGCGAGCGGGCGCGCGAGCTCGTCGGTGAACTGCGTCGTGAGCTCGACGCGGCCGAGGTGGGGCACCGGTCGATCGAAGCGCGACTGCTGGCCGAAGGTGGCGCCGATCGCGTAGCGCTGCACGAGGAAGGCTGCGAGCTCGGGGCGCGAGACGGTGCGCGATGCGGTGAGGTGGCGAATGCCGGTGATGGTGGTGGCGGCGAGCGCCCAGACGCGCTGCGCGGCCTCGGCGGCCCACACGACCGACCGATGCTCGTCGGCGACGACGGTCATCGGCAGCCCGCGACGCGTGCGGTAGTGCAGCCAGTCGAGGTGACCGTTGCGACCACTGGCCGAGGGGCCGATCCACGGACCGCTGCGCACGATGAGGGTGTCGGGGCGTGCGAGCATGAGCTGCTCGGCGGCGACCCGGGTCTTGCCGTAGACGCTGATCGGATCGGTAGGCGAGTCCTCGCGGTACGGACCGGTGTCGCCGCTGAACACGTGGTCGCTCGAGCAATAGACGATGCGGGCGTCGGCGGGCGCGTGGGCGATGAGGATCCTCATCGCCTCGACGTTGACCTCGTAGGCGAACTCGGGCGAGGTCTCGCAGTTCTCGACGTCGCACACGCCCGCGCACTGGATGATGAGGCGTGGACGTTCGGTCGCGAAGAGAGCGCGCACCGCGTGCTCGTCGTCGAGATCGATGCGGCGGGTGACGCCGGTCGGGAGCTTGCGCGTGCTGCCGTTGACGAACGCGGAGAATGAGTCGTGCGGGCAGGCGCGCACCAGCGACCAGCCCAGCATCGAGCTCGCGCCGAACAGGATCACGTCGGCGGGCATGCGTTTGCTCAGTCGACGAGGTCGGCGATCAGCGCGGGCCAGTCGGCGACGGGGGCGGTGAGGCGGCCCTCGGCGCGCTCGGGCTTGCCGCCGCCGCGACCGCCGAGCCTGGCGGCGAGCTGCTTCCACAGCGCACTGCAGTCGAGCGTCGAGCCGGTCGCGCGGAACAGGACGACGGTGGCGCCGTCGGTGGTGGGGGCGCAGAGGAGCGCGTCGCGACCGGAGCCTGCGAGCTTGGCGGCGACGCTGCGGAGGAGGTCCGCGTCGCCCGGGATCGCGGCGATCGCGGGCCCGGTCGGTGGGAGGGCCTCGATGACCAGCGAGGCGACGCGGCCGCGGAGCGCGGTGAGCTCCGTGCCTGCGGTGTCGACGTCGCGCGCGAGCTTGTCGATCGCGGCGGGGACGTCGGAAGGCGAGCAGGAGAACCGGGCGGCGAGGGTGCGGAGGACGGCGTCGCGCGTGAACAGCTCGGCGCGGGCCTTGCGCGCGGTCGCGAACGTCACGCGCGTCATGCCCTTGTAGCGCTCGGCGCCGGTGATGCGGACGGCGTGGAGCTGCGACGTGCGAGCGCAGTGCGTGCCGCCGCACGGGGAGAAGTCGAAGTCGCCGATCGCGACGACGCGGATGTGAGCGTCGACCTTCGGATCGCGGCGGAGCTTCAGCGCGGCGAGCTCGTCGGGCGCGGGGAACCAGGCGCGAACCGGGAGATCGTCGTCGACGAGATCGTTCGCGAGGTCCTCGGCGGCGGCGAGGTCAGCTTCGGGGATGCGATCGCGCGTGACGTCGATGGTCAGGGCGCTCTCGCCGAGGCGCGCGGAGGCGGTGGGCGCGGCGGCGCGATCGAGGAGCGCGCCGGAGAGGAGGTGCTGGGCGGTGTGCTGCGCCATGTGCTGACGGCGGCGCGCCCAGTCGAGCTCGCCGGTGACGCGCGTCCCGATCGCGGGTGCGTCGCCGGTGATGATGTGGACGATGGCACCGTCGGACTCTTGCGTGTCGACGACGGTGGCTCCTCCCAGCGTGCCGCGATCGCCGAGCTGGCCGCCGGCCTCGGGGTAGAACGCGGTGGCATCGAGGACGATGGCCGGGCGGCCGTCGTATGTGGTGTGCGCGACGACGTCGGCCTCGAAGCGGCGGAGGGTGGCGTCGTCGTGATAGAGGCGGCGAGTCATGGTCCGATGGTGATGACCCAGGTATCGCATCCGCCGGGGCCCTTGTCGCCTCCGATGCGGCCGGAGACCGGACACGCGCCGTCGCGCTCGTCGGTGCGCAGGATCGTCGCGCCGATCCGCGCAAGCTCGTCGAGGACCTCCCGATCGGGGAGCGTCTTACCACCGTAGGTCTTGGGCCCGCTCGACACGAGCGCGAGGCTCGGCTTCACGACCTCGAGGAAGTCGCGGCGGCTCGACGTGATCGAGCCGTGGTGGCCGACCTGCAGGATGTCGGCCCGGATGTCGGCCGCGTGGTGATCGACGAGGAACTCCTCGACGTCACCGAGCGGGTACGTCGGATCCTTGCGCGGCCCGGACTCGGCGTCGCCGACGAGGAGCACGCGCTTGTCGCCGAGCACGAGCGCGAGCACGACGGAGTTCTCGTTCGGATCACCGGTCGCCTTCGGCTCGGCGTGCAGGATCATGAACTTCGCGCGCTCGCCGAGGCGGACCTCGTCGCCCTCGCTGAACCGCTGCCAGTTCGGGATCGTGATCGCGAGGTCCTTCACCATCACCGTGTGGTCGGCGGGCACCGAGGCGGCCGTGTGATAGGTCGCGGGCAGCTTCGCGACCGTGGCGAGCAGCTCGCGATAGAACACCGTCGGATGCACCCGGCCCGAGTCCCACACGTGCGCGACGTCGTAGCAGTGGAGGACGAGCTCGAGCGCCGAGGCGTGATCGAGGTGGGGGTGCGAGAGCACGACGTGGTCGATCGCGCGCCGCGTGGTGGGCTTGGCGGCGCCGACATCGACGCAGTCCTCATCGCCGGACGGACCGAGCGCCGCCGCGAGATAGGCGGCGACGCGCCGTGGCTTCTCGTCGCGATCGTTGGTGCCCGCGTCGTACAGCATCGCGAAGTCGGAGCCCTGCACGAAGAGCGCGAGCCCGGTGCCGACGTCGATCAGGTGGAGACGGAATGTTCCGGGCGGTGGCGGCGGCGGCACGTCGGCGGCGGTGGCCACGCGCGTCCACGTGACGCGCAGCGCATCGGGCTTGGCGTCAGGCGGCGGTGGCAGCTCGCCGGCCGAGGGCGGTACCGCACGCGGGTGGACGGGCGCGGGCGGCGCGCACGCACAGAGGGCAGCGAAGGCAACGACGACGACCGAGCGCAACACGCCGCCATCCTCCCACGTGCCTACCGCGAACTGGTGGCGATCGGTGGCGGTCATCGCGCCGGAGCGTATCCGACGGCTGCCAAACGCAGCAGACCCGGTCGCGGTAGATTCGAGGCATGCGCTGCTGGTCCTGGATCGCGAGCCTCCTCGTCCTCTCCACGGCGTGCGGTGAGTCGGAGGATGGAGGGCTCACGGCGCGCGAGCTCGAGCAGCACGGCTGCGAGCTGCGCACGGAAGGGCCGTTCCGCGGTCCGATCCAGGCGGCGGCGACGGCGGCGGCGGCTCCACTCGTCGATCTGCGCGAGGCGAGCACGGAGATCAGCGTGCCGACCGGCGGCGGCATGCTCCGGTTCGAGCTGACGGAAGGGGACAGCCTCGACCATCTGATCCTCGTCGATCGCCCCGTCCGCGTCGAAGTGCGCGATCAGTTCGACAACCTCATCTCGCCGCTCCATCCGCACACCGGGCTCGATGAGTGCCCGACGCTCATCACGAGGTTCGACGTATTCCTCATGCAGACGGGACCCTACGTGCTGCACGTGCCGGCGAGCGGCAGCGGCACGTTGAATCTGGTGATGTACGGGATCGAGGGCGTCCCGGACTTCTATTAGACAGATCAGCGCTCAGAACACCTCGGGGCACCACGGCGCGATCGCCGACACGAACATGTGGTCCGCGCGCGTGATCGCCGCGGCGTCGCCGGTGATGCGCCCGGCACGCGCGAGCCGCGTGAACGATGTGCCGCCGAGCAGCACGCTACCGAGCAAGGC
>DATLHR010000664.1:0-3022 GCA_035539815.1 Kofleriaceae bacterium
GCATCGGGCGTGACCTCGATCGCAGCCGCAGCGGCCGCGGAGCCGGCCTCCTCGGCGGGCGGCTTCTCCGAGTTCGCCCACGTGCGCGGCTGACGCGGCGCCTCCTCGGGGGTCGGCTCCGGCACGTTCGCCTTGGCGGTCACCCCCGGGGTTGGCGCAGTGCTGGCTGTCGTCTCGGTCGCATCCCCGCCCGAGGTGCCGATGATGTACGCGAGCACCGCGCCGAGCACGGCGAGCCCACCGAGCCCCATCACCCAGCGCTTCTTCTTGCTCGACGCCACGCGCGTCGGCTGCGTGCTCTCGGCGAGCTGCGCCATCAAGGCGACCTTCGCCGGATCGACCGGAACGGGCAGCGGCTTGACGATCTCCGTCGGATCGGTGATGCGCTTGACCGGCGCCGCGTCCTCCGGCGATGGCCTGGCGAGTGACGTCGCGGGCTCGCTGTCGATGTCCGCCATCGATGCGTCCTGCGCGACCGTGTCGCCATCGTCGCCGACGTCCCCGCCGACAGCCGGGACGGGCTTCACCAGCCCCTTCGCGATGCCCTTCGCGGGCGTCACCGCCACCGGACCCGCGAGTCCCTTGAGCGGCGCCGAGTCCACCGCCGCGGGCTCGGCCTTCGGCGGGGCCACGGGCTTCGCAGGCTCCGGCTTGGTGGGCTTGGGCAACGGACGCCCGGCGACCGTCGCCGCCTCCATGGTCGATACCTTGCTCCACGACGGCAGCCCCTTCGCGGTCGTGTCCTGCAGCTCGATCGCGCTGTCGTCGGTCAACGGCTCGACCTCGGTGAGCGAGTCTCCGTCAACGGTGTCCTCTCTGCGCACCGGCGCTGGCTTCGCCACGCCCACGCCTTCGAGCGTCGACTTCGCGAGGGCCTTCGCGTCCGACACCACCGCGGTCTCGGCGGCATCGTCGATCTCCTCGGCGCTCTTCTTCACCGGGATCTGCACCGTCTTGGGCTTGGTGCGTGCGGGCAGCACCGAGGGCACGGGCGCGGCCGCGCGCGGCGCCGCCACACCGGGCGACGTCACCTTCGCCACCGCCGCCACCTTCGGCACCGCCGTCACCTTCGGCACCGCCGTCGGCTTCGAGCCCGCGGTCTCCTGCGCGCGCACGATCGGGGCGCTCTTCGGGGTCTTCACGTCCTTGGGGATCGCCTTCGCCTCCGCGTCCGACGGCGCCCTCACCACGCCCGGCGTCGCACCGTCGAAGTCGATGCTCGCGACCGGCGCGCGGTAGTCCCCCACCCACGGTTCGGGGCGCTCGCCGAACAGCTGCTTCATGTACGTGGCGAGCGCCGTCGAGGACGTCCGCAGCCCCTGCTTGATCGCGAGGTTCTCGAGCGCGTTGTACAGCTGCTCGGCGTTCTGGTACCGCGCGGCAGGCTCGCGCGCGAGCGCGCGCAGCACGATCTCGTCGAGCTCCGCGGGCAGATCCTTGCGCAGCGCCGACGGCTTCGGGATCGTGCCCTTCACGATCGCGCTCATCGTGATGAACTCGTTGTCGCCCTTGAACAGGCGGCGCACCGTCGCGAGCTCGTAGAGCACCGTGCCGACGCAGAACACGTCGCACCGGCGATCGATCGTCCCGCCGGTGCATTGCTCCGGCGCCATGTACGGCGCCTTGCCGGCGAGCATGCCGGTCTGCGTCGCGGTCCTGCGATCGGCCGCGCGCGCGATGCCGAAGTCGACGACCTTCACGTTGCCGTCGTAGCCGACCAGGATGTTCGCCGGCGTGACGTCGCGATGCACGATGCCGAGCGACTTGCGATCCGGCCCCTTCTGCTCGTGCGCGTGGTGCAGCGCGGTCGCGACCGCCGCCATGATCGTCACGAGGTGCTGGAGCGGCATCTGCTCCTTGCGCTCGTGCAGGCGGCGCAGCACGGTCCGCAGGTCCTCGCCGTGCACGTACTCCATCGCGAAGTACGGCTTCCCGTTCTCCTCGCCGATGTCGTAGACCTGCACGATGTTGTGGTGATGCAGCGATCCGGCGAGGCGCGCTTCGTGCAGGAACATGTCGACGAAGCTCTGGTCGTTCTCCTGCTCCGCCCGGATCCGCTTGATGACCACGTGGCGCTCGAAGCCTTCGAGGCCGCCCGCGCGCGCGAGCAATAGATCGGCCATCCCGCCGCTCGTGAGATGCTTGATGATCTCGTAACGGCCGAGCTTGCTGCCCGCTGCGACGATTGCAGCCACCATCGTCAAGCGTGAGCTGAAGGGTCCCTGCGCGTCAACTGCCGGGTGCCACGCGTTACCTCTGGCGTCGACTCGATGGTGACGATGTAGGTCCGACGTGTGCAGTTCTTGCGCAGGGTCACGAGGACGTTGGCTCTTTGCCCTGCACCTCGCGCAAGAACTCCTCCTCGGTCGCGCTGAGTGGGCGGCCCTTGAGCCGCTCCAGCTCGTCACGCGAGAGGCCGCCGACCTTCTGGCGGTGCCGCGCCATCGCGACGTGCGCACGCGCCATCGACGCGAGCAGCTCCTCGAACGTCTCGAACGTCACCGGCGAGCGCTCGGGATGCACCTTCAACAGCTCCGTGATCCGCGCCTCGTGGCGCGCGACGATCTCGGCGATCGGCGTCTGCAGCGGTAGCCGCTCGACCTGTGCTTCCGGCGGTGGCTCGAGGCGATCGACGCCGTGCGTGTTGCTGGTGACCAGGAACGTGCCCTGCACCTCGGTGACGAGCTCGAGGACACGCAGGTGGCGCGGGTACAGCTGCACGAGCTGCAAGAGCGAGATCACGACGCCGCGCGGATGCAGGTGATACGCGCTCGCGCGGATCATGCCGCCCGCGTCGACGAACAGCCGCAGGAACGTCCGGTTCTGCGGATAGATCCGCGACATCGTGAGGTCCTCGACGTCGGCGACCCAGCGGTACATGCGACCCTCGAGCTCGCGCCGCACGCGATCGTAAAACTCGAGGTCCGCCTCGGGGAACGCCGCGGGTGTGACGCGCGCGAGCTCGTGTGGCTCGCCGTACACCGCGTCGAGCCGCGCGCGCAGGGCCTCCCCGCCGAACCCG
>DATLHR010000665.1:0-36214 GCA_035539815.1 Kofleriaceae bacterium
GTGCCTGCAAGAGCGTTCCGGCCGACGTCGAGGCGAGCGAGCTGTCGGCGATCGTCGACGCGCGCCGCGCGATCGGGATGGCGCGCGAAGGCCGGCTCGTCGAGGCCGCTGCCGCGCTCGAAGCCGCCGATGCGGCGGCGCGCGATCTCGATGCGGTCACCGTCGCCGACGAGGTGCTCGCCGCCCGCGCGCTCGTCGCGCGTCGCCGCGGCGATAGCACGACGGCCGCGGCGCATCTCCACGACCTCGTGCGTGCGCGTCGCGAGCGCGGCGACGAGCTCGGTGCTCTGCGCGCGGAGCTCGACCTCGCCGAGCTCGAGATCGTACGTGGTCAGCCGGCGCTCGCCGCGGAGCTCGCGAGCGCCGCGGGGGCGTCGAGCGTGCGGCGCGAGCTGGGTCACCTCGCGGCCCGCGGCAGCGCCGTGGTCGCCGCGATCGACCTCCTGGAGTTTCGCCTCGAGGCTGCGCTACCACGGCTCGAGGAGCTGCACGGTCAGACCGCTCTCGACGCCGCCTCCGCAGCGTCGGTCGCCGTCATGCTCGCGACCGCGCGTGGTCAGTCGGGCGTGCGCGCCGGCGCCCTCGAGCTCGCCGAGTCCGCGGGCAGCGAGGCTCGCGATGACCTCGACCGCCGGCTCGCCACCGCCGAGGTCGCGCTCGCCATCGGCGACGTCGGGCTCGCGCTCGAGGTGGCGCGGGACACCGCGGTCCTCGCCGAGCGCGCGCATCGCACGATCGAGCTCGCCTCGGCGCTCGTGATCGTCGGGCGCCTCGAGCTGGCGCGCGGCGATCGCGGCAACGCACGCTCCGCCGCCACCCGCGCCGCCCGCGAGGCCGCGGCGGCAGGCCTCGTGCGCGCGCGTGTCCATGCGCTGCTCGCGCTCTCGGCGCTCGCCCGTGATGATGACGACACCGCCTCCGCCGTGGCCTACGCGCGCGATGCCTCCGATCTCTCGATGACCGCGGGGCTGCCCGTCGAGCGCCTCGTCGCGCACGCCGCGCTCGACGCGATCTCGGGCCACGAGGCGGTCGCCGATCCGAGCGCGCCGAGCGCCGCGACGATGGCGCCCACCGCGATCGAGGGCGCCGCGCGGCTGCTCACCGATCTCGGCCTCACCGCGCAGCGCCCGTTCCGCGTGATCGACGCCGAGGGCGTGCCGAGCGACGTCGCCGACGCGAACCCCGAGGTCCTCCGCCTCCCGGCGCGCGCGCTCGCCGTCGACGGCGTCCGCGAGGTGATCTGGCGCCATGGCCAGGAGCTCGCGGACCTGCGTCGCCGCAGCCTGCTGAAGAAGCTGCTGTTCTTGTTCGCCTCGGCGCCGGGCAAGGTGTTCTCGAAGGAAGCGATCGTGCAGGCGGTGTGGAACGTCGACTACCACCCGCTGCGCCACGACGCCGCGCTGTTCACGAACATCATGCGCATCCGTCGCCTCCTCGGCGAGGACGGCTCCGAGATCATCCGCGTGACCGAGGACGGCTACCGCTTCGTGCCGCCGCGTGACTTCGTCTTCGTGATCCCGCGCTAGCGCCAGTGCCGGTCAGTTAGAGAGATTGCGGCAAGCAAGTCCGCGGTCCACGCGGTAGTTTGCGTGCCGCAGATCGAGCGCCGCCAAGATCGCCAAGATCGCCAAGACGAGATTCATTCGGGCTCGGCACGCACCCTCGTCGAGACATAGGAGTTCCATTCGGCGGGCTTCCGGGCCGAAGGCCCGAGAAGTTCCTTCTGCTTGGCGATCTTGGCGATCTTGGCGGCTCCCCTTCTGGGAGAACGATTTGCCAACGATACGCAGCGCTCGCCTTTACGGCTATGCGCGCTACAGCTGCGCTAGTTCAGCAGCCGCGGGTCGGGACGCTCGTCGTCGTCTGGATCTCGCAGCGGATCCTCGCCGGGCCACGCGATGTACGGCGGCGGCGAAGCCTCGCGACGCGCGCGGTCCTCCGCCTCCCACTGCTCGATGCGACGGCGGTTCTGCCGGCGGCGGCGCCACCACGCGAGCACGAGCAGCAGCGCGCACAGCACCCATAGCGCGAGGCCGAGCAGTCCGATCGGCACGAGCATGTAGCGCTTCGTCAGGTCGCTGCGCCACTCGTCGAATAGGTCGTGTAGCGGGCGCCCGAACGCGGTCTTCGCGGCTGCGTCGAGATCGCCGGTGCGCCCGACCTCGGTCAAGAACCGGCGGAACGGCCAGCGATCGCCGTCGTCGTCCGTGTCCTCCCAGCGGCCGCGTCGCGACAGGAAGCCGACGAAGTCGTAGCTCTCGGCGTAGGCGCGGTGCGCGGGCTGCTCGCCCTGCGGGAACGTGGCATCGAGCTCGTCGAGCTCGATGATGCCGCCGAACCATGCCATCCCGGCGAGCGTCTCCATCCGATCCCACGACCACTCGCCCGAGTGCTGGTACGCGAAGCCTTCGTGCAGCCAGTGCGGTGCGCGGTCGCCGAGCGCGGCGCCGAGCGCGACGTGCGCGAGCTCGTGATCGAGCGTCGAGCCCGGATCGATGGCAGACGCCCCGCGCCGCATCGCGACCGAGATGATGCCGCGGTCGGGATACGCGACGCCGATCGCCCAGGGCGGGGCGCCGCGTCCTGCGGGTGCGACGGCGGCGAGATCGGCCGCATCGCGCACGAGCCTGACCTCGATGGCCCGAGGCACCGGGAGATCGACGAGGTCCGCCGAGATCCGCGAGAGCGTGGCTTCGGCACCGGCCGCGAGCGTCTCGGCGGTGTCGTCGAGGCCCGCCTCGGCGTAGATGGTGATGCGGCCGTTGCCCGCCGCACGGTGCAGCGTCGGCGCGGCCGCGGCCGGTGACAGCCACGCGAGCAGCGCGAGCCACACGGCGACGAGCGCCCTCATGGGTAGTGCAGCTCCACGCGCTGGACATCGTCGGCGGAGTCGTAGACGTAGAGCACCGCGGCGCTCGCCGCGACCGCGCCGGCCAGCGCCGCGTACACCCACCAGCGCGTCGGCTCGTCGGTGCGCTGGCGATCGCCGCCCGTGCGCGTCTTCGGATCCTCGACGAGCAACGGCACGTCGGGATCGGGCGCGCGATCCGTCCACGCGGTCACACGATCATCGATCAGCGCGATCAGCCGCGGGGCCTCGTCGACCGTGCCCACGCCGTCCTCGCCGCCGAGCCGGCGCGGTGGCTCGCTGGACCCGAGCCGTCCCCACGCCTCCACCCGATCTCCCGCGCGCACGAGCGCCACGCGCACCCGCGCCTCGACGAACGCACGCCCGAGCTCGGCGGGCGCGGGCAGGGCGCCGTTCCAGCCGGCGATCCGCTGCGCCAGTGCGGCGTGCGGACCGGTCTGCGCCGGCATCGGGATCGCGACGGTCTGCTGCGACTTCACCGCGCTGCCCGCCGCCCATCCGCGTCGCGGACCCGCGGCGGCCGCGATCACGTGGCGCCCCATCGGCAACGTGGTGCGCAGCGGTGAGGCCCCCGCGCGCGCGAAGTCGATCCAGATCTCCGCTCCGGGCACCTCGGCTACGATCTCGACGGACACCCGCTCGCGATCGATCACGGTGTCGACCTCGGGATACCGCGCCCACACGTCCGCCGGCACCTCCGCGGCGCCTCCGAGCGTGCGCAGGTGCCCTGCCGCCGCGAGCGCCGTGTCGGGATCACCGCTGCGATCCGCGCACAGCAGCACGTACGTCCACGCGCGCGGCAGCTCGGGGACCGCGCGCCCGGCCGCTTGTCGCGCCGCCGCGATGCCGATCGCCTGCTCGCTCGACGCGATCGCCGTCTTGCAGTCGAGCGCGCCGAACGCGCGTTGCGCCTCGGCCATCGCGCTCGCGAGGGTCGCTGTGTCGCGCTCGCCATCGCGCCCTGCGAGTGCATCCTCGATGCCCTCGCCGACCACCGCCTCGAGCCCGCCGGCGACCACCGCAGCCGCGAGGCGCTGGCGCGTGGCGCCCTGATCGTCGGGCCCGAGATCGATGACCGCCACGCGCTCGCGCGGCTTCGCGTGCGCCGCGCCGATCGACGCGGCGACGGCGACGAACGCTAGCCAGCGAGCTGCTTGAAGTACTGGTTCAGGCCCCATACCTCACGCGGTCGCAGTCCGTCGAACTGCACGCCGACGTTGGTGCCGTCCGCCCAGCGAACGGTCGCGCTCACCTCGATCGCTTCCTCGATCGTCGGGACGCGGAACGCGATGGTGACCTTCTGGCCCATGCCGTAGCGCGTGCTCGATGCGACCTGCGCACCGCCGAGCGAGAGGTTGTTCATGGTGACGTCGGTCGCCGCACCAGAGATGGTGAGGGTCGCGGCGATCGAGACGGTGTGACGGGTAGTAGTACGGCGATTGTCGGCCACGGCGTGTGACCAACATTCTATGCGCTCGCGCAGCGAACATCATCGAGCGCGGCACGGGATCCATCGACGAAACCATGGATCCGAATCAGCGAGGCGCACCTACCTGTTACGGTGGTCTCCCTACGGATTCTTGATGTCGATGTAGGCCTTCTTACGCAGCTCCTCGATCCAGGCCTGCGTCTGCTTGTCCATCTCTTTGCGGCGCAGCTCGCGCGAGAGCTGCTCCTTCATGTCGGCGTACGGCTTCAGGTTGGACTTCTGCACTTCCGTGACCTGGAACACGTGTAGGCCCTGCGGTCCGGTGACCGGCCCGCGGACATCGCCCTTGTCCATCGCGAACACGATCGGCTCCCACTCGGGGTTGATGCTGCCGCGCTGGAAGTAGCCGAGCTCGCCGCCGGTGGACTTGGTGCCGACGTCGTCCGAGACCTCGGTCGCGACCTTGGCGAAGTCCTCGCCGGCCTTCACGCGCTCCATCGCCTTCGCTGCGCGCTCCTTGGCCTCGTCCAGCTGTTGCTGCGTCGGGCGCTCGGGGAGCTTGAACAGCATGTGCGAGAGCTTGACCGCGCTGACCGCATCACTGCGCCGCTGCATCTGGTCGTAGCGGGCCCGGATGTCCTCGTCGGTGACGTTGACCTTGGGCGCGACGAGCTGGTTGACGGCGCGCAGGCGCATGATCTGACGCCGGAGGTCCTGCTTGTAGCTCGCCATCGTGTAGTTCTGCTGGGCGAGCGCCTCGGCGAGCTTGGCGTCGTCGAGGTTGTTCGTGCTCTTGATCTCGTCGATCGCGGCCTGCACCTCGCTGGCCTCGACGTCGATCCTCGCGGCCTCGGCGGCCTGCACGATCAGCTCCTCGTTCACCATGTCGTCGAGCGCCTGGGCGCGCAATTTCTCGATCCGGCGCTCGCGCTCCTTGGGATCGGCGATCTGCTGGACGTCAGCCAGCAGCGGGATCATGCGGATCTCGAGCTCGCTGCGCAGGATGATGGAGTCGTTGATCACGGCGACGACGCGCTCGTAGATGACCTTCTTGCCCGCGTTGGGCGAGGTCGGCTTGGCGTCATCGGCGAAGGCCCCCGAGACGTGAACGCCCGTGACGAGGGAGCTCGCGAGGAGGAGGGCGGAGAGCTTGCGCACGGACATGAGACTTGGTTCCTGTGGATTCCGTTGCCTACGGCGTTACCTGAGTCGGATCCGGCGCTCCCGAGCCCGTGGTGCCCGGCACCATCGGCGGCGGGGTGAGCTCGTGGCCATGGCCATCGTCGACGGCGTTGGACGTGTCGATCCGGACCTTCGCGAGGTTGGCCTCGTTGATCTCCACCTTGGACGAGGCCTTGAGGTTGTCGACGAAGTCCTTCTGCGCCTTGAGCCGGCTCTCGCGGAACAGCTTGTTACGGATCGCCGGCTTGGCGTCCTCGTAGGACTTGGTCATCGACTTGCGACGGCCGGTCTGCTTGAGCACGTAGAACGTGCCGTTGCCCGCGTCGACCGCGGTCGAGACGTCCCCGGTGTTGACGAGCGCGAACGCCGCCTTCACCACCGGTGCCGGCAGATCCTTGTTCGCGGGATCGAAGTAGCGGAGGTCACCGCCGCGCAGCTTGGTGTCCTCGTCGGTCGAGTACTTCATGACGAGGTCGCGGAAGCCCTTGTTGGTCTTACCCGCCTCGCCGCGCGCCTCGAGCGCGATGCGCTCGGCCTGCGCCTTGTTCTTGAGGATGATCGCCGAGGCGCGGACCTCCTCGGGCTTCACGTACTCGGCGAGGTTCGCGTCGTAGTACGCCTTCATGTCGGCCTCGGGGACCGTGTCGGCGTTGACCTTCGCGTCGAACTCGTCGCGCATGAGCTTCTGGATCATCACCTGCTTCATCGTGCGGACGACCTCGGGATCCTTGTCGAGGCCGCGCTTGTACGCTTCCTTGGCGAGCACCTCGAACCGCACGAGCGAGTCGAGGAACTCCTTCTTCTGCTCGAGCGAGGTGTAGCGGGCGCGGATGTACGGCGACTGGCGGTTGATGCGCTCCTGGAACTCGCCGAGGGTGATCGTCACGTTATCGATCTTGGCGAGCGGGGCCTTGAGCTCTTCCGCGCTCTGCTGCGGTGCGCCGCCGCCACCGGTGGTGGGCGCCGCGGGTTGGCCGCGTGTCGCCTGCGCATCTTCGGCCTTCTTCTGACAGCCCGCGAGGAGCGTCGCCGCGCACAGCAAGACCGCCGGAACCCGAGTCATCACGATAGGTTCACGTAGCACGGGCCAGCACGTCCAACAAGGCCCGCCTCGCGGCCGCCGGGCCGCCCGGGGCCGTCGGCGCGACCGAGTACCGGCCGTCCGCGAGCTTGCGCCAGCCGGCCGTGCGGAGCTGCGCGACCATGGGGCTGTCGTCGGGCACCGCGACCGCGATCCGGGTCGACGTGATCTCGAGCGCGAGCACGCCGGCGCCGCGGGCGATCGCCTTGACGCCCATCAATTCGCCAAGCAGGACGACGTCTCCCGGGACCGGGCCGTAGCGATCGGCGATCTCGGCGATCACGTCGCGCAGCTCGTCGTCGGATTCGACCGCGGACAGCCGCTTGTACAGCTCGAGGCGCTGGCCGGGGTCGGGCACGTAGTCGTCGGGGATGAAGCCCGGGGTCTCGACCGACAGCTCGGGATCGATCTCCGAGTGGATCGGCTTGCCTCCGAGCTCGGCGACCGCGCGGTCGAGCATCTTCACGTATTGATCGAAGCCGACCGCCGCGATCGAACCGGACTGCTTGGCGCCGAGCAGCTCGCCGCCGCCGCGGATCTCGAGGTCCTGGGAGGCGATCTGGAACCCGGCGCCGAGCTCGGTGAACCGCTGCAGCGTCTCGAGGCGGCGGCGCGCCTCGTCGGTGAGGTGGGCGGGCTCGGGCACGAGCAGGTAGCAGTACGCGCGCTCCTTGCTGCGGCCGATGCGACCGCGCAGTTGATAGAGCTGGGCGAGGCCGAACGCGTCGGCGCGCGCGACGAACATCGTGTTCGCGCGCGGGATGTCGAGGCCGCTCTCGACGATCGTCGTGGCGACCAGCACGTCGAGCTCGCCGGCGACGAACTGCACCATCACCTTCTCGAGCTGCTCAGCGGTGAGGCTGCCGTGGCCGATACCGACGCGCGCGCTCGGCACGAGGCCGCGGAGGTACTCGGCCCAGTCCTCGATCGTGCGATCGTCGTCGCGCGGCGCGGCGCGCCGCTCGGGCTTCTGCGGGCGATCGTCGTTGGGCAGGCGGTGGTCGACGGCGCGATGGCCCATCGTGCCGATGGTCGGCGTGATGAAGAAGATCTGGCCGCCGCGCGACAGCTCGCGCTCGATCGCCTCCTTGATCGTCGCGTCGTCGACGCGCGACACGAACGTGCGCACGGCACGGCGATCGGCGGGCGGCGTCGCGATGATCGAGAGATCGCGCAGGTTCGCCATCGCGAGGTGCAGCGTGCGCGGGATCGGCGTCGCGGTCAGCGTGAGCACGTCGATCTGCGTCCTGGTCTTCTTGATCCGCTCCTTGTGCGCGACGCCGAACCGCTGCTCCTCGTCGATCACGAGCAGCCCGAGGTCCTTGAATCGCACATCGGCGGACAGCGCGCGGTGCGTGCCGACGACCACGTCGAGCCTGCCCTCGGCGAGCTTCTTGACGGTCTCGATCTGCTCGCTCTTCGACTGGAAGCGCGACAGCTTGCCGATGTTGACGGGGAAGCCTTCGTAGCGCTCGGTCAGCGAGCGGTGGTGCTGCTCGACGAGCACGGTGGTCGGGGCGAGCAAGCACGCCTGCTTGCCACCCTGCACCGCGCGGAAGATCGCGCGCAGCGCGACCTCGGTCTTGCCGTAGCCGACGTCGCCGCACACGAGGCGATCCATCGCGCGTGGCGCCTCCATGTCGGAGAGCACGGCGTCGATCGCGGCCGCTTGATCCGGCGTCTCGTCGAACGGGAACGTCGCTTCGAGCTCGCGGAAGCTGTCGTCGGCCGGCGGGAAGCGATGGCCGGGGAGCGAGGCGCGCTGCGCGTACAGCTGGAGCAGCTCCTCGGCGAGCGCGCGGACGTGGCGCTTGACCTTGCTGGTGGTCGCTTCCCAGGTGACGCCGCCGAGCTTGTCGAGCTTGGGCGCGTGGCCCTCGGCGCCGACGTAGCGCTGGACCTCGCCGAGCCGGTAGACCGGCAGGTAGAGCGTGCCGCCGTCGTACTCGAGCTTGAGCGCATCGATCTTGATCGGTTCGGGCGCGGTCGCGCCGATCGCGGAGGTCTGAAACAGCGAGACCGTTCCGACGGCGAGCTTCTCGAGTCCGGCGTAGCGGCCGACGCCGTGCTTCTGGTGAACGAGGTAGTCGCCGGGCGCGAGCTGGCTGAAGTCGGCGACGCCGCCGAGCAGCGCGTCCTTTGCCTTCTTGCGCGCCGTCTTGCCGTGGTGCGTGCGCTGGCCGAACACGTCGGCGGCGGTCACGATCGCGACGCCGTCGCGCGTCGAGGCGAACCCGTGCGCGGGTGCGCCGGGCACGATCGCGACGCCGTCGGTGGCGCCCGGACGCTCGCCCGCGGTGGCGATCCGCACGTCGAGGCCGCGCGCGGTGAGCACGCCGTGCAGGCGATCGATGCGGCTCTGCGAATCACACGCGATCGCGACCCGCAGGCCGTCCTTGCGCCACCGCGCGAGCGCGGTGACGAGCGGCTGCACGTGCTCGGTGTCGCCGAACGTGCGCGCGTGATCGAGCTCTTGCTTGAGGACGCGCAGGTCGTCGAGCTCCACGCGGATCTTCGCGCCCTCCTCGGACACCAGCTCGAGCGTCGGCAGCATCACCCGGCGAGGTGCGCTCCATGGCCCCGCGGCCTCGGCCTCGACGAAGTGGGCCGCGGGCGGGTAGGTGAGGGCGCGCTCCTTGGTGCCGGTCAGGGCGCGGCGCTCGGCGCAGCGCGCTTCTCCATCGGTCCACGCATCGACGATCGCGCGGCGGCACGCGTCGGGATCGAGGACCAGCCAGCGCGCGTCCGCCGGGACGAACGTCGCGGGCGCGACGAGCTCGTCGTGGAACGACGGCGTCAGGCCCTCGATGCCGACGAACACCGAGCCTGCCTCGAGCTGCTCGATCAGCTGGCGGGTCGCCTTCGACGGGAACGCGATCTCGTCCGCGTAGTCGCGCACGCGCGAGCGCAGGTCGCGGCTGCCGGTCGCGATCGTCTCGCGCACCGGATGGAGGTGGACTAGATCGACGGCGCGCAGCGTGCGCTGCGACTCGGCGTCGAACCAGCGCAGCGACTCGATCTCGTCGCCGAACAGCTCGATGCGGATCGGATGCGGCGCGAGGGGCGCGTAGACGTCGATCACGCCGCCGCGCACCGCGAACGTGCCGGGCTCGTCGACCACGGGGGTGCGCGTCCAGCCGCCGGCGACCAGCAGCGCGGCGAGCTCGTCGCGATCGAGGCTCTCGCCCTTCGCGATCGTCCTGCCGCGCGCGGCGAGCTCGGCGGGGACGACGGTGCGCCGGGCGAGCGCTTCCGCCGACGTGACCACGATACGCGGGCGCAGGGCGGGGACGGCCAGCCGGTACAACGTCGCGACGCGATCGACCAGGCTCGTGCGATCGGGAGACAGCTCGGCATAGGGAGAGACGTCGATCGCGGGGAGCGCCGCGATCTCGTCCAGCGCCGCGCCGGGATCGTGCGTGCCGCCCCGAAAGAAGCGGACGTCATCCTCGATCCGCCGAGCCGCGAGCTCGTCCGGCGCGACCACCACGACCAGCGGCTCTCGGTCGGCGAGCTGCGCCGCGAGCCACGCCGCCCACCCGGCGGTCGCGCCGTGCGCGATCACCACCGGATTTTTCAGAGCGTTGTCGAGCTCGGGCCACATCCGCGGCGCACCCTAGCATGCGCGCCAAGGGCGTCCGCGCCACGACGGAACGGCGGACGAGGTGGTCAACGGAGTCAGGCCTGCTTCAGGCTCCACAACAGCTGCGCGAGCGATGCGGATGCCTCGACGTCGCTCGAGGTCCACATCGCCGCGAGCGCCGCCGGCTTCGACGTGGGCCCCACGACCCGGATCACTTTGGCGTCGAGCGCGAACGCGATGGAGAGCTCCGGAACGTCGAGGTGGACGCGGATGGCCTCGCCGATGCTGAACTCGACGTTGCGATCGTTGCGAAGCAGCAGGCCGCCGGCAGAGATGTTGAGCACCGTGAAGGCCTCGAGGTCGCCACCACGACGCAACTCGACCTGCGCGAGCAGCTCGAACCGTTCGTGCTGTCGGCGCTCGGCTCCAGGTCCTGACGAAGCTCCGTCGGACATGGGCCGATCATGGCACTAGAAGGCGTCGTCCGTCGACCACATCGGGCCACCGTGTCCGTGGCGCTCAGTACAGCGCGTTGCAGTTACCGATCTCGCCGTCGCTGATCTGCGCGGCGGGCGCGTCGGAGTCGGCCGGGAAGAACGCGCCGACCGGATTGTCGCCGCCGTACCAGTGGATGCCGATGAACTTGCGCCCATCCGCGTGCTCGAGCTGCTCGATCGTCACCGTGCCGTCGTCGGTCATCTCGATGAGCTCGGCGACCGTCTCGCCCGGCTCGCCGTAGCTCAGCGCGGCGCGGATCTGGCTCTCGAGCCGCGGGTCGATCGGATCCGTAGGCGCGAGCTCGCGCAGCCCGGTCCGCTTCATCTCGGGCATGAACTGCGCCTCGTTCTTGTACTGGCCGAACACGCAGGCGCGCGGCGCCCACGTACACTCGTCGAGGTAGCCGTCGTGGATCGCCGCGATCGGCGTGGGCGCGTTGTCGTGGAAGAACGCGCCGTACGAGTTGTCACCGGCGCCGTACTCGATCGCGTAGATCGACTCGCCGCGCAGGTCGTCCCACATCCAGTACCTGTTGATCTCGCCGAGGTCGACGGCGTCGAACGCCTGCTCGATCGTCGTGACGTCGTCGTGCGACGACTCGCGGACGGCCGCGATGATCTGCTGCTTGAGGGCGTCGGTCATCTGGCTCGTCACGGTGAGGCGAGTGTCGCCGTACGACAGCAGCGAGCCCTCGTGAACGTCCCTGATCTCGTGGAACTCGCCGCTGCCGAACAGACACTGCGGACCGGCCTCGCAGCCGTCGCCGGTGCAGTCCATCCGCAGCATGAACCCGCCGTATGCGTCTCCCGACAGCCCCTTGGCGAGCACGCGATAGGTCCCTTCGTCCAGCGCGCGCGTCAGCGTGGCGAAGCCCTCGCCATCGGCGGGCAGCGCGCGGGCGATCCGGCGGTAGGTGCCGTCGTCGCGCTGCTGGTAGAGATACAGCGCCGTCGCGGTCAGCTCCGGTTCGTCGGTCGGAGCCTCGCGGGTCGTGATCGTGACGCTCGCGGCACCATCGACCGAGAAGTCCCAGGTCGGGAAGCGGATCGAGCTGCTGGGGTCGACATGGCCGAACTGCCACACGCCTTGGAACAGAGCTCCGAACCGGGTCGGGGAGCCCCACGAGTCGGCAGCGCCATCGACCAGCGTGTCTCCGGGCTCGTTGTCATCGGTGGGCGTTGTCGCGCAACCGACGAACACGGAGCCGAGGAGCAGGCCGGACAGGATGGTCATGACGTTCCGCATACGCCCTGCCTCGAGCACGGCGTGTGCCGTCGCGGGTTCGTCACCGCGCGGGGTGCCCCCATGGCGAGCCACACAGGTCTGCGAAATCGCGGCGACTGCAGGCCGCCCGGCGCCCGCGGGCTCGCGCCCCCTGACTGCGCCATCCGCCACCAGCGACCACAGCTGCCGGAAGCTGGCGGCTTCGGGCACCTGGATTGGCGTGTTTGGGCGGCTGCCCGCAAGCCCGAGGCGCTCTCCTGGTATCACTACCTGGATGTTCCGTCGTGCCGTCGTGGTGGCCGCGAGCTGCGTCTGCGCGCAGGTCGCGCACGCCGGACAGTCGACGTGCGCGAATCCCGGCCTGCCGATCGGCGCCGCGGCATCGAGCGACCTCATGCCGGGCCGGCTCACGCTGAGCTTGACCACCGGCATGCTGATCCAGGACGGCACCGACGTCGTGATGGAAGCCGGCGGAACGATCCGCTACGACGCGCACCTCCTCGTCGGCGAGACGCGCCTCTCCACCGAGTACGCGCTCACGCCGTACCTCGCCGTCGGGCTCGGTGTGCCGTACCGCGACGTGCGCATCAGCGTCGATTACCGTGATCCCGCGACGGGCGCGCCGCTCGCGAACGCGTCGAGCATCCACATCCGCGACGAACAGATCGCCGGCCTCGGCGATCCCACGCTGCACGTCCACGCCGCCGGCGAGCTCGGCGCATGGCGCGTGCACGGGCGGCTCGGCACGAATGTGCCCGCTGGTTCGACCGAGGAGGATCCACACGCCCTCGGCGCGATCGGACAGAAGCACCAGCACGTGCAGCTGGGGACCGGCACGTTCATCCCGTATGCGGCGCTCGAGGTGCAGCGCGCGCTGCGCGACATGATCGCGTCGGTGTGGACGCTCGCGCGTCTCTCGCTCTACGACAACCACCACGGCTTTCGCCAGGGGCATCGCTTGTCCGCGGGGCTCACGCTGTCATCGCGCCTCGGGACGCGCGCGTTCACGTTCGGCCTCGCGAGCGAAGTGCATGGCGAGACCGCCGAGACCTGGTACGGGGTCGAGTATCGCGACGAGGGCAACACCGGGCGCATCGACGTGCTCGCGGGCGGCTCGGTCGCGTGGAGCCCGGCGCCTGCGTTCGCGATCGTCGGCGACGTTCGGGTCCCGGTCGCTTCGCACATCGAGGGCACGCAGGTCGATCTGGGCCCGGTGTTCGGCCTCGGCATCATCGGCACGTTCGATCTCGCGCCGCGCGCGAAGTGGCGCGGTCTCGACGAGGCGCCGCTCGGGCCGGCCGGCACCGCCGCACCGATCGTCACCGTCCCCGGCAAGCTGACCGTCATCGATCTCTGGGCCACGTGGTGTGCGCCGTGCCGCGAGCTCGACCAGCGGCTCGTCGCGCTCGTGGCCGCGCATCCCGACCGCATCGCCGTCCGCAAGCTCGACGTCGGCGACGATGAGAGCGCCGCCTGGCAGCGCTATCTCGCGCCCGGTGGCTTCGCGCTGCCGCACCTCAAGGTCTACGGCCCGGATGGTGCGCTCCTGTTCGAGAAGTCGGCGCCGCCCGAGGAGCTCGTGCGCGCCGTCGAGCAGCTGCTCCGATAGTCAGCGCGCGAGCAGCGCGTCGATCTCGGCCAGACGCGTGCTGTCAGCCGCGCGGTCGGCGTAGGTCGCGCGTGCGGCACGTAGAAGGGTGAGCGTGCGCGGGCGGTCGCGGCGCAGGGCGAGGAGGGTACGAGCGAGCCCGAGCTGCACGTCCGCGAGCTCGGTCGGATCGACGCCCGCGACGTTCGTGCGCGCCGCGATCGCTCGTTCGAAGTACGCGATCGCGTCGGCGTGACGGCCCGCGCCCTGCAGGCTCAGCGCGATGCCCTGCTCGGCGTAGTAGCTCTGCTCGGCCTCTCCACGGGTGGCACGGATGCTGGCCGCCTCGCGGTACGCGGCGATCGAGTCGTCCCAGCGTCGCAGGCCCTGCAGGACGCGGCCATAGCCCTCGAGCGCGACCGCGAGATCGTCGTCGGTGGGGCCCAGCTGCTTGCGCACGATCGCGACCGCGCGCTCCTGATCGGCGAGCGCTTCCGCGAACCGTGCGGCGTTGGCGAGCGCCTGGGCACGCAGGACGAGCATCGTCGCGAGCATCGCGGTGTCGGTGCCGATCGACTGCTCGTAGGCGGCGATCGCTTGCCCGAGCAGCACGAGTGCGTCGTCGATCTCGCCCGCCTCCGAGAGCGCGGTCGCGAGGGCGACGGTGTTCTGCACGAGCAACGTACCATTCGGCCCCGTGTGCACGCGCGCGATGTCGAAGCCGCGGCGGCCGAGCGCGATCGCGGTCGGATAGTCACCCGCGACGGTCGCGATCGCGGACCGCAGGTAGAGCGGTCTGAGGAGCGCGGGGTGGCGCTCGCCGAGCACGCGCTCTCCGATCGCGACCGCACGCTTCAGGTGAGCGCGCGCCTCGTCGGGCGCGCCCTGCTGCCAGAGCGCGAGCCCGAGGCTGGTCAAGATGTGGATCGTGGCATCCTCGGCGCCGTGCGCACGCTCGTGCTCGGCGAGCGCACGCCGCAGGAACGGGACGGCGGCCGCGTAGTCGTCGCGCCACACGGCGAGCAAGCCCTCGTGATACGTGACCGACGCGGCGAAGCTGGCGAGCTGCAGGCGATCGACGAGCGCGCGCGCCTGTGCGACCCAGCGCTCGGCGTTCGCGCGGCCGTCGAGCTTGTTCTCGACATTGGCGAGGATCAGGTACACGGCCGCGCGAAGGCGATCGTGACCCGACGCCTCCGCAGCGACGAGCCCGCGCTCGAGTGCGGCGCGTGCGACCGCGTAGTCGCGATCGTCATCGCGGGCTTCGCCTTCGAGCCGCCACGCTTCGGCCTCGAGCGCACGCGCGGGGATCGAGGCGGCCTGCTTCGCGATCTCGGCGGCGGCGTTCGCGGCCTCGCCATACCGACCGGCGGCGCGTGCGGCCTGGGCGCGGGCGAGGTGCTGGCGTAGCTCGTCATGGCGCGCACGCGCCACGGGGTCGCTCGGCTCGCGCAGCGGCTCGAGCAGCGCACGCGGCGAGGCCGTGCACTCCGCGAAGTCGGCGGCGCGGTTGACCTCGGCGAGCGCGACGTCGACGACGTACGGGGTTGGCTTGCCGAGCTCGGCCATCAGCGCCGAGACGCGCTCGACGTTGCGGGCGAGGCACAGCATCCGCAGGTCGAACAGCTCCGGCGACTCGCGCTCCGCGATCCGCGTGGCATGGCAGGCGGTCGCGCGCGCCTCGCCGATGCCGGTGCGCCACACCTCGAGCCGCGCGATCACGCGATCGGCTGCGGCCGCGCCACCCGGCGCGCTCGCGCCGAACGCGGCGCGCATGGCGCGCGGATCGTACGCCAGGGCGGGCCGCTCGCCGGCGCTCGCACATGGTGCGGGTGACTCGGTCGCGCGCATCGCCAGGCCCGCACTCGTGCCCGCGAGCGCGACCGCCGCCGCCGCGATCCACCCGGCGCGGCGCACGATCTTCCGCCGCTCGAGCGCGGCGAGCAGCGCCGGCATCGACGGCCAGCGCGCTTCGGGATCCGTGGCGAGCCCACGCGTGATGACGCCGCGAAGCCACGCGGGGGCTGCGCGGGTCGGGGGCGGACGCACACGTCCGGCGGTCACCTCGGCGGCGAGCGCGTCGAGCGTGTCGCCCGCGAACGGACGCTGTCCGTACAGCGCCTCGTAGAACGCGACGCAGTACGCGAACTGGTCACTGCGTGCATCCACGACCGCGCCGGCGAAGTGCTCGGGCGACATGTACCCCGGCGTGCCGGCGACGCTGCGGGGCGACGAACGGAGCTCCGCGTCGGGTGCGGCGAGGCCGAAGTCGGCGACGCGCACGCGGTCGCCGTCGATCAGCACGTTGTCGGGCTTGAAGTCACGGTGCACGAGCCCGTTCGCGTGCGCGGCGGCGAGCCCGCGACCGGCGCGCTCGAACACGCGGACCACCTCGCGCCAGCTCCGTCGCCGCTCGCGTAGCCACGAGCCGAGCGTGCCGCCCTCGACGAGCTCCATCGCGACGAACACCTGATCGTCGACCACGCCGGCATCGAACACCGCGACCACGTTCTCCGACGAGACCTTGGCGAGCGCGCGCGCCTCTTGCGCGAGCCGTGCGCGGCTGGCCTCGTCGCCGTCGGCGTGCACGAGCTTGACCGCGACGCGGCGATCGAGCGTCGGATCGTACGCGGCATAGACGACGCCCATGCCGCCTTCGCCGATGCGGCGGAGCAGCACGTAGCGATCGATGCGGACACCGGCGCAGTCCTCGGGCGGTGTCCCGGGCACGGGCGGCTCGGTCCCACGTGCGAGCTCGGCCAGCAGGCGCCGGCAGCGCGCGCAGCGGTCGATGTGCTCCTCGAGCCCGCGCACGCGCTCGACCTCGAGCTTGCGATCGAGGAAGAGCGTGACGGTGGTCTCCTCGAGACAAGCCGCCTTCACCTGCCTCATAATAGGCCGCGACGGATGGCGACGCAGCCGGGAAACCAGATTGCCGAGTGGTTGGTGGCCGCGGCGCCGGAGCTGGAGCCTCATGCGGCCCCACTCGAGGCGGCCGCCGAAGCCGCGCTGGCGCGGGCGCGTGCGGCATGGCCGGCGCTGGTCGTCGACGAGCGCGACGTGATCACGGCGATGGCCGGGGCGATCTGCGAGACCGGCGATCCGGTGGGGGCGCTCGGCCAGCTCGCGGCGGAGGATCTGTATCTAGCGCGTGCATGTCTCACGGGATCCTCCGAGGCGCTGACGGCCTTCGCGGCGGCATACGCGACGACCTTGCGCGCGAGCCTGCGCACGATGGGCTTGGCCGCGGATGTCGTCGACGAGGTCGCGAACGACGTGCAGACGAAGCTGTTCACCGGCAGTCCGCCGAAGATCGCGACGTACTCGGGGCGCGCCGCGCTCGCGAGCTGGCTGCGCACGGTCGCGACCCGCATGGCGGTGGACCGCGTGCGCCGGCGCGACGACAGCTCCGAGGACGAAGACGCCCTCGCCGCGCTGCCGGATCCCACGGACGGACCCGAGCTCGCGCACTTTCGTCGCGCGTATCACGCGGACTTCAAGGCGGCGTTCGAGCAGGCGCTGGCATCGCTCGAGGTTCGCGAGCGCAACCTGTTGCGACATCACTTCGTCGACAACCTGACGATGGAAGAGATCGGGCGCATCTACGGCGTGCACAAGACCACCGCCTTTCGGTGGCTGGAGGCCGCGCGCACGGCGCTGTCGAAGCGCACGCGCGCGGCGTTCCAGCAGCGAGTCCAGGTCGTGTCCTCGGACCTCGAGAGCATCCTGCGTCTCGTCCAGAGTCAGATCGACCTGAGCCTGAGCCGCGTGCTGTAGCGGGCGACGACGGACAGGGTCGAAGTACGCATTGGAAATCTCCTTTGTTCGTCGCGGTGACGGGGGCGCGTGTGGGTTGTTGCGGGAATTCGACATGCATCGAAACCGCGCAACGTCGCGGCGTGCTGCCCGTCGAGGCGGCATGCGTTTCTCGATCGCCTTGCTCGTCCTCGCAGCTCGCCTCGTGCACGGATGACGGCGACTGCGCGCCCGACTACATGTGTCTCACCGACGCGCAGGGCGCGAACGGCATCTGTCAGGAGGGCTGCGATGCGCAGAACCCGTGCTCGAACGGCCACACCTGTTACGGGTGGTCACCGCCGATGATCATCGGTGGGGTGACGTTCGGGGCGTGCCGGTGAGGCTCACGGCAGCACGATCGAGCGGATCGAATTGTTGCCGGTGTCGGCGATGTAGAGGACGCCGTCCGCGAGCTCGATGCCGTACGGGCGCTTGAGGTGCGCTTCGGTCGGCGGGCCGCCGTCGCCGTCCTCCCCGGGCACGCCGCACTCGCCCGCGATCGTCGAGACCGTCTGGTCGGGCGCGATCGCGCGCACGCAGTGGTTGTAGACGTCGGTGAAGTAGAGCGTGCCATCGTCGGCGAGCGCGAGGTCGACCGGGTTGAACAGCTGGGCCTCGAGCGCCGGGCCGCCGTCGCCCGAGTAGCCCGGATCGAGGGGCTGACCGGCGACGCGATGGACGATGCCGTTCGCGTCGATCTTGCGGATGATCGAGTTTGCGCTGTCGGCGAAGTAGAGGTTGCCCTCGCGATCGAACACGATGCGGCCCGCCGGATCGGCGGACTGGCCGAACGGCTGGCCCATGCGCAGCGTGAGCGCGGGGCCCTCGTCGCCGCCGTAGCCGGGGGTGCAGGGCAGGGCGCACGTCGCGGGGGCGCCGCACGTGAACTTGCCCGACGGCGACGGGCACGGCGTGGGCTCGGTGCCGTCGGCGCACTTGCCCGGGCCGGGGTCCGGGCCGTCGATGACGCAGCGCCCCGCGTAGCGGGTGATGGTGCCGTTCGCGTCGACGGCGCGCATCACCTGGTTCGCCTGATCCATGATCACGAGCTTGCCGTCGGGCGCGTAGGCGATGCTCGCCGGCAGGTCGAGCGAGGCGGTGAGCGCGGCGGTGCCGTCGCCGAAGTACGCGCGGCGTCCGTCGCCGCACGAGTCGCTGATCTCGCCGGTCGCGAGATCGAGCTCGCGCAGCTTGCTGTTGTGCCACGCCGCGATGATGAGGCGCGTCCCCGACGGATCGAGCACGAGCCCCGTCGGGTGATTGAGATCGGAGTTCGCCGGATCATCGAGCGTGCCGCCGAGCTCGCCGCGACCGGCGACGTGACGGATCGTGCCGTCGCCTGGCAGCTTGCGGATGCGGTGGTTGTTCCAGTCGAGGATGTACAGCGTGCCGTCGGGCGCGCGCAGCGTGTCCTGGGGGAGCGACATGCGCGCTTCGGTGGCGGCACCGTCGTCGCCGGCGTAGCCGCTCGTGCCATCGCCGGCGATCGTGCAGATCGTGCCCGGGATCGTGGGATCGCACGCGGGCGCGGTGGCGCCGTCGCTGCATGCGACGAGCGCGAACGGGAGGACGAGCAGGGAGCGCTTCATCGCGTCACCTCGAGGATGCGGCTGTTGATCGTGTCGGAGATGAACAAGTTCCCCGCGGGCGAGAAGTCGATGCTGAACGGGCGGGCGAGCTTGGTCTCGGTCGCGAGCAGGCCGTCGGTCTCGTCGAGCCCGAGCTCGCCGGTGCCGGCCACCGTGCGGATCGTCCCGCTCGTGAGGTTCACCGCGCGGATGACGTTGTTGTCGGTGTCGGCGATGTAGAGGTCGCCGTCGGGCCCGAATTCGAGGTCGCGCGGATGCTTGAGCGTCGCGCTCGTCGCGGCACCTCCGTCCCCGCTGTAGCCGGCCTCACCGCTGCCGACCACCGTCGTGATCGTGCCCGAGGCGAGGTCGACCGCGCGGATGCGATGGTTCAGTGAGTCGGCGATGTAGAGCGTGTCGCCCGCGATCGCGAGGCCGCCCGACGGCTCCGGGTTGGAGTTCGCCTCGAACCCGAGCTTCGCGTCGAGCGCGGGGCCGCCATCGCCCTCGAAGCCCGGCATGCCGCTGCCCGCGATCGTGGTGATCACGCCCGTGGCCGCGTCGATGCGGCGCACGCGGAAGTTCTGCTGATCGAGGATGTAGAGGTTGCCCTGCGCGTCGCGCTCGAGGCCCTTGGGCTGCTTGAACGTCGCCATCGTGTACGGCCCGCCGTCGCCTCCGAAGCCCGCGCCGCTGCCGGCGAGGATGCGCACGTTCCTGGTCGCCGGGTCCACCTCGCGGAGCTTGTGGTTGTGCCACGCCATGATCAGGACCTTGTCGCCCTCGCCGCGCGCGAGGTCGGTCGGGTGATTGAGCTGCACGTCGATGCCGAGCACGCCAGCCGGTGTGCGCTCGGCGCCACCCGGCACGCCATCGCCCGGGAACACGGGATCGATCCAGCCGACGAGCGTCTCGACCGTGTCATCGGCGAGCACGCGCCGGACGAGGTGGTTGTTCCAGTCGATGAACCACACCGTGCCGTCGTCCGCGAACAGCATGTCCATCGACCAGTACAGCTCGGTCGCGAGCCGGTGGTGGCCGTCGCCGTTGAACCCGACGACGCCGGGGACGCCGGCCCACGTGCAGGCGTGGCCCGAGACCCGCTCGCAGGCGGAGCGCCCGACATCGAAGTTGTCGCCGCACGCCGCGAGCCCCAGCGCGCTCACGATGAAAAGTCCGTACCGCTGCATCGTTCCCTCCGAAGCCCGCCTAGCGTGCCATCACACCGGATGAAGATCCAACGCGCGCGTGGCAGGCTCGGGGGCGTGTCCTGGCTCCGCGCTGTCGCGTCCGCCACGCTCGTCGCCGTCGCGGTGCCTGCGGCCGCGGCGCCTGGGTCGATCGACGCGCTCGCCAAGGAGGTCGCGAAGCTGCGCGGCCTGCGGCTCAAGAAGCCGATCGCGAGCGAGATCGTCGATCGCGACGAGCTGCGGCGCCGGCTGCGCGCGATGGCCGAGGAGGCCACGACCCGCGCACACACCGCGGCCGAAGGCTTCGCGCTCGCGCGCTGGGGCCTGATCCCGCTCGTGCTCGACTACGAGGCGCTGGTCATCGACATCTTCACGGAGCAGCTCGTCGGCTACTACGATCCGGCGACCGACACGCTCGCGATCTCGAAGGCCGCCGCCGACGATCCCGCGCACGCCGAGCTGGTGCTGGCGCACGAGCTCGCGCACGGGCTGCAAGATCAGGCGTTCGATCTCGAGAAGTTCGAGGACCTCCCGCCGGCCGAGACGGATGCGGCGCTCGCACGGCGCGCGCTCGTCGAGGGCGATGGTGTCGCGCTGATGATCGAGGTCATGCTCGCGCGCCAGGGTCAGGCCGCACCGTGGTCCGCGCCCGACGTCGCCGCCGCGCTCGATACCAGCTTCGCGCGGCCCGGCGGCGGCGATGCGTTCGATCGCGCACCGTTCGCCGTGCGCGAGGCGCTGCTGTTCCCGTATCGCGCGGGCACGAGCTTCGTCGCGGCGCTCCGCCGCCGTCAGCCGTGGAGCGCCGTCGATGCCGTCTACCGGCGCCCACCGCGCTCGACGGAGCAGATCCTCCACCTCGATCGTTACGTCGCCGACGAGGCGCCGATCGCCGTCGCCCTCGCGACGCCCGCGGCGCTGCGCGGCTTCTCGCTCGCGCACGAGGCCGTGTGGGGCGAGCACGGCTTCGCGCTGTTCCTGCAGGCGCACGGCGTCGACGCAGGCGTCGCGGCGAACGCGGCCGAGGGCTGGGGTGGTGATCGCATGCTGTCGCTGACCAGGGACGCCGACCGCCGCCCCGAGCGCGGCGTCGGCATCGCGAAGCTCGTGTGGGACACGGAGGCCGATGCGATCGAGGCCACCGAGGCCGCGATGCGCGCCGTCGACGCCGCCGTCCTCGGTGCCACGTTCGAGCGCGGCGCGGAGCGCATGCGCTGGCTCGCCCTCGACGGCACGGTCGCGTCGGTCGAGCGCCGCGGCACCACGCTCGTGGTCGTGCTCGGCGCACCGGCCTGGGCCTCGGCGCAGCTCGCCGCCGAGCTGTGGGCTCCGTAACTCAGAACCGACCGACGACTCCGATCGAGCGCGGTGTCACGGCGAACCGCGTGAACCGCTTCTCGATGTAGCGCTGCCGGCGCTCGCGGAAGTAGGCGGTCGCGACCAGCGCGACGCCCGCGGCCTGCGCGATGCCATCGAACGCGAGCAGCCACTGGTCGTCGTCGTCCTCGTCGCTGCCGTCGGCGAGCGTGACCCACGGCCCGGCGACCGGGATGTACAGCCAGCGGTTCTCGTCGTCGAGGCTGGCCGCCGCGAACCCGATCGACAGCCCGTAGCTGCCGAGGAACGTCGCCGCGCCCGCGACGAACAGCGGGTTGTCGTAGAGGTCACGGGATGACTCCTCCTCGGGCGCCGGGGCGCGGGGAGGTTGGGCGCTCGCCGTGGGCGCGAGCACGCCCAGGATCACGAGTCCGAGGGAGCATCGGCGCATACAGGATCTCCTGGCGACCAACGCTGCAAGCGCACGACCAGCGCCGCACCAGGAGTGCGCACCGGCGCTCAGGCGAACAGGTATTGCTCGAGCGAGACCAGGCGCTGCACGTCGTGCACGTCATCCTCGAGCAGCGGCACGAGCGCGAGCGTCGCGTCGGGGCCGCCGGCCGCGCGCAGCCTGTCGACGGCGGTGGCGTCGGCCTTCGCGAGCGCCTCGAGCTCGTCGTGCGCGACGAGCAGGGCCTGCGCGGCCATCGTGCGCGTCGTGCCCGAGAGGCCGAGGCTCGCGATCTGCGGCTGCGCGGCGAGCGCGGTCTCGAGCGTGGCGATGCTGGCGTCGGTCGGCCGCGAGGGATGGACCCTGTTGACCACGAAGCCGACGCGCGGCATGCCGGCGGTCTCGAGGCGTGCATGAAACGCGAGGGCCTCGCGCACGGCCATCGGCTCGGGGCTCGCGACCAGGAGGAAGCCGACGCGCGGCTGGCGCAGCAACGCGAACGTCTCCTCGGCGCGCTTGCGGAACCCGCCGAGGATGTCGTTGAACTCGGTGAAGAACACCGAGAGGTCGTCGATGAACTTCGCGCCGACGAACTTCGCGAGGCGCTTGATCACGAACGAGCCGCTCTTGCCGATCAGCGACCAGCGCGAGCCGCCTTCGCCCTGCAGCTTGCGGAACCACTCGATCGCCGGCGAGTCGATCGCCTCGCTCAACTTGCGGGGCGCATCGAGGAAGTCGAGCGCGTGCGCCGTCGGCGGCGTGTCGACGACGATCAGGTCGTACTTGCCCGACTGATCGAAGTCGTGGAGCTTGGCCATCGCCGCGTACTCCTGCGCGCCGGCGAGCGAGCCGGAGATCTGCGCATACACCGGGTTCGCGAGGATGCGCTTCACCGCCGCCGGATCCTTCGCGTGGCGCGTCACCACCTCGTCGAACGCGGCCTTCTGGTCGAGCATCATCGCGAACAGCGAGCCACTCGTGCTCGGCGCGCCCGCATGCACGAGCGCGCGGTCGACCTCCTGCACCTCGTGCCCGAGCGCGGCGAGCCCGAGGGAGTTGGCGAGGCGGCGCGCCGGGTCGATCGTCAGGACCAGCGTCTTCTTGCCGCGGCGCGCGGCGGCGAGCGCCAGGGTCGCCGCCGTCGTGGTCTTGCCCACGCCTCCGGAGCCCACGCACACCAGAATGCGTCGCTCCATCAGCACATCGACGAGGCGGAGAGACGGCACGGTTTCCACGCGGATAGCATGCATCGGCGTGCGGTGGCAAATGGGGTCGTGATATGAAGCCGCGGCAGTGAAACGCGAGCTGATCGTCACCGCGGAAGGGCGTGACCGGACGGTCACCGTCGAGGGCCCGGCCCCCGATGGCACCTTCCGCGTCAGCATCGAGGGCAAGGAGCTCGTCGTCGACGGCAAGCCCGTCCGCCCGGGCACGTGGTCGCTCGTCATCGAGGGTCGCAGCTTCCTCGTCGATCTCGATCGCCGCCGCACCGGCATCGCCGTCTCGGTCGGCGCGAGCCAGACCCTGCTGCAGGTCGAGGACGCGCTGCACAAGCGTCTCGCGCACGCAGCCGGTACGCGCGCCACGTCGCGCGGCGGGTCGATCCGCGCCCCGATCGCCGGCAAGGTCGTGAAGGTGCTCGTCGCCGTCGGCGATCAGGTCGAGCCGGGCACGCCGCTGCTCGTGCTCGAAGCGATGAAGATGGAGAACGAGCTCGCTGCCGAGCGCGGCGGCACCGTCGCCTCGATCACCAAGCAGGCCGGCCAAGCCGTCGAGACCGGCGAGCTGCTCGTCGAGCTGACCTGAGGACGCACGACGTCCGGACCACGCCCCGCCTCATCTGATCGTCGGGCGGTGGCTGCAGCCGATGTAGATCGCCTTCACCAGATCGCTCTGCGCGAGCTGCGTCAGGACCGGATAGCTCGGGTTGCCGATCGAGAACACGTCGTTCACGTAGTGCGTGAGATCAGGCGGCTGCGAGCAGGTCGCCGCGAAGCGGTGCAAGCTCGACAGCGGCATGTCGGAGTGGAGCGTGACCTCCACGCCGTCGGAGCAGCCACCGGGCCGCAGCGATGAGGCGTGGCCATGGAGCTTCGCCGCAGCGGCCGGCGGCATCGCGGCCCTGGTCGTGTACGCTGGATACGCGGTGCAGCGCCTGGCGAGCCGCGGCTCGGTGAGCTCGCGGACCGCGGCGGCGACCAGGTCGCCGTCGAAGCCCTCGCCGGCGAACGCGTTCCACTCGCCGGTCGTGCCGGTCTTCGCCTCGATGTCGCGCGACAGCAAGTACTCGGTCGCGTAGAAGTAGATCTCGACGGCGGAGCGCGGCAGCACGAGCAGCGCAGGCTCGTCGCGGTGCAGCCGGCTCAGGTAGTGCGCGGGATTGCCGAGCACGATCGCGCCGGCGTGGGTCTCGAGGACGCGCGCCGCGAGCTCGCACGCGGCACCGCACCGCGGCGAGATCACGACGGCGATGCGCGCGCGGGTCGGCGGCGTCGTCGTCGCCGGCATCGTGCCCACCAGCGGCGCCCACACGGCACGGTCGCGGCCGTCGGAGGTGAACCGCGCGGCGTACGCGACGACGTACGGATCCGCGGTCGCCGGCCGGTGGATGGAGCGCAACGGCCGCAGCGGCCGACGCCCGGTCACCCGCTCGAGCCACGGCAGCAGCGGGCGTGGATCACCGCCGGTCGCCTCGCGGAGGTCGAGCACGATCGCCTTGGCGTTCGCGAGGGGTGCGAGGTCCGCGTCGAACCGCGACCACGCGGGGTCGGCGCCGTTGGAGAGGTCGCCGATCGCCAGGCGCATGACCCCGCGGGCCTCCTCGGTGATCGTGTACGGCGCGGCGGGGCTCGCGGGCGCGGGCACCATGAACGGATCGCAGTGCCACAACTCGTCGGGCGGGCGGGCGCAGATGCGCTGCCGGGAGCCGACGTCGAGGAACCCGCGCGCGAGGCTCGCCACCGACGACGGATACGGCGACATCCGCGCCGGACTGGCGCGGTCGCGCGCGGTGCTCAGGTAGTCCGCCTGTTCGCGCGTCCGCGTCGCGTAGAATTCGTCGACCATCGCGAAGTAAGCCGCGAAGTCCTCGAGCATGCCGGCCTTGTCGACCATGCGAGCCTCGTTGCGGCGCATCGCGGTCTGGCGATCGCTCCACGGCGTCTCGGTGACCTTGATCCGATACGACAGCGGTCCCGATGGTCGGGCGACCGGCACGGGCGCGGCGGCAGGCGCGGCTGCGGCGTCGGGTGGCACGAGCGCCGCGGTGACCAGCGGTGGCGGAGCGCCGGGGCCGGGCGCGGATGGAGCCGGGGAGGGCGTGGCTCCGCAGGCCGCGAGCACGAGGACGAGGAGCGATCGCTGGTCGCGCACGCTCATGAAACGCGTCACCGCCGAGGATCGGGAAGTAATTCGTCGCAGCTCCGGCGCTCGATGTGCATGGTGAACGGCCACACGCATCAACCGGTGGGTGCGTGGGTTACGCGCGGACCTCGATCGGTGTCATGGCATCGCTGCGCGCAGTGGCGGCGAGGCAGCGACGGCACCCGGGAGGCCCGGCGTGCGATCGCGCGGGATGTGATAGCGCGTGAGGATCCGCGGCGTCGCTTTTCGCACTTCCTCGGTGTCCAGCATGATGATGCCACCCGAGGTGGTCTGGATCTCGACGACGCCGCGCGCCGCCGACAACCGCGCGACGAAGTCTTCCATGTCGCGAGGGATGTGGCCGTCGATCTTCGCGACCGCCTCGTTGTAGAGGTGGCCGTAGCCGACGTTGATCTCGTCGGCGAGGATCTGCGTGAGCACGACGATCTCGTTCTGGTCGGGCGTGCGGTAGCCGAGGTAGTAGTAGTTCAGGAACTCCTTCGGCGCCTTGTTCCACCACTTGTCCCAGGTGGTCAGGTAATCGCGCGTCAGCGTCTGGAACACGAAGCCGGCGTAGACGAAGTACGCGGGCGGCTGGTCGTAGCGCGAGCGCGGCACGAGCGGTTGCCACGGGCGCAGCTCGAGCTCGACGGTGCGCGCGATGCCTCCGCGCTTGATCGCGAGCTCGATGCGATCGCCGGTGTAGCGGTGGCCGAGCACGACGTCGTAGCGGGTGCGGTAATGGCCGTCGTACTGGACGGTGCCGTTGTTCGCGATCGGCAGGCCGTCGATCGCGGTGATCACGTCGCGCGGCTCGAGCACGCCGTACGCCGACCCGCTGTAGTCGACGTGCAGCACGACGACACCGCGCTCGCTCGGGTTGAGGCCGAGCTGGCGGCGCAGCAGTGGATTTTCGAGGTTCTGCGTCGTGATGCCCAGCGCGGGAATCTCGGGGCGCTTGTCGGCCGCGACGCCGTCGAGGAACGCGCGGATCAGCGGCGGCGGGACCATCTCGCCGATGTTGTCGACGCCGGTGAGCTTCTGGAACGCGATGCCGACGACCTTGCCGTCACCGAACACGGGGCCACCGCTATTGCCCGCGTTGATCGCCGCGTCGACGGTGACCGCCAGCAGGTGGCGCTGGCTGTGGCTGTAGCGCTGGACCTCGATGCGCGAGACCACGCCCTCGGTGATCGAGATCTCCTCGCCGCCGACCGGGTAGCCGACGACCGCGACCTCGTCGCGCAGGCGCGGCATCGGGCCCAGCTCGGCGGGCTCGATGTCGGCCAGGAAGTCCTCGGCGACCTCGAGGAGCGCCAGATCGCAGTCATGGCTGACGGCCTTGACCCGGGCGATCGCCTTATCCGGATGGGACTGCTTCTGGATCTGGAGGAAGGTGGCGTTGGCGACGACGTGGGCGCCGGTGAGCAGCAGCCCGTTGCCGATCACGACCGCCGATCCGGTGCTGTTCGAGGGGGTCCGGGCCTGCCACGGGCCGTCGAAGTCAGGGTCCTGGGAGGTCGCAAAGACGCGAATCACCTCGGGGTAAGCCACATCGTCAGCCTACCGTGGTGAACCGGCATGGGCAAAGTCCGCATGGTATAGGGGCAGGCCCATGGTCGAGCCGGGACTTGCGCTACAGGCGGTCACGCCGGCCCAACTCGCCGAGGCAGTTCCGGAAGTTACCCTCGCCGAGGCGCGGAAGATCGTCGCCCAGGTCCACCGGGGGGAGCCGGTCGCCGCCAGCTCGGCCGTACGCCGCACTGCGGCAGAGGCGGTGCGGGCCGCCGGCCACGTGCCCGCGCTCGAGGTGGTCACGGAGGCGGCGAGCCAGATCGATCCGTTCGTGAAGTACGCGCTCGCGAGCGGCGAGGCGCGGTTCGAGGCGGTGCGCATCCCGCTCGAGCATCCGGGGCGGTTCACCGTCTGCGTCAGCTCGCAGGTCGGGTGCGCGCTCGCGTGTGCGTTCTGCGCGACCGGCCGGCTCGGCCTCACGCGCAACCTGGAGGCGTGGGAGATCGTGGAGCAAGTCCGCGTCGTGCGCGCGCGGCTGCCCCACGGCCGCGTGCATGGAGTCGTGTTCCAGGGCATGGGCGAGCCGCTCGCGAACCTCGACGCGGTGCTCGCCGCGATCGCGGTGATGACGGAGCCGTGCGCGCTCGGCATCGACGCACGCGCGATCACCGTGTGCACCGCGGGCCTGCCGTCGGGGATCCGCCGCCTCGCGCAGGCCGCGCCCAACGTTCGCCTCGGCCTCAGCATCTCGAGCGCGATCGCCGCACATCGCCGCCGCGTGATGCCGATCGCCGAGCGGCACGACCTCGACGACGTGATCGCCGCGTGCGCCGAGCACGCGCGCACCACCGGCCACGCGCCGATGTGGGCCGTCACGCTGCTCGCCGGCATCAACGACAGCGACGACGATGCACGTGCGCTCGCGGCCCGCGCGCACGCGTTCACCGAGGCGACCGGCCGCCGCCCGCGGCTCTCGCTGCTCGACTACAACGCGATCGGACTCGGCGATCCGTTCCAGCGCTCGCCGCGCCTCGACGCGTTCCGCGACGTGCTCTCGGCGGCGGGCCTGCCCACGCACCGTCGCTACTCCGGCGGCAGCGACGTGGCCGCCGCGTGCGGGCAGCTGGCGAATGCGGTGTAAGGTCGCCGCGTGCACCCGGTCCACGACATCGAGGTCCCCAACGACATCGCGACGTTCGTCCCGGCGGTGATCGAGATCCCGCGCGGCTCGCACCTCAAATACGAAGTCGACAAGCCCACCGGCCTCCTGCGCCTCGACCGCGTCCTCTACTCCGCGGTCCACTATCCGGCGAACTACGGGTTCATCCCGCGCACCCATGCGGATGACGGTGACCCGCTCGACATCCTCGTGCTCATGCAGGAGCCGGTCGCGCCGCTGACCATCGTGCGCGCGCGACCGCTCGGCGGCATGCGCATGGTCGACGAGCATGGCGGCGACGACAAGATCATCGCGGTGTGCGTCGACGATCCCGCGTACGCGCACTACGAGACGCTGACCTCGGTGCCGTCGCACGTGATGCGCGAGCTCGATCGCTTCTTCCGCGACTACAAGGTCCTCGAGGGCAAGGGCGACCAGGTGGACGTCGGCGCGATGTACGGCGTCGAGCAGGCGCTCGAGGTCATCACGCACTCGCGCGCCGCGTACGACCGCGGCGAAGGTCGCTAGGCCTTCGCGCTCGGGCGCTCGCTGACGCGCTTGTGCCACGCCGCGAGGTGCGGGTGCGTGGCGCCGTCGATGCGAATGCTCGAGACCTTGCCGAAGTCGATCGCACACATCGCGGTGATGTCGGCGACGGTGAAGCGATCGCCGCCGATGAAGCTGCGGTGCGCGAGCTCGCCTTCGAGCCAGTCGAAGCGCTCGGCGAGGTGGTCGCGCATGACGGCGGCGAACTCGGGGGCCTGCTTGATGCGGCCCTCCCAGAACTTGTGCGTGTTGCGGAACACCTGCGCGATCGGCCACAGCAGCTCGAGCTCGGCGTGGCGGTTCCACATCTCGATCTGCGCGCGCTCCCACGCGTCCGCGCCGAACAAGTTGGGCTCCGGGTGCATCTCCTCGACGTAGCGGCAGATCGCCATCGACTCGCGCAGCACGCGGCCATCGGCGAGCTCGAGCACCGGCAGTAGCGCGATCGGGTTCTTCTTGCGGAACTCGGCGGTCTGGTGCGCCCGATCGGCGATCAGCACCTCGATCGTGTCGTACGCCACAGCCTTCTCGGCCAGAAACACACGGACCCGACGAGGATTCGGGGCGCGGGGGTCGTGATAGAGCAGCATCGAGCGCAATCTACCTCACGATCTAATACAATCGAACGGATGCGGACCGTGGGGATCCACTTCTATCGCCGTGCGCTCGGGTTCGGACTTTGTCTGGCGCTCGCCGCCGGCTGCAAGAACAAGGGGGCGGATGCGGCGCCCGATCCGGCGGCGCTCAAGGCGCAGCAGGATCTGGTCGCGCGACGCGATGCGTTGATGCAGCAGCGCGCCAAGCTGCAGGACGAGTCGAGCAAGCTCGAGGCGAAGATCGTCGAGATCAAGGCATCGGGCGGCGACACCGTCGAGCTCGAGCAGAAGAAGAAGGAGCTCGACACGCAGATCGAGCAGCAGTCGACGAACCTCGAGTCCGCGTCGCAGGAGCTGACCAAGCTCGCCACGCAGATCGAGGGCGCGGCCGGCGCCGCCGTCGCGCGCGAAGCGAGCCTGGCGCGCCGCGAGGCCGCGGTCGCCGAGCGCGAGCGCGCCGCGAACGCGAAGCTCCAGGAGCTCAAGGAGCTGATCGCGCTCGAGCAGAAGAGCGCCGAGAAGTGGAAGGAGGGCTGCACCGCCGGCGCGGCCCCGGTGATCGTGCAGCAGGTCGCGCCGCCCAAGAGCGCCGACGGCAAGTACACGCGCAGGGAGGTCGACTCGATCGTGTCGAAGGCGAAGTCGGCGATGGCGAAGAAGGGCCTGATCTCGGCCGACCTCAACGGCCTCGACGGCGAAGTGACCAAGGCGCTCTCGGAGAGCGACTGGACGCGCGCCTACATCCTCGCCAACCAGTGGGCGCAGACCGTCGACCAGACCCAGATCAACCGCGCGTTCATCGGCGCCAAGTACCAGCGCCTGCAGAACCGCGTGAAGGGCGCGAAGCTCGACGAGGCGACCCAGGCGTCGCTCACCGACGGCATGAAGGAAGTGCTGCAGAAGTACGGCGACGGCGATCACCAGGCGGCGAACCGGCGCATCAACCAGCTGTGGAATCAGGTCAAGTAGTTCGCCGGAACCCCACGTCCTCTGCCTCGAACCCGAGCTCTCTGAGGCCCGGAGGGATGTAGCCGAACCAGTCAAACTGATTCTGCGCCCGAAGGTCCAGCATGCGGCGCAGCGCGGCCCCGCGATCGGGATAGGACGCCACGGTCTCGAATCGTCCCCGAGCGTCGAACGTGATCACGCGCCAGTGCGTGCGCGAGACGTCGGCGCGCTCCGGCGTCGAAGGCCGGATTCTCCTGGGGAAGAGCACGTCGAGGGCGCTCTTGAACCATCCGCGGAGACGTTGCCGTCGCTCCTCCTCTTTGTTCCAGCCGATGCCTTCGCCGACGAGAGAGCCGCCCACGCCGTGACCGGTCTTGAAGATCGCGCGGATCAACGGCCGCCGCAGGCGCTTGCGAGTCCGCACGCTCGCGAACTTCACGCCGCGCTCGATGCGCGATCCATGCTGCACCCACACCGACGGCGTGACCAGGATGTCGCGGAGCTCGGCCTCCTCGTACGCGAGCTGGGCAAGGCTCGCGAGGATGGGCAGCTGCTTCGGATGATCCGCACAGACGAGCAGCAAGCCGGCGATCGGCGCCGACAGCGCGAGACGCTCACTCTGCAGCACGGCGTGGAGCAGGCGTAGAAACGCGGGATCCGAGAGCCGCGCCACGTTGAAAGGGTCGCCCCCCACGACCACGAAGCTTCCGAGGGGAGCGCCGGGGACGTCGATCGGCTGGAGGCGATGGAGCACGACGGATGCGCGCGCGTGTGCGATCGCCTTGTCATGCGTGGCCTCCACGTCCTCGACTTCGGCGCGGCTCACCGGCGACGCACCCTCAAGTCGAGGCAGGTACACGATGACCGGAAGCTCGGGATGCTCGTGGAGCGGACGCCAGAGCCAGCCATGTTCGATCGCCGTCTGGCGCTCGCGCAGCACCGGGATCAACGGCACGTCCGGCGCCCTGGCTCCGACGACGACGCCGCCCTCGAGGAGCCACACCATCGGGCTGACCGGCCGCGCAGCGGTCGCTTCGTAGTTGTCGTCGGACATGCCGGCACTCAGGAGCGCAGCGCGGGCCTCGCCATCCTTTTCGTACGCGGCAAGGTTACGCGTGTAGGTGTCGTGAACCAGGCGCACGAGGTCGGGCGCTAGCGCTGCGCGAGTCGCGAACAGCTGGCCGCCGTGCGGTGCTCCGACGGCGATGTGGGGCGAACCGATCCGCGTCTCCAGCTCGCTGCGGAGCGCGGGATCGAGGATCTTCTCGGCGGCATGCTCGTGACCGCTGACGGACCAGATGGCCCCCGGCTCTACGCCAGGCACGTCAAGCGCCGTCAGCGTCACCTGAAACGTCGCGAGGTGCTTCATCGCGGCCGCGTGGGCCACGTCCGCAGCCTGCCGGTGAGAGAGCGGGAGATCGTCCGTGTAGTACGCGACGACCGGCAGCCTCGGGTCACCGGAGAGAGCCCGGAACAGCCCGCTATTGAACTCAGCCTCGGCCCGACTCTCAAGCCTCGGAACGATGCGGTCGACCTTCACGAACGCGCCTACCTAGCGGCTTAGCAGCCGCCGCCGCCGACGACGCGGCAGGGGCCCTCGGGCAGGCTGTCGTTGCGCACGATGGTCCCGGCGATGATCCCGCCGATGATCGCGAGCCCGACGGCCGCGCCGCCGTAGACGTACCAGCGCCGGTACCACGGCGGATCGACATAGTTGATCCGGTCGCTGTTGATCGGGCGGCCCTGGATGTCGTGCTGCACCGCCCGGTACTGCGTGAGGCCGACCGGCACCTCGAGCGTCCGGCCATAGGGCACGTCGATGAACCGCACGAAGTCGCGGTACTCGGGGTGCGTGATGCGCACGGCCTGCGTGCCGACGGGGAGGCTGAGCTCGTTGTTCTTGAGCGCGGCCCTGCTGCCGTTGACGTAGACCACCGCGCCGCCGACGTCGATCGCGAACCGCACCGTGCCGCGATAGCGCTCGGGCTCGAGCAGCCGCACCGCCGCGCCCGGCGCGCCGCCGGTGTCGTCGGTCTTGCTGCCGACCGAGAGCGTCGTCGAACGCAGCTCCTTGCCGGTCGTGACGTCGGTGGCGCCGAGGTACACGACCTTCGAGTCGCCGAGGCCGCCGACCTCGCCGTCGATCACGACGGCCGCGCCGACCAGTCGGCCGAGCTCCGCGAGGCACGCGATGTCGCGCTCGCACACCTTGAGCTGCGGCTTCTTCGCCTTCTTGATCGCGTCGGACACCGCGGCCGCGCCGATCACCCGCGTGCCGGGGAGGGTCGCGAGCGCCGCCTCGATCTGTGCGGTCAGCTGGCGCGTCGAGGCGGACCTGTCCTCGGCGCCGAGCGTCGACAGCGGGGCCACGGCCACGACGCGGTCGGCGAGGGCGGACGTGCTCGCGAGCAGCACGGCACACGCGGCGAGCCGGCTCAGCACGAGCCCACCTCGCCGCCGGGCCCGACCACGGTGCAGTCGACCTTGCCCACCTCGCGCCCGATCAGGATGCCGGCGCCGACCACAACGACGCCGACCGCGGCGATGAACCACGTCTTCGTGTAGAACGGCCGCCGCTGGACCGTCTCGGTGCGGCCGGTGCCGATGACCTCCTTCGAGGCGATCAAGCGCACCGACACCTGCGCGACCTTCTGGAAGTTGATCGCGACGTCGTCCTCGAACGGGTCGTAGCCGGGCGCCTGCACGACGACGCGGTGCTTGCCGAGCGCCTGCTTCGCGATCACGCCCTGGTTGGGCAGCGGGGTCTTGCCGAGCGATTTACCGTCGAGCTTGACCTCGGCGCCGATGATGTCGGTCTGCACCTGCAGCGAGCCATGCAGCTGCTCGGGTGCGAGCAGGCGGTACGCGGCGACGCGCACGCCTTCGATCAGGTCGTCGGGGCTGCCGCGCAGCGGATCGCTCTCGATGCGCTTGAGCTGCTTGCCGGTCGCGGTCTCGACCGCCTTGATGTTGAGCACGTAGCTCGAGCCCATCGCGCCGACGGTCCCGGTGATCACCACGTCGACCCCGAGCTTCTTGCCGATCGCGGCGAGGCACTTCTCCTCGCCGGTGCACTGCGCTTGCTGGTCGGCGGTGATCGAGCGATCGATGTCGCGACGGGTCGGCAGCGGCACCTTCGACAGGCGCGCGATCTCCATGCGGAACAGCGTCTCGAGCCGTGCGACCAGCTCGCCGTCGATGCCGAGGGCATCGAACCGCCACACCGCGATCTTGAGGTTGAGCGCGGCCTCGGGGCCGGTGACCGGCGCCGGTGCCTGGGCGTGCAGTGGGGCCGGTACGACGAGGAGCGCGCACAGCGCGAGCACCATGATCGACGTCAGCCTTTGCACCACGATGGAGGATCCTATCATCGCTGCCCGTGGCTCGCCGTGTTAGCGTGCGCACATGTCTTCGGTCCGTCGATCGATGCTCGCAGCCGTGACGGTCGTCGCGGCCGCGTGCTCGTCGGTCTCGACCGTTCGCGTCCAACCCGAATCCCTCTACGTCGGGCCAAAGCTGCGCCCGATCGCCGTGGTGCATGCGCAAGTGAGCAGTGCGTACTTCCTGTTCATCCCCATTCCCGGCGGCGTCGATCTCGATCGCGTCGTCAATCGCATGTTGATCGCCTCCGCCAAGGCGCTCGGCGCCGACAAGGTGGTCAACATCCGCGTCGACGTGACGCCCGACAGTGGAGTATGGACGCTGCGTCGGCTGCTGGGGTACCGCAGCGCCGAGGCGAGCGGCGTCGCTGTCGTGGTCGAGCCGTGATCCCGGCGCTGTCGGAACGCAAGCTCATCCTCGTTGTCGGCAAGGGCGGCGTGGGACGCAGCACCGTGGCCGCCGCTCTGGCGGGGCAGCTCGCACAGCAGGGCAAGAAGGTGCTGCTGTTCGAGACCAACGCCAATGACCGGTTCGGCGACTACTTCGACAGGCCCGCGGTCGGGACCGAGCTCGCCCAGCTCGCGCCGAACCTGTGGGCCGTGAACGCCACGCCCGCGAGCGCGCTCGAGCAGTACGGGATGATGATCCTGAAGTTCAAGAGCGTGTACGAGGTGGTGTTCGAGAACCGCCTCACGCGCGCCTTCCTTCGCGCCATCCCCGGCCTCGACGACTACGCGCTGCTCGGCAAGGCCTGGTACCACACGACCGAGGAGCACAAGGGCAAGCTCCGGTGGGACACGGTCGTGTTCGACATGCCCGCATCGGGGCACTCGTACTCGATGCTCAAGATCCCGCAGGTGATCGTCGACACCGTGCCCGAGGGGCCGCTCACGCGCGACGCGCGGTCCGTGCAGCAGCTGCTCACCGATCCCAAGCGCACGAGCGCGGTGCTGGTCACGCTCGCCGAGGAGATGCCGGTCAACGAAGCCATCGAGCTCGAGACCAAGCTGTCGGCGCTCGGCATCGTGCCGCAGCAGCTGATCGTCAACCAGGTCGCGCCGGATCACTTCCCCTCGGGCACGCCGGTCGCGCGCGTGCTCGAGGCCCTGCTGTCCGCGCCCGAGCTCGGCTCGCCGCTGCGCGAGGTGACCGGTCACGCGAAGCTCTCGCGCGATCGCCGCACCCTCAACGCGCACTATCTCGCAGAGCTGGCGCGCCGCGCGAAGACGCCGCTGCGCGAGCTGCCGCTGTTGTTCGCGCAGTCACTCGGGCCGGCGCACGTGCGCGCGCTCGGCGAACGCCTGCAGGGCTAAACGATATCGAGGTGCGAGTCACTCTCGAACGCCGAGCCGCGAGCGTGGTCGTCGTGGTTTCTCACGGCGTGCAAGTGAACGTCGTAACTCGCAAGTGCAAGACACTGGTGCAAGTGCAGGCGCTGCGCGAGTCCAGCGCTCGCGGCTATTCGCCTGCGGCGCGCATCGGGAACAGCGGCTCGCCGTGGATCTCGAGGCGATAGACGCTGTTCTCGGTCTCGACGTAGATCATCTTGCCGCCGGGCTCGCCGAGCACGCGCTTGACCGGCGTCGTGATCATGCGGTGACCGTGCGGGTCGCGGAAGATCACCATGCCGCGTCCGATGTACGGATACGAGATCAGGTAGCCCGTATAGAGCCGGCCGTTCGCGCCGGAAGGCCGCTCTGTACCGAGCTCACGAATCTTGCGGGCCGTGACGCTGACCATGGGACGCGCTTACAACTAGTCTATGAGATGCGCGCAACGCCGTCATCCCCTTTGCGCGGGCGTTCAGGTGCGCGCTAGGTGCTACGAACGGGTGGCAGCCCCATGAGACGCGGAACGATCGAAGCGCTGTACGAACAGGTGCGCTCGGCCATGCCGTCCGCCGCGGCGTTCGCGCCCGCGACCCTGCAGGTCGTTTCACCGGGGATTCGCGTGCTTGCGCTGCGGACCCCGACGCTCCCGCCGGCCGCGCACACCAACGTCTACCTGGTCGGGCCTGATGTCGGACCGGTCGCGGTGGTCGATCCCGGCAGCCCGTACCCCGAACAGCAGGCGGTGCTCGATGCGGTGCTCGAGCAGCTGCCGATCTCTACGGTGTTGCTCACGCACCATCACGGCGACCACGTCGGTGGGGCCGCAGCGCTCGCCGCACGGTGGGGCGTGCCGATCGCCGCGCACGTGGCGACCGCACGGCGGCTCGAAGGGGTGCTCGAGGTGACACGACCGATCGCCGATGGGGAGGTCGTGCACGGCGCCACCGCGGTGTTCACGCCCGGCCACGCGGACGGCCACCTGTGCTTCGAGGTCGGCGGCGCGATGATCGCCGGGGACATGGTCGCCGGCATCGGGACCATCCTCATCGATCCTGACGAGGGCGATATGTCGCAGTACCTCGCGTCGCTCGAGCGACTGCGCGCACGGTCCGCGAGGCTCTTGTTGCCGGCCCATGGACCGCCGATCGCCGATGGGCCCGCGAAGCTGACCGAGTATCTCGCGCACCGCCGCATGCGCGAGGATCGCGTACTGGCGGCGTTGACGGAGACGCCGCGCACCGTCGCCGAGATGTTGCCGACGACGTACAGCGACACACCACGCGTGCTGTGGCCACTGGCCGAGAGATCGCTGCGTGCGCACCTCGTCAAGCTCGTGCGCGAAGGACGCGTGCGTGACGACGGTGGCAGTCGCTTCTCGCGTTCGTGATCTCGGATATAGTGGCGACGCCGTGGCGCTCAGTTTTGATGCCTTGCCCGAGGTCGCGATGTCGCGCGACTTGCTTCGTCGGTGGTGGGGGCTGGAGCTGGGGCTCGCCGATGGGAAGGGCGGCGGCTACGAACGCACGTCCCATGCGACCTGCGAGAGCGTGCGCGGCGCCGCCGCGGCCGGCTGTGCGGCCGCGCTGGCCGACGTGGC
>DATLHR010000666.1:0-23230 GCA_035539815.1 Kofleriaceae bacterium
GGGCGCGCATTATCCGACGTGGGCGGGCTGGGACCGTCAGTACCTCGATCTCCCGCGAGGTACGTGGATGCACAACCTGGAGCACGGCGGCGTCGTCGTCCTCTACAACTGTCCCGACGGGTGTCCGGACGTCGTCGATCAGCTCCTCGAGGTCGCGCGGGCCGCACCTGCGGATCCGACGTGCGCTGCGCCGGTGACCAAGCGCATCCTGGTCGCGCCCGATCCGCTGTTGCCCGACGGTGTCCAGATCGCCGCCGTCGCGTGGAACACGTTCTACACGGCGAGCTGCTTCGATTCGTACCTGCAGACGTTCGTCGACACGCACTTCCGCCACGGTCCCGAGGACACCTGCGCCGACGGCGTGCCGATCGGCGGCACCCTGATCGATCCGTGAGCACGCGCAGCTGCTCGCCGTTCACCGTCTCCGTCCGTTCACCCGCGCGAACTAGCCCGAAGGCTGGAGGCGATAGAAGTCCGCGAGCAAACGGAACAGCGCCGGGTGCTCCCACGCGAGCTCATGCGGGCGCGTGAAGTAGGTCTCGGTCGCGACGGCGAAGAACTCGGCCTCGTTGGTCGCGCCGTAGGCGTCCATCATCGTCGGCCACCCCGCCTCGACGAAGTAGCGATGACGCTCGTAGGCCGCGGAGCACACGCGCGCCCAGCGCTCGCGCTCGGCCTTCGTGCGCAGCGGCGGTGTGCCATCGATGCGGCCGCTCGCCATGTCGAGCTTGTGCGCGAGCTCGTGCAACACGACGTTGCCGTGCGTCTCGCCGCGACCGCCGGCGAGGACGGCGTCCCACGCGAGGACGACCGGGCCGCCGAGCATGGCCTCGCCGATGATCGTCGAGCCGTGGCCGACGGGCGTGCGCGGCTGCTCGAAGAAGGCGAGCCTGCGCGCGGGCGTGATCACCGTCGATGGATAGACGAGGATCGACTCGACGTCGCCGTACAGCTCGTCATCGCGCCCGAGCGTGAGGAGGCATGCCTGGGCGGCGATGGTGACCTGCATCTCCTCGGTGAGCTCGAGGTCGCCGCAGCCCTCCCAGTGCTTCTCCGCGATGAACACCTGGATGCGATCGCGCAGGCGCTGGCGGCTCGCGGGATCGAGCCGGCGGGCGAGCTCGACGTTGTCGTCGAGGTACTGCTCCCACGCGGCGGGCCAGGGTTGCGCGAGGATGCGCTTGCGTCGGCGTCCGCGGAGCCAGCCGGTCATGGAGGCAAGCTAACGCCCGAGCACCGGTCGGCGACTGGGCCGATCGGGTAGGCGCTCCTGCCGATCACATGAAGTCGAGCTTGTCTTCCAGCTCCTTCATCTTCGGATCGTCCGAGCACTTGCTCATGCTCAGCATGACCGGCATCACCTTCATCATCCGGTCCTTGTACTTCTCGGCCGTCTTGGCGAGCGCCTCGGCCTTCGCCTTGTCCTTCTTGAGCTCCTCGCCCTTCGCCTTGAGCTCCTTCATCGTGCCTTCGTTCTTCTTGACGAAGTCACCCACCGCGGTCGCCATCTTGCCGCAGTCGTCGCCGGCGGACTCGACCGCCTTGGCGAGACCCTCCATGAGACCGACCGTCTTCTCGAAGAACGCTTCATCACTGCCGCCACCACAGGCGGTGGCCGAGAACACGAGGGCGCAGCTGAACAGGAGATTGCGAATCACGGATGCCTACTTTCGTTCGGTTGGGACAAGCCGTCCGGACGGAGGACGGCGGCAAGCAGTCGCACGAAAAGCGCCTCGACGGCAAGGCGCCGCGAGAGCCCGAGCAAGCTCGCCCAGTTAGCGCGCGAACCAGCGCTCGGTGTCCCCGAGATCGAGCGTGAGCTTGAGCCGGCGCATCGACTCGATCTTGTGCCCGCTGACCAGCAGCCTGCCGGGCCCCACGACGTTCATGTAGAGCCGCGCGACCACCGCGGTACGCCGCCCGCCGTCGATGGGCGTGAGCGTGTACTCGCCGCGTGCGCGCGCCCCGGGCGGCGCCTTCACGGAGCGGAAGCGGATCAGGTGCCCGGGCACGTTGTCGAACTTCACCGTCACGGAATGCTCGAACGACTTCGACTTGAACCGCACGCGTGCATGCTCGCGGTCGCCGCTCTCCCAGTGCGCCTCGCGAACGTCGGAGAACACCGAGGGCCACTGCTCGAAGCTCGTGGCGCGCGCGTACACCTCGTCCGGCGGCGCGTTGATGACCACGGTGCCCTCGGTGATGTTCCCGGGCAGCTCGCGCAGCGTCAGCTCTTCGCCGGCCGCCGCAGCGACGGTCGCCGCGAGCGACCCCACGATGCCGAGTAGCGCGCCGATCCGCACGTCCACACGTGCAGCAAGGCGCGCGCCATCGTCACCAGCGCTTCACCGAGAGGGCGGACGGTGCCACCAAGCGCGCGCCATCGGAGGTCAGCCGATCCCTTGCTGCGGGGGCTGCCTGGAGTAGGCTGCGCCTTCATGACGGAAGGTGCCAAGAAGGGTGATCACATCAAACGCGTCGCGCTGGTGTTCTCGGGAGGTCCCGCGCCTGCAGCGAACGCCGTGATCTCCTCGGCGGCGATCTCGTTCCTCGAGGACGATCGCGAGGTCATCGGGTTCTTTCACGGCTACTCGAACCTCCAGGACTACCATCCGGTCAGCCACCGCCTGCTCCCCGACGAGCACTACCGGATCTTTCAGGTCAAGGATCTGAGCGGGCTGCGCAACACGCGCGGCATCGTGATCGGCACCGCGCGCGCGAACCCGGGCAAGGGCATCGAGACCACCGCCGACCTCGACGATCCGGCGAAGACGGCGCGCCTCCGCAACGTCTACAACGCGCTCATCGACCTCGAGATCGACGCGCTGATCTCGATCGGCGGCGACGACACGCTGAAGACCGCCAACTTCCTGCACGAGTATCAGAAGCGGCTGCCGCCCGAGGCGAAGCGCGTGCAGGTCGTCCACGTGCCCAAGACGATCGACAACGACTATCGCGGCATCGACTTCACGTTCGGCTTCTTCACCGCCGTCGACGTGATGGCGAAGGAGCTGCAGAACCTGCGCGCCGACGCGCTGTCGACCGGCAGCTACTTCGTCGTCGAGACCATGGGTCGCAAGGCCGGCTGGTTGTCGTATGGCGTCGCGATCGCCGGTGAAGCGAACCTCGTGCTCGCCGTCGAGGACGTGCGCGGCTCGCTCGCCGTGCCCGGCACGGCCAACAACGGCGATCCGAAGCTGTCGCTCGACGCACTCGTCGATCGCATCGTCGATCTCATCCTCACGCGCGAGAAGCGCGGCAAGCACTACGGCACTGTGGTGCTCGCCGAGGGCCTCGCCGAGATGCTGCCCGAGCAGCAGATCCGCGACCTGCCGCGCGATGATCACGGGCACCTCTCGCTCGGACGCATGGACCTCGGCAAGCTGGTCGCGCAGCTGGTGACCAGGCGCTACGAGGAGCGCACGCAGCGGAAGAAGAAGATCACCGGCCTGCAGCTCGGCTACGAGTCGCGGTGCGCACCGCCGCACGCGTTCGACGTCATGCTCGGCAGCCAGCTCGGCATCGGCGCGTATCGCGCGCTGGTCGAGGAGAACCTCGACGGCTTCCTGGTCTCCGTCGAGGGTCAGCTCGATCTGGCGTACGTGCCGTTCCGCGAGCTGGTCAACCCGAGCAACCTCAAGACCGAGGTGCGGTTCATCAAGCACGGCAGCGACTACCACCGGCTCGCGCGGTTCCTCGAGACGCGCACCGATCGCATCGTCGAGTGGGCACCCGGCCGCCGCCAGGAGCGCTGATCAGCCGTCACGGGCGAGGGCAGCGAATGCACGAGCACCGTGACCGGCGGCACGGCGCGCCAGGTCAGCACGGCGCCGCAGTTGGGGCAGCTCGTCGGAGCGTTCATGGCGACTCCTCCACCTTCACGAGGCGGCCGCACGGGTCCGTGCCGTGGCCGGGGTTGGCGAGCACGTAGGTCGCGCCCTGAAAGCGCACCGTCACGAGCGCCGTGGGTGCGGAGGCCGCGGCGAGGGGCCGCGGCGGCGGGTAGCAGGTCGGGGCGTGAGCGAGGAGCGGGGCCATGCGGGTTCCCCCGAGCACGAGCAATGCCGAGCGCCGCGCCACGGATTCCAACCGGTTGCACTGGGGTAGCGGCGTTCGCGCACGCGAGCCGCACGCGCGTGCACGGTGATAGCTTCGTCGCGTGGCCCTCGACGAAGCCTTGCTCCGATTCACCCTGGAACGCATCCACGCCCGGCCCACCGTGGACGAGGCGATCGCGGTGTTCGACGTCGCCCGGCTCTCCGCATCGGCCGACGGGCGCTCCGACGTCGGCGAGACCCTCCTGCTCGTGACGCTGCGGCAGATCCTGGGTGCGATGGCCGGCGAGGCGGAGCTCCCGCTGTCCGCCGCACGGGTCGATCAGCGGCGGCTGTTCGAGCTCGGCGAGCTGCTCGGCCCCGCCAGCGCGCGCGAGCTCGCGTTCGCGTGCGGATATCTGATCATGGCGCAGGACAGCAAGGTCGGCCCCGAGGAGACCAAGCTCGCGACCACGCTCGGCGCCGCACTCGTGCTCGATCCCGAGCGCATCGCCCAGCTGTCGTCCGAGATGAACGCTCTCGCGCGGTCCCTGCGCACCTGATCTGCCACTCGTTACCGAGCAGGTTTGTTGCCGCGCCGCGCCACGCGATCAATGGTCGGACCATGCGCCGTACGCTTGGCCCTGCCCTCTTGCTCCTCGTCGCCACCGGATGCACGGAGGAGCCCTCGCCGCCGCCCGTCGGTGACCTGCACCAGTACGCGGTCGGCGAGCTGCATCTGGCGCGGACCAACACGGAGGCGCGCCAGTACTCGCTCGACGTGAACGGCGACGGGACGCCCGACAATCAGCTCGGCCTGGTGTTCTCGGCCCTCGAGGGCCAGGGCTACGCGATCGCCGACACCGCCGACGAGGCGCTCGTGCGCGGCCGCGCGATCATGCTCGCCCAGCTCCAGACCACGTCGTTCGAACGCTCGGAGGTCGCGGGCGTGCAGACGTTCCTCGGCGCGTCTCCCGTCCCGGCCGCGTGCACGGACCCCGACGACCTCGCGACCTGCGGCCAGCACCTGCAGACGCGCGCGCACTACGACCTCGTCGCCGATGGCGCCTCCGACCTCGGCGTCGCCACGTTCGTCGAGGGGCGGTTCGAGGCCGCGATCGGCACGCTGCCGGTCGAGCTCTCGATCTCCAATGACGGACCGATCCGCGTCGATCTCCAGCGCGCGCGCATCCAGCTCGTCGACATGACCGCCACCGGAGGCACCGCGGTCGTCACCGGCGGGATCACGCTGCACGATCGCGACAACGTCGTGATCCCGGCCGCGACGGGAGAGCTGCAGCGCATCGTCGCGACCGACTGCACGCCGGCGCCCACGTCGTGCGGGTGCCCGACCGACAGCCGGGGCCTTCAGCTGCTCGAGCTGTTCGACCTCGACGACAGCTGCGCGATCGACGTCGACGAGGTCCGGACCAGCAACCTCGTGCAGGCGTTGCTGTCGCCGGACCTCGGGACCGGCCGCGACCAGCTCCTCTCGTTTGGTTTCGGCGTCGCGTTCGTGCCCGCCGAGTTCATCGCGCCGTAGCGCTCAGAAGGCCGAGTCGTCGGACTTGCGGCCGGGCGACCAGCGGCGCGCGCCGATCGCCGGGTGATCGATGTACGCCGCGCCCGTGATGTCGGGATCGAGCGTCTTCGAGATCGCCACGGTCGAGGTGCCGGCGAGCGTCTTCTCGACGATGATCACCGGGCTCGCGCCCGCCGTGCGCACGGTGATCTTCTCGTCGCTGTCGTTGAGGCCGAGCGAGCCGCTCGAGGCGACGAACCAGTTGTCGACGCCCGCGCACGCCGGCGTGCCACCACCCCACACCACGACCGCCTTGCCGGGGGCGAGCGTGAGCGATCCGCCCGCGGCCGCGGCGAACGTGTGACGCGGGCCGAGCGTGTCGCCGAGCGAGGCGATGTCGTCGATCGTCACGCCGGTGAGATCGAGGGTCTTCGTCGAGGCGTTCACGAGCTCGATGAACTCGTCGGCGTTGTTCTTCTTCGAGCCATCGCAGTTCGAGTCCGCGCCACCATTGGACTCACCGCCGTCGGCGGCCATCACCTCGTTGATCACGAGGTCACCCGCGGCGGGCGGGACCGCGGTGCCGGTGCCGCCCATCGTGCACACCGACGGCTGGCCTTCGCACGTGTAGCCGGTCTCGACCTCGCACTTGTCGCTGCAACCGTCGTCGCTCGTCGAGTTGCCGTCGTCGCAGAAGTCGAGGAAGTCGAGCACGCCGTCACCGCAGGTGGTCTGGGTCGCCACGATCTGGAGCTCGTAGGTGCCCGACGCGGAGGCGTCGTAGCCGTCGACGAGGACGTAGTAGGTGCCCGCGGGGAGCTTGGTGTACGCGAGCGCCTCGGTGTCCATTTCGAAGCTCTGATCGCTGCAGCCATCCGCGCCGGTGAACTCCGGGATCTCCGTCGAGGCGTCGCACGCCGCGGTCTGCAGCCGCATGATCGAATCGAACGTCACCGTCGACGGCATCAGGATGAACACGTCGCGCGTGTCGGGCAGCGTGAACGTCCAGACGTGATCCTTGCCGTCACCCGAGCTCTCGCCATCGCACGCCGCTGCGCCGACCTGGTTGGTGCTGCCGGACGTGTCGCCGGTGCCGCTGCCGGTGAGGTTGCCGTCGGAGTCCGGCGCGAGCGTGATCTCGAACGGCTTCTGGCAGGTGCCGTCCGCGTTGCCGCTCGGCATCGAACACTGCGACGGCTCGCCCGCGCACGTGTAGCCGCTCTCGACCGAGCACGTCGCCGAGCAGCCGTCGTCGGGATCGGTGCCACCGTCGTCGCAGGCCTCGTTGCCCTCGATCATGCCGTCGCCACACACCGCTTGCGGCACGTCCTCGACCTGGCAGTCGGGCGTGCAGCCATCGCCGGCCCGCGTGTTGCCGTCGTCGCACTGCTCGGAGCCTTCGACCACCATGTTGCCGCAGCGCACCTGCGCCCCCGGTGCGTCAGGGCGAGGGTTGTTCCCCGCGTCCGGCCCACAGCCGGCGAGCGCGAGGGAGCCGAACAGACCGAGGACGAAAGGGGCGCGGGTGATCATCGGGAGCGCATGTAACACGGACGCGCGCGCAGCTGCGAGTGGCATCTCTCACACGGGGGTAGAGTCCACCCATGGGCCACTCGGAGACCTTGCCCGTCGGAGCCTCCTCCATGCGGCTGTACGTGGCGGGCCCTCCCGCCGCCCGCCTCGGCGTCGTCGTGATGATCCACGGCCCCGGCCTCGATCGCTTCATCGAGGCCCAGGTCGACGCGCTCGGCGAGCATGGCTTCCTCGCGGCCGCCCCGGACCTGTATCACCGGCAGCCGGCCGACGGCGCGGACATGCTGACGCGCATCGGTCGCCTGCGAGACCGCGAGATCATCGACGACGCGGATGCGGCGGTCGCTCACCTGCGCGCCGCGGGCGTCAGCTCGCTCGCCGTCCTCGGCTTCTGCATGGGCGGCCGCAACACATATCTGATGTCCGGCGCACGGCCGCAGACGTGGCGGGCGGCGGGCGTGTTCTACGGCGGCAACATCTTCACCGCGTGGGGGGATGGTCCGTCGCCCTTCGACCTCACGCCCGACATCACCTGCCCGCTGATCGGGTTCTTCGGCGACGACGACACCAACCCCTCGCCCGCCGACGTCGCCAGGCTCGACGCGGCGCTCGCCGCGCACGGCAAGCCGCACACCTTCCATCGCTACGCCGGCGCGGGTCACGCGTTCCTCAACTTCACCAACGCCGAGCGCTACCGCCCGCAGCAAGCCGCAGACGCCTGGGCCAAGCTGCTCGCGTTCCTCGACGCGCACTGACATGTCCACCGATGACCGCCCCATCGATCACCGCGCCCTCGACGCTGCGCTCGCGCTGTTCGTGCGCGCGTTCGTCGTCGACGACAAGCGCAAGCAGATGCACGACCGGCTGCTCACCAAGGAGCGGCGCGAGGAGACGCTCGCCGCCTTGCCGCGCTGGCTGTCCGCACGCACCGAGCCGCTCGCCGGCAAGGACAAGTCCCCCGCCGGGCTGCGCGCTCGCCTCGGCGAGCTCTCCGGCATCCACGTCGACGCGCGCGGCGCCCGCCGCGTCACGATCTCCCGCGCGCTCGAGCTCGGTCGCGGCCACGCGTCGCTGTTCATCGGCGACAACGGCCGCGTCGCGCTCGTCACCCTCGTCGACGGCGCGCCGCTTCTCTGCTCCGCATAGAACGCGCTACCTTCGGCCCCATGCAGTGCCCGTGCGGCAGCGGCCTCGACGAGCGCGCTTGCTGCGCGCTATACCTCGCCGGCGAACCCGCACCGACCGCACTCGCGCTGATGCGGTCGCGCTACACCGCGTACGTGCGCGGCGCCGTCGACTACCTGCTGCGCACCCACGACGCCTCGACGCGTGACAGCGTCGACGTCGCCGCCATCCGCCGGTGGTCGAAGGACACCACCTGGCTCGGCCTCGAGATCGTGGCCACCGAGCGCGGTACCACCGATGACACCGACGGCATCGTCGAGTTCATCGCGCGGGGCAGCACGCGCGGCACGCCGTTCGTCCAGCGGGAGCGCTCGCGCTTCCGGCGCCACGACGGCGCGTGGTTCTACGTCGACGGCGACATCGTCGCGGAGCCCGCACGTACGGCCGCGACCGTAGGACGCAACGAGCCGTGCCCGTGTGGCAGCGGCAAGAAGTACAAGCGCTGCCACGGCGTGTGACTCACGCAGTCGGCGACTACACTCCACCATGCGTGCGCACTCGCCGGCGATCCTCTGCGCAGTCTTCCTCGCAGCCTGCGGCGGCGGCAACCGCGCGAGCTCGCCGCCCGCGAATCCGCTGCTGACGCCAACGGCGAACCTGTGGTCGCTGTGCTCGCCATGCGGCAACCATGGCAGCTACTGCGAGCTCCACGTCGGCAGCGGCCCCGAAGCCGGCACGCCTGGGACGAGCGCATCATGTCGGCGCCTCCCGGACTCGTGCGAGGACAGCACCAGCTGCGCGTGCTTCGGAGATCTCAAAGGCTGCCGCTGCGAGTACACCTCCTACGGCCTCGTCACCGAATGCCCTGCCCCCTAAATGCGTCCAGCTCGACGTGGCGCGCGAAGGCGTGCAGCGAGCAATTCTCGTCCTGACCGCCGGTCGGGTTCACCTCCCTCCCTCCACAGCTCGACGACCGCATCCGCACCATCACCGAGCTCGCGGTGCTCGAGCAGTCGATCGACTCACGCTCGCGAGCGATGGCCCGGTCCATTCACGCCGCGTTCGCCGTGCGTCGCGACTCCGCCCGCCCATCGACCGCCGCGCGTCGCGACTTCGCCCGCCATCGCGTCCACGAAGGCGCTCGCGTTGCCTCACGTGCGCAGCGTCTGACCGAACAATCGATCGAGTGCGGCGTAGTGCCGCTCGGCAAACACCGGGTCATAGACCGGGGAATCGTCGACGGCGTAGCCATGCCCCGCGGCGTAGTGCTCGATCTCGTAGCGCACCTGCCTCGCGTCGAGCTCCGCGCGCAGCTTCCCCTCCGACTCCGCCGCCAGGTCCCCCGTCGCCGGCGCAAGGTACAGGCGCGCGCCGATCGTGCTCGCTCGCACGTGCGGACTATCGGGCTGCTCGGTCACGAGCCAACCGGGGTGGAACGCCGCCGCCGCCGCGATCCGCTTGCCGAAGATCGTCGCTGCGCGCACGCACGCGTTCCCACCCATGCAGTAGCCCGTCATCCCCACGCCGCCGCGCACGTCCGGCCTACCGGCGACATGATCGAGCAGCGCCCCGATCGTTCGCTCGAGGTTGCCGTAGTCCAGCGCCGGCCCGTAGTAGCCCGCCATGAACTTCGCCTTCAGCTCCGGATCCTGGAACACCGTCCGCATCGCCACCAGCGTCGGCGGCTCGCCGAGGAACGTCTCGAGCGGCGGCGAGCGATGAAACAGATCCGGCTGTAGCGCCGCGTACCCCGAGCGCGCGATCCGCTCCGCGATGCGCGTCTGCGCCGGCCGCAACCCCGCCGCATCGGTGAACACGATCACGGCCGGCCACGGCCCGCTGCCATCGGGAACCGCGAGCTCGGTCGTGCACGGCCCGTCAGGAGTCTTTAGCTGAAGCGTCGTCGTCGGCACGTCTGAGGTGTACTTCACCTCGCTGCACCGATCGCGGCACTCGACACCTCTTCACATCGGTTCACGCTCGACACGTTCCAGACGCGAAAAAGGCGCCCACGTGGGCGCCTCCGTCGCGTCCTCGCCGATGGCGAGGCTCAGCGGATCACGAGCAGCCGCTCGTCGAGCCGCAGTTCGGGCACTTGTGGCAGGCGCCGTTGCGCACCATCAGCGTGCCGCACTCGTGGCACGGCGGAGCGTCCGTCTCCTGGACCCACGCGCGGTCCTTGACCTCGACGGGGATCGCCGGCTCGATACCCGACTTCAGCTCGACGGAGATGAAGTCCTTCGCGATGACCGGGACCTTGGGGAGGTCGAGCTGCGCGTGGCGCGCGGCCGGGTGGCGCTCGACGATGCCGCCGCCGTCCGACGGGAAGCGGATCGAGAGCCAGCGGAACAGGTAGTCCATGATCGAGGTGGCGATCGGGATCTCCTGGTTGCCGGTGAAGCCCGAGGGCTCGAAGCGGGTGCCCTTGAACTTCTCGATCAGCACGGGCAGCGGCACGCCGTGCTGGAGCGCGAGCGAGATGGAGGTCGCGAACGAGTCCATCAGGCCGGCGATCACGGAGCCTTCCTTCGCCATGCGGACGAAGATCTCGCCGGGCGAGCCGTCCTCGTACATGCCGACCGTGATGTAGCCCTCGTGGCCGCCGATCGAGAACTTGTGCGTGAACGACGCGCGCTCGTCGGGCAGCTTGTAGCGGTTCGCCATCGGCGGGCCCGCCGGGCGGCTCTTGCGGATGCGCAGGGCCTCGACGAGCCGGCGCTCCTCGGGCGCGAGCATGTCGAGCGGGTCGATGTTCTGCGCGGCCTGGGCGATCGCCTCGAGCGGCGACACGTTCTGCGCGCCCGTGGAGGTGGCCTGCTTGCCAGTGGAAGTAGCCTGCTTGAGATTTGTCGAGAGCGGCTGCGTGCGCTTGCAGCCGTCGCGGTAGACCGCGATGGCCTTGAGGCCCATCTTCCACGCCTGGATGTACGCGTCCTCGATGTCCTGGACGGTGCAGTCGTTGGGCAGGTTGACGGTCTTGGAGATCGCGCCCGAGAGGAAGGGCTGCACGGCCGCCATCATGCGGATGTGGCCCATGTAGTGGATCGAGCGCGTGCCACTCGCCGAGCGGAAGGCGCAGTCGAAGACGGGCAGGTGCTCGTCCTTGAGGTGCGGCGCACCCTCGATGGTGTCCTTCGCATCGATGTGCGCGACGATCGCCTCGACCTCCTTGTCGGAGTAGCCAAGCTTGCTGAGCGCCTCGGGGACCGTGTTGTTCACGATCTTGAGCAGGCCGCCGCCGACGAGGCGCTTGTACTTGACGATCGCGATGTCGGGCTCGACGCCGGTCGTGTCGCAGTCCATGAGGAACGCGATCGTGCCGGTCGGCGCGAGCACGGTCGTCTGACCGTTGCGGAAGCCGTACTTGAGGCCGAGCTCGATCGCGCCGTCCCACGACTCCTTCGCCGCGTTCATCAGATCGTACGGCACGAGCGCCGAGTCGATCCGGTCACAGGCCGAGCGGTGCTTGCGCATGACCTTGAGGAACGGGGTCTCGTTCTCGGCGTAGCCGGCGAACGGGCCCGTGGCGTCAGCGGAGATGCGCGCCGAGGTCTTGTACGCCTCACCGCACATCAGCGCGGTGATCGCCGCGGCGTACGCGCGGCCGGGCTCGGAGTCGTACGGCAGCGAGCGCGACATGAGCAGCGCGCCGAGGTTCGCGAAGCCGAGGCCGAGCGGACGGAAGTTGTACGAGTTGGTGCCGATCGCGTCGGTCGGATAGCTCGAGTTGTCGACGATGATCTCCATCGCCGTGATCGTGGTCTGCACCGCGCGCTTGAACGCCTCGACGTCGAGCTCGCCGTCCAGCCCAGGCTGCGATCGCTGGAAGCGGCGGAGGTTCAGCGACGCGAGGTTGCACGCCGAGTTGTCGAGGAACATGTACTCGGAGCACGGGTTCGACGCGTTGATCCGCGACGTGTTGATGCACGGGTGCCAGTCGTTGATCGTGGTGTCGTACTGGATGCCCGGGTCACCGCAGATCCACGCGGCATCGGCCATCTTGCGCATCAGCTCCTTGGCGCGGTGGGTCTCGACCTTGCTGCCGTCGGTGACGGACTTGGTCGAGAAGTCGCCGTCGCGCAGGACCGCGTTCATGAACTCGTCGTTGACGCGCACCGAGTGGTTCGCGTTCTGGTAGTTGACCGAGTCGTACGCGCCGCCGACGACGTTGAAGCCGCCGTCGTAGCCGGCGTCGATCAGCGCCCACGCCTTCTTCTCCTCGATCGCCTTGCAATCGATGAAGTCGACGACGTCCGGGTGGTCGACGTTGAGGATCACCATCTTGGCCGCGCGACGCGTCTTGCCGCCCGACTTGATCGCGCCGGCGAACGCGTCGAAGCCGCGCATGAACGACACCGGGCCCGAGGCCGTGCCGCCGCCGTTCAGGTGCTCGCGCGAGCTGCGCAGCGAGGACAGGTTCGAGCCGGTGCCCGAGCCGTACTTGAACAGCATGCCCTCGGTCTTCGCGAGGGTCAGGATCGACGACATCGAGTCATCGACCGCGTTGATGAAGCACGCCGAGCACTGCGGGTGCGCCTCGACGCCGACGTTGAACCAGACCGGAGAGTTGAACGCCATCTTCTGGTGCAGGAGGAGGTGCACCAGCTCGTCGCGGAACGCCCACGCGTCCTGCTCGCTCTTGAAGTAGCTGTCGCTCTTGCCCCAGCCATAGATCGTGTCCGCGACGCGGGCGATCATCGCGCGCACCGAGGCCTCGCGCTGCGGCGTGCCGAGGGTGCCGCGGAAGTACTTCTGCACCACGACGTTGGTCGCCGTCTGCGACCACGTCTTTGGGAACTCGACGCCACGCTGCTCGAAGAAGATCTTGCCGTCCGCGCCGGAGATCACGGCATCGCGGAGCTCCCATTCCACCGTCTCGAACGGATCGACACCCTGACGGGTGAAGTACCGCTCGAAGGTGAGGCCCGGCCGCTGGTCCTTGATGACCCGGCTCTGGACCTTCTCACGCGTGGTGGTGGGAGCGACGTTGACGGACTTCGCGAGCATTGACCCTCCTTGCGACTCTCTCGACGTTGGCGGCTTCGGCGTTGGCGGCGAACTGCGTTGATGATTGATCCGGGGTCTGATCTCGACCGGGCCCTCCCCCATTCGGTGGGCGGTGGGCCCGTGGCGCGGGGCTCCAGGCCGGATTTGGCGCATAGCTGCCCTATAGCCAGATCGACGGTTCGCCCGTCTACTGGCTCGAAACAGCTGCCAAATCCCCCCAGGTGGCCCCTGGTCTAAACCAACCCTATTTAGCTCTCTCGACTGTTCGTGCCCGGTGACCGTTGCGGTGAAGCGGATGCGGTAGGTGGCGGCTCTAGCAGAGGACTATGACGATCCGCGTCAGCTTGGTTTCGGAACGGTTCACTCGCGGCGGAGTTCCCTTTTAACGAGGGCCATCTGACCGGGCAAGAAAAAGTGCCACTAGATTTGGTGGGTCATCCGGGAGCGGTCCCTACCCATAGTGTGTGGCCGTGTGTGACCTGCTGGTGGACTAGCTGTGGATTGAGAGTGGATTGAGGGTGAACGTGGATCTGAATCAGCAGGGATTCCGGAGCATTGAGCCTGGCTGTGGACAAGCCTGTGGAGGCCTGAAAAGCACTGAATTGACGCGCCGTGTTGGAGGGTGATCCCGGGTTCAAAAAAATTTGCGACGGGGATCCGGATGGTGTGGAAGGGAGAATTTTGAAGCGCAGATCCCGGCCCAAAACCCAGGGTTACCGTGCGCCTACGCCACATGACGAGTCGCGTCTGTGTCCCTCGCGCCCGTCCGCTCGCGACCCCTGTCTGACCCCCGCTTCGCACCCTCATCCAGCTCCGCTGGAGCTCGCGCGAGCCGTAGCGAGCGCCCCTTTGTGGCGGCTCGTCGACGGCGCGTGAGGCCTCGACTCTACGTAGAAGTACGCAGCTCGCGATCGCTGCGCGTACGCATCGATCAGCGATAGCGCTCGAGCTCGCGCGCCGCGCGCACGCGCTTCGACTTGTTCGGATGATCACGCGCGGTCTCGTCGAGGTACGACTCCGCTGCGGGACCGATCTCGTCGTGCATGAAGTTCGCGAGCTCGTTGTTGTAGTCGGGCGTGGTGATGAAGCCCTTGAGGACGATCTTGATCAGCTCGGGATCGGTCCTCAGCGTCGGATCGATGCGCACGGCGCTGCGGAAGTGGCGCAGGCCGTCGTTCCACCACAGCTTGGCGAAGTAGAGCTTGCCCGCGCGATACGGGATCGTGGCGTTGTCCGGAAACGCCGAGGCAGACTTGTCGAGCAGCGCGAGCGCAGCCTGCTCGTCGCCGCTCGCGATCAGCTCGTCGGCGCGCGCCAAAATCTTCTCGGCGCCATCGGCCGTGGAGCCGCCCATCTCGATCTCGCCACCTCCCTTGCCCTCGGTGACGGCAGCGGCCGGCGGCTTGGTTCCATCACCCCCCGACGCGCACTTCGCGATGACGCCGATGAACAAGATCCCTCCGAGCACACCGGCGCCGAGCTTGAGCTGCGTGTTGGAGACCTTGAGCCGGGCCTGAAGACCGGGGAGCAGTGGCCGCTCGCGCAGCTTGGTATCGGCGCTGATCCCGGGCACCTGTGCCACGGGATCGGGCTCGACGCTCGGTGGTGATGCGGACGGCATCGGCGAGACCAGCGCCGACGCGCTCGACAGCGTCGCAGGCGTCGGAACGTACGTCTCGGCATCGGGGGACAGCAACGGCCCGGCGGCGAGCGGCGGCGCCGAGGCAGGTATGGCGGCGGCCGGCACGGAGGCCGCCGCCGGCATCGCGGTAGGCTCGGCCGACGTCGTCGGCACGGCAGTAGCGGGCGTCACGACGGCCAGGCCGAGACGCGTGTCGCCCGACGGGATCAGCATCGACTCGCTGATCTGCTGCGCCTGCGAGTCGGTGATCGTCTTGCCGGACGGCTCCGTCGGTGCGAGGGACACGGCCGACTTGCGGACCGCGCCGTCGAGCGCGGCCGCGAGCTCGCCGGCGGTCTGATACCGATCATCGGCCGCCTTGGCGAGCGCCTTGGCGACCACGGCCTCGAGCTCGCCGAAGTCGGTGCCCGGCTGCTTGTCGGCGAGCCGGGGCGGCGGCTGCTTCAGGTGCATCTGCACGACCTCGATCGGATCGTCGTTGTCCGAGTGGAACGGCTTGTGCGCCGTCAGCAGCTCGAACAGCAGCACGCCGCACGCATAGAGATCGGCGCGCGTGTCGATCGCGTTGCCGCGGATCTGCTCGGGCGCCATGTAGGCCGGCGTCCCGACGACGATGCCGGTCGTCAGCTTCGACGTCTGCTCGGCCTGCAGCCGCGCGAGCCCGAAGTCGAGGATCTTCACGTGGTCGCCGAGGCCAACCTTCTGGCTGAGGAGGATGTTCGCCGGCTTGATGTCGCGGTGGATGATGCCGAGCTCGTGCGCGTGCGCGATGCCGGACAGCACCTGGCGCACGATGTCGACGGCGCGCGCGACCGGCACCGGGCCTTGCTCGACGAGGCTCTTCAGGTCTTCGCCGGTGATGAAGTCCATCACGACGAACGGCCGCCCCTCGTGCGTGCCGACGTCGAGCACGGCGGCGCAGTTCGGATGCTCGAGCTTGGCCATCGCCGTGGCCTCGATCTCGAACCGCTGCCGGCTCGACAGCTCGTTGGGCAGCTCCTCGTGGAGGACCTTGATCGCCACGATCTTGCCGAGCTTGAGCCGCTCCGCCCGATAGACGACCCCCATCGCACCTTCGGCGACCGCCTCGATGACCTTGTAACGACCGTCGAGGACGGCGCCCGTGAGATCCCCGGACTGCACGCATCGAGGATAACGCGAACCGTTTCGACCGTGGTACGCCACGGCCGTGCTTCGCGTCGTGCTCGCCATCGGACTCGTCCTTGCGGCCTGCGGCTCGCGCGCGCAGGACGCCACCGGCGGCGCACCGCGACTCGTGTCACTCATGCCGTCGGGCACCGAGGTGGTCGCGGCGCTCGGCGCGACGGACCAGCTGGTCGGCGTCGACGAGTACTCTAAGTACCCACCTTCCGTCGAGCAGCTGCCCAAGGTCGGGAGCTTCATGTTCCCGAACCTCGAGGCCATCATCGGACTGCGACCGACGCTGGTGATCGTCGACGACATTCACGGCAAGTCGGCGACCGCGCTCCGCGACGCGGGCATCCCGACCGTGCCCTGTGCGATGCACGCGCTCCCCGACGTGAAGACCGCGCTGCGCACGGTCGGCGCGCGGATCGGCAAGCCCGCCGAGGCCGAGAAGGTCGTCGCCGAGATCGATGCCGCGCTCGATGCCGCCGCTGCCAAGCGCCCCGTGAAGCGACCTCGCGTGCTCGCCGTGATCGACCGCGAGGCCGACGGGCTCGGCAACCTCGTCGCCGTCGGGCCCGGCAGCTGGGTCGACGAGCTGCTCGCGGTCACCGGCGCGGACAACGTGCTCGCGGCGTCGGGCGTGCGCTATCCGAAGATCTCGCTCGAGGAGGTGCTGCGCGCGCAGCCGGACGTGATCCTCGATCTGTCGTACACGTCCCAGAAGAGCCTCGCGCCGTGGAACGCCGTCGACGTCCCGGCGGTCGAGCAGGGCCGCGTGGTCTCGTTGTTCGTCCCGTACCTGACCGCGCCGTCGCCGCGCGTGAAGGAAGCGCTCGACGCGATCAGCGAAGCGATCACACCGCGATGAAGGCGCGCGCCGCGCTGGTGCTGTGCCTCCTCGCGGCGTGCGAGAGGAAGGCGATCGATCGCCCCGGCGACTGCCTGCCGCTCCCCGGCGCGGCACGTGCCAGCCTCATCGCCGATCCGCGCGGCGGGGGCCTGTACTGGCTCGAGCCGGTGCGCCGGTTCGACTACGACGCGAAGCTCACGCGCTACTGGAACCTCGTGCGCTTCGATCTGCACTCGCGCCGGCTCGAGTCGCTCTACGATCACGTCGAGGGGCCGGTCTACATCCTCGGCGACAAGATGGTGATGGTGCGGACCAACGAGGGTCGCCGGCTCGTGCTCCAGTCGCGGGGCGGGCACGCGCAGGAGCTGCTGCCGGACTACCTGTCGCCGCTCGACGCCGAGATGATCGACGGCGACAGCCTCGCCGTGCTCGCCGACGGCGACGGCCCGCGCGCCGTCTACACGCTCGACCTCGACCGCCCGCGCCCGCACGTCCTGCACGACGCCGACACCGTGCTCAGCAGCAAGGACGGCGTCGTCTACACCTGGGTCGGCCAGGACGGCGTCGCCATCGACGCGAAGACCGGGCTCGCCACGAGCTTCGAGCAGAAGGATCACTCGATGCCGCTCGGCGACGAGCTGCTGTACGTCGACGGCGACGAGGTCGTCGCCCTCTCGATGGCAACGGGCACGTCGCGCACCGTGATCTCCGATCGCCGCAAGTGGAAGCTCGTCCACCAGCGCGGCGCGGTGCTCGCGCGCACGCGGCCCGAACGTGACCGCTCGTTCGCAGTGCTGATCGAAGCAGGAGGCGTGACACCGCTACCGACGCTCGTCGGCGGGACCTCGATCCTCGGCGCCGCCAGGCTCGGCGATCAGATGTGGGCGCTCGTCGGGCACAACACGCCCAACTACGACGGCGACATCGGCGACATCGAGGCCGAGACCGAGGTGTGCCTGTTGCCCGAGGGCGGCGAGGTGACGTTCAAGACGCGCACGGTCCCCGGGCGGTTCGTGCACAAGGAGCACGCGCTCGCGGCCGCGCTCGCGCGCATCTCGCCGCGCGCATCGTTCCAGATCCTCGACACGCCGGGGCTCGCGACCGAGGTGTTCATCGAGCTGCCCGAGCCATCGCGCGACGACTGGGCGGCGATGCGCGAGCGCGTGACGCGGCTGCATCAGCAAGTGACCTCGCTCCTCGAGGATCCCGAGGTGATGACCGAGATCCGCTACGCCGACCTGCGGAGCGCGGTGTATCGCTATCGGCGCATGCGGCTCGAAGGGCGTGCGACCTCGGGCATGGGGGATGTCACGATCGCCGATGCGAGCGCGTACGACCTCGAGATCTCGGAGCTGACCAACGCCTATGCCGGCGACGAGCAGTGGCATTGCAAGGGCACGCTCGTGAACCTGACGAAGCAGCCGCTGACCGACCTCGAGGTGCGCTGCATCCTCGGCGACCGCGAGAACACGATCGCGATCGACGAGCTCCTGCCCGGCCAGCCGCGCACCTTCGACGAGCATCTCCCGGGCAGCTGGTCCAGCGAGCCGCTGTTCGAGGTGATCCGGAACCGCGAACCCCTCGAGCTCCTCGACCGCAGCGTCGACGAGCGCCAGCGCAAGCTGATCGCCCTCGGTGTCGAGGTCTATCGCGACACCGAGCTCGCGCTGTACGGCCACGACGTGAACGAGACCTTCACGCTGCGCCTCCTCGCGCGTCGCGGGTTCGATCAGCGCAGCGAGGCCGAGCGCGCCGCGATCGTCGAGCGCGCGTACGAGGCGTACGACGAAGGGCTGCGCGCGCTCTACGAGATCGACGAGGACGACGAGCTCGAGCTCACCGTCGACGTCGATCACAGCGAGGTCGCGTACACCTACGACGGCGACCGGCTCACGACGAAGTGATCAGCAGAGGCTGCAGATGCCCCACGGCGAGGGCGTGAGGAAGCAGCAGTTCGGGCGGGTGCCGCTGCAGTCCTCGTCGGAGCTGCACACCGGGGGCGAGCAACCAGCCGCGTCGCAACGTGGTTCGCTGTTGTCGCAACACTGCTCGCCGATGCCGCAATCCTCCGCGCCGTCGCAGGTCGCCGCGTTCCCGCTGCAGTCCTGGCCCGCGGGCAAGCACGTGGGCTCAGCGACCGCGCTCGCGCAGCAGGTCTCGCCCGGCGCGCACTGCCCCGCCGTTCCGCACTTCACACCGTCGGCGGTGCTCGCGATCGTCCTGCACGTACCGCCGAGGCACTGCTGCGGGCTCGGACACGGATGCGCGTCGTCGCAGGTGAACGACGTGCCGTCGAAGCTCGGGTCCTCGAACGCGCAGGCTCCGAGGAGCACGGCCGTGATCACGATGGTGCGCATCACCAGGTCCGCGGCCACCCTACCACGCGACCTCGCGAGATCGATTAGCATCGCGGTGTGGTCCCCTCTCGGTTGCGCTGCACGCTGGTGCTCGCGAACGGCCCTTCGCGGCGTGTCGGCCCCAAGGGCGTGCTGATCGGCCGCCACCACGACTGCGATCTCGTGTCGACCGATCCGAGCGTCAGCCGCCGCCACGCGCTGATCCAGCTGACCGGGACCGGCGTCGAGATCGTGCCGCTCGGGCGCGCGCCGATCGAGATCAACGGCAAGAGCGTCGAACGCGTCGCGCCGCTCTCCGACGGCGACCTGGTGAGCGTCGCCGGCGTGCAGCTGACGGTCGAGCTCCGCGCGCAGGCGCCGTCGGGGACCGCACCGGCGGCGTTCCGGCTCGAGCGCACGCGCGGCGGCAGCTTCGGGCTCACGCACAGCCCGTTCGTGATCGGCGGTGGCGAGACGGATGATCTGATCGTGAAGCGCTGGCCCGCCGGCGCGCTGCGGCTGCACATCGCGCAGCACGAGCTGTTCGTCGAGGTCACGGCGGGTGCGGCGCGCCGCAACGACGTGGAGCTCGCCGCGGGTGCGCTCGAGCCGCTCGCGATCGGCGACACGCTCACGTATCGCAAGGAGAGCTTCGTCGTGCGCGACACCGGCGCCGTCCACGTCGCGACCACGGCGATCTCCACGCTGCACGATCTCCCCACGCGCGTGGTCGTCGAGATGCTGCCGCGCGGCGGTCGCGTGGTGTTCGCGCTCGGCGAGGGCGAGCGCGCCGTGTACCTCGCGGATCGCCAGCTCGATCTGATCATCGCGCTGCTCCGGCCGCCCGAGGAGTTCCGCGGCACGTTCGTGCCGGATGAGGTCGTGCGGGGGATCGTGTGGCCGCGGGATCCGGCGGTGAGCCGCCCCGAGATCAACATGTTGATCTCGCGCTGCCGGCGCTCGCTCGTCGAGGCGGGCCTGTCGGGCCCGCGCCTGCTCGTGCGCGCCCCGGGCGGCGGCGCCACGCGGCTCGCCCTCGCGCCGGACGCCGACGTGATCATCGACAGCTAACGAGGGCGTGAGTATCGTGAGCCCTTGATCGGGCGCGCCCACACACGCTTCGGCAGGTACGAGCTGCTCGTGGAGATCGGGCGCGGCGGCATGGCGGAGCTGTTCCTCGGGCGGCTGACCGCACGCGGTGGGTTCGAGAAGCTGGTCGCGATCAAGCGCATCCTGCCGCACCTCTCGCTCGACGAGCGATTCGTCGCGATGTTCCTCAACGAGGGCCGGATCGCGGCGCGCCTCGCGCACCCGAACGTGTGTCAGGTGTTCGAGCTCGGCGACGTCGACGGCGAGCTGTTCCTCGCGATGGAGTACCTCGAGGGTGTCTCGCTCGACGAGCTCGCGGCCGCGCTGCCGCGCGATCCCGTGCTGCGCGTGCGGCTCGCCGCGAATGTGATCGTCCAGGCATGCGAAGGCTTGCACTACGCGCACGAGCTGCGCGACGCGCATGGCGCGGTCACGCCGGTCGTGCATCGGGACATCTCGCCGCACAACCTGTTCGTGACGATCGAGGGCGTGTGCAAGCTGCTCGACTTCGGCGTGTCCAAGGTCGTCACCGATGCCGACCAGACGCGCAGCGGGCTCATCAAGGGCAAGCTCACGTACATGCCTCCCGAGCAGGTGCGCAGCGAGGCGATCGACGCACGCGTCGACGTGTTCGCGATGGGCGTGGTGCTGTGGGAGCTGCTCGCGGGCGAGCGGCTGTTCCTTCGCGAGAGCGACTTCCTGATCCTGAAAGCGATCATGGAGGACCCGATCCCCTCGGTGTGCACGCGCGCGCCTGCGCTGTCCGCCGAGCTCGACGCCGTGATCATGCGCGCGCTCGAGCGCGACCGCGCGCAGCGGACGCCGACGATCCGCGCGCTCGCCGATCAGCTGCTGCTCGCGGCCGCCCCGTTCGGTGGGCCGCTGCCGGCCGCCGAGCTCGCCGCGATGGTGCGCAGTCAGTGCAGCGCGAAGCTCGCCGAGCGCTCGCGCCTGCTCGCGCTGGGAGAGGCGACGCGCGTGTCACCGCCGGTGGACATGTTCGTGCCCGAGCCGAGTGTCACGCACTCGGTGCAGCTCCGCGGTGGTTCGATCCGCCTGAAGCGCCCCGGTCGGCGCCGGCGCTGGATCCCACTCGCGGCGCTCGGGGGCGCACTCGCGATCGCGGCCGGCGTGGTGGTCGCGACGCGCTCCCCGCCCACCGAGGCGCCCGCGCCCTCGATCGCGAGCGTGACTACCTTCGACGCCGCACCCTCCGTCGACGCGGCCCTGCCCGTCGACGCCGCGCCGCCCCTCGATGCCAGCGAGGACCTCGCGCAGATCGAGCTGCAACCCACCCCCGCGCCGCCGCCTGCACCCCCACGCAAGGTGCGTCCGGTCGCGGCCGAGCCGGGCTTCTACAGCGTCGATTCGGATCCGTACGCGACGATCTACATCGACGGCAAGCGGATCGATCAGACGCCGCTGTTCAAGCGATCGCTGCCCAGCGGCACCCATCGCGTCCGCGCCGTGCGCGAGGACGGCAAGTCGCGAACGTTCACGATTCGGATCAACCCGGGGCAGCATGTAAGCTCCGGAACCCTGAGATGGTGACGCGCACGCTTCCCTGGCTCCTCGCGAGTACGCTCGCGGTGCGCGGTGCGTTCGCGGAGCCGGTGAAGCTCGGCGAGGCACGCACGGCCCTCGCGGCCGTGCAGTACGACAAGGCGCGCGGCTTGCTCGTCGCGGCGCTCAAGGAGGGCACCGCCACGCCCGCGGAGGTCGCCGAGATCTACCGTCTGTCGGCGAGCACCGCGACGGTGCTGGGTGACCGCGAGCTCGCCGAGCAGTACTACCGCCGCTGGCTCGCGCTGGATCCGTCGGCGGCGCTCTCGTCGTCGGTGGCGCCGAAGCTGCGCGAGCCCTTCGTCGCCGCGCAGGCGTACATCGGCGCGCACGGGCCGCTCTCGGTCAAGGCGCAGCGCCACGCCGCGCACATCGCGGTCATCATCGAGGCCGATCCGCTGGCGATGGCCGCGCGCGTCTCGGTCGACGACGGCGACGCCGTCGCGTTCGACGCCGAGCGGCGCGCGACGCTGGAGGACGCCGCCGGTGCACGGCGCGTCGTCGTGCGCGACGAGTACGGCAATGCGCTCGTCGAGCTCGCGGCGTCCGACCTACCGGTCGTGATCGAGCCCGCGCGCTCGCGTGCACCGGCGACGGAGCGTCCGTCACTCGTGCGCCACCCCGCGGTGTGGGGGATCCTCACGGTCGCCGCCGGGGTGACCTCGCTCGGGTTCGGGATCGCGGCGCAGAACGCGAATGACGAGCTCGCGACGATCGTCGCGAACAGCAGCGAGTACACCCTCGCCGACGCCGAGGCCGCCCGCGATCGGCGCGATCGTCACGCGCTGACCGCCAACGTCGGCTTCGTCGCGACCGGCCTGTTCGCGGTCACCACCGCGATCATGTTCGTCACGCGCCCCGAAAAGACGACGGTCGTCCCCGCGGCGACGCCGTCCGGGGTCGGGGTCGCCGTGCTTCGCGCGTGGTAGCGAGCAACCTGCGAGGATCGTTGGACGAATGGCTGATGTCGGCCGGATGTCGGAGATCCGGGGTGGGCGGGCGCACAGTGGGTCCACCCAGCCAAGGAGACTCCGATGCGCCTCTCGATGTTCCTGGTCCCGTTCGCCCTGACCGCTTGCACGACGCAGTCGTCGACCAGCGACCAACCGACGCCGCTCGCGCACGCGCTGTGTCCGCCCCCCTCCGTGTTCGACGCGGCGGTGTGCATCTGCGAGAACCTCGATCACGTCGGTGACCTGATCGTCGAGCCGGGCCCCGGTGGCGTCGGCGCGGTCGGGGTCAACGGCAAGACGTCGTTCGTCGGGCGTGCGGAGGTCGCGGGCAACTTCATCGCGTGGGGTGGCTTCTCCTCGGTGGGCGCGACGATCGGCGACTCGCTCGTGACGCCCGCCGAGGAGAAGCCACCCCACGCGATGAAGT
>DATLHR010000667.1:0-14600 GCA_035539815.1 Kofleriaceae bacterium
ATCATCTCGGCGGCGCGATAGCCGTCGATCCCGGGCATCAGCACGTCCATGAGGATCATGTCGGGGCGGAACCGGCGGGCCTCGGCGAGCGCGGCGTTCGCCGAGCCCACGGCGGCGCGGCGCCGGCTCGAGCGCGCTCGGCAGCGCAGCGGTGCGCTCGGTCCTGGGCGACACCGGCAGCGTGAACACGAACTTGGTGCCGGAGATGCCGGACTCGACCCAGATCCGGCCGCCGTGCGCCTCGATGATCGTGCGCGAGATCGACAGCCCGAGCGCGGTGCCGCCGACGCGCCGGCTCGACGCCGAGAACGGCTCGAACACGCGCTCGCGATCCTCCTCGGGGATCGGCTCGCCGGAGTTGTGCACAGAGACCCCGACCGCGTCCTCGGACAGCGGCGAGCCGAACACCTGCACATCGATCACGCCGCCCGTCGGCGCGAATCGGATCGCGTTGGTGACGAGGTTGCCGAGCACCTGCGAGAGCCGCTCCGGATCGCCGAGGATGTGGATGTCGTCGGACGATGCGCCGAGCACGATGGTCTGCTGCTTGGCGACGGCCGCGCTGCGATAGCGATCGATGACCTCGCGGGCGAGGCGATCGAGTTGCACGGGCGCCGCGGCGACCGTGATCGTGCCGGCCTGCGCGCGGGCGAGGTCGAGCAGCTGATCCACCAGCTGGTTCATGCGCGTCGCGGCCTGGCGCGCCATGTCGACGTACCGCAGCTGCTTGTCGGACAGCGCGCCCGTGTACCCCGAGAGCACGATGTCGAGTGCTCCGGCGATCGACGTCAGCGGTGTTCGCAGCTCGTGCGACATCACCTGGGCGAACTCTGCGCGCCGCCGCGCCACGTCGGCGGTGTCGCCGAGGTCGCGCAGGATCACGATCGCGCCGGTCGACGCGCCTGCCTCGCGCAAGGGCGTGACCACGGAGTGCAGCACGCGGTCCCCGATGCGCACCTCCTCGCGGATCGGATGGCCATCGCTGCCCGTCGCGAGATCGAAAGGATAGAAGCCGACGGTGTCCTTGAGGTAGGTGGTGTTGACCTCCGCGCCTTCAGGGATGCCGAGCATCTCGCGCGCGGAGCGGTTCACGAGGACGTCGCCGGTACGCGTGTCAGCGACGATGGCGCCATCAGCCATCGCCTCGATCGCGTCACGTAACGCCTGTAACCCTACGGACATGATTTACCCGAGCATACCGCGCCCGGGTCCCGATCAACCATCCTGGCGACGGAACGTCCGCTCGAGTGCGGCGTACAGCCCGCCGCGTGCGACCAGCTCGTCGTGGCGCCCTTGCTCCACTACCTGACCCTTATCCATGACCACGATCAGATCGGCGTTGCGGATGGTGGACAGGCGGTGGGCGATGACCAGGGTCGTGCGACCCTTCATGAGCTCGGCCACGCCGCGCTCGATCAGGGCCTCGGCCTCGGGATCGACGTGGGCGGTCGCCTCGTCCAGGATCAAGACTTCGGGGTCGCGGAGCAGGGCGCGCGCGAACGCGACCAGCTGGCGCTCGCCGGCGGAGAAGTTGGTCCCGCGCTCGGCGACCTTCGTAGCGAGACCGCTCGCGCGGCGGGCGAGCGCGCGGTCGAGACCGACGCGGCGCACGGCATCGTCGAGCTCGGCGGGCGTGGTCGGGCGGCCGAGCGTGATGTTCTCGGCGAGCGGGCCCGCGAACAGGACCACGTCCTGCGACACCACGGTGATCCGGCGCCGCAGGTCCGCGAGCGGCAGGTCCCCGATGTCGCGGCCCGCGAGCGCGATCGTGCCGCGGTCCCGCTCGTAGAGGCGGGTCAGCAGCTTGATCATCGTCGACTTGCCCGAGCCGGTCGCGCCGACCACGGCGACGGTCGCGCCGCGCGGCACGACGAGATCGACGCCCCGGAGCACCGGCTCCGCGCCGTAGCTGAACTGGACGTCGCGCAGCTCGAGCGCCGGCCGATCCGCATCCACCACGCTCGGCACCGTCGCGGCGGGGCGCGCGGCGCCACCGTCCGGCTCGTCGGTGTCGAGCAGCTGAAAGATGCGCTCCGCGGCGGCCATCGCGCCCTGCATGACCGCGTACTTCTGCGACAGGTCCTTCACGGGGATGAAGAACTTCTTCAGGTATTCGATGAACACGACGACGAGGCCGATGGTCGGGATGTCCGCGGTGTTCCGGCCCGACGCGAACCACAGCACGATGCCGACGGCGACCGATTCGATCGCCTCGACGATGGCGTACATCGCCGAGTCCGCGCGGATCTGACCGAGGTACGCGTCGCGGTGGCCCGCGTTGATGGCGTTGTACTCGCGCTGCGCCGCGGACCCGCGCCCGAGCAGCTGCACGACCTTGATGCCCGACAGGTGCTCCTGCGCGAACGCGTTCATCGCGGCGAGCCGTACGCGGATCTGGCGGAACGACGCACGCATCAACCGGCGCGAGTACTCGACCAGCACGAACATGATCGGGACCGTGAGGAAGGCGAAGAGCGTGAGCCGCCAGTCCTTCCACAGCATCACGGCCACGATCGCGAGCATCTTCACCACGTCGGCGACGAGCGTGATCGCGCCCTGCGCGAACATCTCGTTGAGGCTCTCGATGTCGTTCGTCATCCGCGTCATTAGGCGTCCGACGGGGATGCGGTCGAAGAACGCGGCGCGCTGGGCGAGCACCTTGTCGAAGATCGTGATGCGCAGCGCGTGCATGGTGCGCTGGCCGGCGAGCTGGAGGAACCAGGTCTCGCAGAACGACGAGCCTCCCTGTCCGACGACGAGCAGCATGTACGCCGCCGCATCGAACGGCAGCGCGCCCGCATCGCCGAGCAGGATGTGCGTGGTCAGCGCGTACTGGAACAGCGCCGGCTGAGCGAGCTCGAGCGCGATCGTGAGCGGCATGAACAGCGCCCACATCGCGAGCAGCCGCCAGTGCGGGCGGACGTACGGCCACAGCCGCCGCAGCAGCGCGACGTCATAGGCCTTGCCGAGGACCGCCTCCTCCTCGGGGCCGCGCCCGGCCGGCTTGGGGGCGGGCTGCGCGATCGCGGCCACTACGAAGCCTCCTTCGCGGCGAGGTCGGTGTCGAGCTGCGTGGCGTACAGCTCGCTGTACGTGCCGCCGCGCGCGAGCAGCTCGGCGTGCGTGCCGCGCGCGACGACCTTGCCCTCATCGAGCACGATGATCTGATCCGCGTCCTTGATCGCGGCGATGCGGTGGCTGATCAGCACCGCCGTGCGCCCGTGCATGACCTCGCGCAGGTGCCGCAGGATCGTGCGCTCGGTGTCGGCGTCGACCGAGGACAGCGAGTCATCGAGGACGAGCAGGCGCGGCGCCGCGGCGAGGGCGCGGGCGAGGGCGACACGCTGGCGCTGTCCGCCCGACAGCGTGATGCCGCGCTCGCCGACGATCGTGCCGAGGCCGTCCGGCATCGCGGCGAGGTCGCGCACGAGCCCCGCCTGCGTCGCGGCGGCGACCACGCGCGGCTCGTCGCGGAGGTCCGTGGACATGGTCATGCCGACGACGGTCTCGAGCTCCTTCGCGCGCGCCGCGGGGATCGCCGTGCCACCGCCGTAGCCCATCGCGATGTTGTCGGCGATCGTGGTCGAGAAGAGAAACGCCTCTTGCGGCGCGTAGCCGATCTGGGCGCGCAGCGACGACAGCGGCAACGTCGTCACGTCGCGGCCGTCGAGGAACACGCTGCCCGCCGGCACGTCGATCAACCGGCACATCGCATCGACGAGCGTGCTCTTGCCCGCACCGGTGCGCCCCACGATCGCGGTCACCGTGCCGGGCTCGAGCACGAGGCTCACTCCGTCGAGGATCGCGCGATCTGCCTCCGCGCCGCCCACGCGGATCGTGAGGTCCTTGATCTCGACGCGCGCGGGCGTGGTCTTGGCCGGCAGCGGCTCGCCCGTGCCCTCGGGGATGTCGGGCGGCGTGCTCGCGAGCTGCGCGAGCCGCACCCACGACACGCGCCCCCGCTGCACGAGCGCGAGCATGAAGCCGAGCGTCAGCGTCGGCCACACGAGCCGCCCGAGGTACGCCGCGAACGCGACGATCTGTCCCTTCGTCATGTCGCCGTGCACGAAGGCGCGGCCGCCGAACAGGATCAAGATCGCCATGCCGAGCGCGGCGAGCGCGTTGAGCGTCGGGCCGAGCTGGATGCGCGCCTTCGCGGCTTCCATGTTCTCGCGCAGCAGCGACTCCGACTGCTCGACGAACCCGGCGCGCCGCTGCGGCTCGAGCGAGTAGGTCTTGATCACCTGGATCGCGCCGAGGTCCTCGGACAGCCGCGACGACAGCGCGCCGAGCTTCTCCTGCACGCCGCGCATCGAGCTCCACATGCGGCGGCTCATCGCCTGGCCGACGATGTAGATGAGCGGGAACGGCAGGATCGTGAGGACGGTGACGAGCGGATCGGTCGCCAGCATCACGCCCAGCACCGAGACGAACGACAGGACTGCGTTGCCGAGGCTGACCGCGCCGAAACCCCACATCGCGCGCACCGTCTGCACGTCGTTGGTGAGGCGCGACATCACATCGCCGGTCGGGTGCTCGCGGTAGTACGCGGGCGACAGCTTCATCAGGTGACCGAACAGCTCCGAGCGCAGGTCGTACTCGGCGGCGCGCGCCGCGTTGAAGATGAGGACGCGCGAGGCGATGCGCGTGACCGCGGTCAGCACCGCGAACACGACCATCCAGCCGACCAGGGTGGCGATGTAGCCGCGGTCGCCGTCACCGAGCGCATCGATCGCCCGCTGCATCATGGCGGGCACGCCGAGGTACGCGGCGTTGGTGGCCGCGAGCATCACGAGCCCGATGATGATCTGCCTGCGATACGGCCGCAGGTAGGCCAGGGAGGAGCGGAGGCTGCTCACGGCGGCATCGTTCTACCGCGCGATCCGTCAGCGAGACAGGGCTCGCGCCCGGTCTTGTGGCTAGGTCATCACAGCGCGCGTCCCATCGCGCGGTATTCGCCGCGCGCGGCGCGCTCGAGGTGCGACATCGAGATCGCGGCGCCCTCCGCCGCGGCCATGAACGCAGCGGCGAGCACGGCGTTGCGGATGTTCGCGCCGACCATCGCCGGGAACGCCTTGGCGAGCTTGTCGAGCGCGAGCGGCCTGGCGACGGGCGCGCCGACCGCGAGCATGCGCTCCCACAGCTGCTCGGCCTCCGCCTGCTCGGGGGCGTGGAACACGATGTGGCTGGCGAGGCGGCGGCGCAGCGCGGGATCGATGCTGGTGTCGAGGTTCGTGGTCAGGATGGTGACGCCGCCGAAGCTCTCGATCCTCTGCAGGAGGTAGTTGACCTCGAGGTTCGCGTAGCGATCGACCGCGGACTTGACCTCGGTGCGCTTGGCGAACAGCGAGTCGGCCTCGTCGAACAGCAGCAACGCGTGCCCGGCGTCCGCGGCCTCGAAGATCCGCGCGAGCTGCTTCTCGGTCTCGCCGACCCACTTGGAGACGACCTTCGAGAGGTCGACCTGATAGAGCTCGAGGTCGAGCTCGCGCGCGAGCAGGCAGGCGACCATCGTCTTGCCGGTGCCGGGCGGGCCGCTGAACAGCGCGGCGACGCCGATGCCGCGCGGCATCTTCTGCTTGAAGCCCCACTGCTCGTAGACGAGGTGCGCGTGGCGAATGCGCGCGACGAGGCCCTGCACGTCGTCGAGCGTCTCGGGAGGCAGCACGAGGTCGTTCCACGTCTGCTTGACCTCGACGCGCGTCGCGAGCTCGCCCATGCGCTCGGCGATGTTCGTGCGGATGCCTTCTTGCAGATCGTGCAGCTCGAGCACGGCGGCGTGGCCGCGCGCCTCCTTGAGCGTGCGTGCAGCAGCGGCACCCGCGGCGATCGTGCCCGCGCCCATGCGATAGCGCAGCGCGAGCTCGTCGAGGCCGCGCTCGACGGTCGCCGCATCGTCGTCGAGCGCGCGCAGCCACAGCTGCTTGCGCGCGGCGGTCTCGGGCACCGGCCACGCGATGCGCAGCACGCGGCGACCGCGGAGCTTGACGTCGAGCCCCGGTAGCTTCGAGGTCATCGCGACCGGACCGGGCGCGGCCTCGAGCACGCGCGCGAGGGCGTGTAGCCGGGCCTTCGGATCGGTCTCGCCGCCGACGAGCTCGTCGATCTCGGCGACCACCGGGATGGCGTCGGCGAGCAAGCACTCGCGCAGCTGCGCCGCGAGCGTGGCCTCGAGCGCGGCGATCGACGGCGGCAGCCGCGAGAGATCGACGGCGAGCACCTGCCGCTTGGTGTGGGCCGCGGCGAGCGCGATCGCGGTGCGCCGGCCCGCGCCGGTCGGCCCTTCGACGACGATCACGACGGGATCGAGCGAACCGAGCGCCTGCGTGATCTTGGCGAGCTGTGCCTTCTGCCCGTCGTCGAGGTGCGCATCGTGGAGAGCGAGCACCCTGCCGCCGGTGCTCGCGAGCCGCTCCTCGGGGGTGTCGTCGCCCTGCAGGAACGCCCACAGCCGCGGCGGTACGGTGAGCGGCGTGCACGCATCGACAGGCACGTCGTCGTGACCGACGAGGAACTGGAACCGGCGCAGGGGATGCGACGGCGCGAGCAGCTGCGCGAGTGCCTGGCTGCGATCGTCGTCGAGGCCGGCGATCGTCGCGTAGTGCGCGAGCGAGAGTCCGCGGCGCACGTCGGTGCCGCACACGACCTGCAGCAGCGCGAGCAGTCGCGGATCGACGGCGCGCGCGACGACCGCCCACACGAAGTCGAGCTCGTCGGGCTCGAGGCGCAGCGCGGCGGCGAGCTGCGCGTCGGGGCGCGCCGGATCGTCACGCGTGCTGGCGAGCGCGGCCTCGATCGCTGCGAGCTCGGCGCGCGCACCGGCGATCGCGTCGGCTGGAGGATCGTCGCTGCTCGACAGCACGGCGATCTGGGCGTGAAGGCGCACGCGCTTGAGCTGCTGGCGGAACGTCGCGGCGATCATGTGGCGTCGACCCACACTCGCACGCGCGCGACTCCGTTGGGGACGTACGCGAGCTCGAGCGTCGAGGCATGTGGTGCGGCGAAGGCGCCGGCGAACGTGCCGAGGCGCGGCGCCTGCGCGGGCACCGGCCGCAGGCGCTCGGCGACGCGCACGACGTCCGGCCAGGGGACCTTCGTATACGCGACGCGCAGCACCGGCACGAGGCCGCGTGCGCCGAGCTCGAACGTCACGGAGAATCCCCGATGCGCGTGCGCGTGTAGCTGCGCGAGGATCGCGACCTGCGCCGGATGGACGGCGATCGCATTGGCGAGCGAGACGAGGCGAGCACCCGTGAGGTCGCGAACGTCGTCGGCCTCGGGCCCCGGCGAGATCGCGTCATACGCGACGATGCCGAACCACGTCTCGCCGGTGGTAGCGCGGCGGCGCGCGAGACCGTCGCAGCTGCCATCGCCCATCACGTCGACCAGCTCGCCGAGCTGCCCGATCACCTCGCTCGGGATGCCTGCCTCGGCGAGGACGCGTTGGTCATCCGTGTATGCGCGCCGGCCGAGCGCGGTGACGACCTCCGCCACCTGGCCCTCGCGATCCAGCTCCAGCTCGAACCGGCGCGCGTATGCGGTCCGCGGGATCGGGACGCCGGGGCCCGCCGCGGTCTGCGTGCAACAGATCGCGAGGCGGTCATCGCTGTCCAGCGAGACCCACGCGCCGGCCGCGATGGCGGGTACGACTTCTCCCACCCGCTGCTGCAAGGGGGCCGCGTCGATCCCCAGGCGGTCGGCGGCGAGCCACAGGCGCGTGAGCGCGGCGGTCGCCAGAATCGGGTCGTCGGAAGGTTCGCCCATGGTCCTACGGGGTTAGGTCACTTGCAAACAAGCCGGCCGGCCGCCCCTCAGGTCGATCGGAGATCGATATGATTTCCCTGGGGATACGAGGGGAGCCGAGGGCTCCAAGTACGTATAACTGAAGACTCCCCGAGGGATCCTGGTGAGCGGCGAAAACCACTCCGAGAAGCTCCACCGCAACGACCGGGACCACGCGTTCCGACCCGACCTCCTCTCCGAGGAGTTCGAACAGCAGCGTCGCGTCGACGCCGACCACGAGGGCGGCGAGCACGAGGCCGATGCACAGACGAACGCCAACGCTGTCACGCGCATGGCGAGGCTCGCCCTCGGCGACGCGAACGGATCGTCGAACCGGCTCGTCCCGAGCGCTCCGAGCACGCAGGGCGCCGAGTTCGCGATGCAGCTGTTCCGCGAGGTCAACGGCGATCGCGAGGAGGGCGAGCACGAGGACGAGGAGAGTCACGAGGAGGCGAAGGACACCGGCGCGAGCGACGAGCGCGCGAACCCAGGCGAGGCGCTCGACGCGGCGATGGGCGAGCACGCGAACGGAGAGCACGCGAGTGGCGAGCACGCGAATGGCGTCGGCGCGAACGTCGCGATGCAGGTGCTCGGCGCCGTGATCGGCGGGCAGACGAACGACGGCGGCACCGCGAACGGTGGCGGGGCGAACGTGGCGATGCAGGTCCTCGGCGCGGTGACTGGAGCGCCGATCGGCGGGCAGACGACCGGCGGCGGCACTCCGGCGAACGTGGCGATGCAGGTCCTCGGTGCCGTGACAGGAGCACCGACCGGAGGCCAGACGATCGGCGGCGGCGGACAGAGCGCGAACGTCGGCGACAACCCGGCGATGCAGGTCCTCGGCGCGCTGACGGGCGGCCAGGCGGCGAACGACGGCAGCGCGAACGTCGCGGAGCACGTGCTCGGCGCGGTGATGGGGAACGGCGCGGCGGACACGAGCCAAGCTCCGGCGGAGCTGCAGTTCCACGACGTGGATCCGACGGCGAGCGCGGACCACGAGACCGCGCACGATGCGACGAACGAGCAGGGGCACGGCCATGGCGCCGTCGCCACCGCGGCCGTGCTCGGCGGTGCGCTGGGCGCGGCGATCGGCCAGAAGCGGGGCGGCGGCAGAGGCCTGCTGTTCGGCGCGCTCGGTGCGTTCGGCGCGGGCGCGATCGTCCGCGGCATCATCGATCACCGCGAGCAGGTGGGCACCGACGCCGACGGCGACGGTCGTCCCGACGCGCGGCCGGCACAGCCGACGCAGGTCGGTCGTGCGGCCGAGGTGAGGCCGGCGGTCCAGACGCGCGACGCCAACACCGCGCAGCCGCAGGCGCAGGCCCCCGCGCAGCCGAGCAACGCGATGCTGCCGGCGAGCGCGAACGACGGCGGGATGGCGGGCGCGACGCCGCCGATGGATCACGGCGAGCCCGTGTTCCTGAACCCGTTCCGCAACGGCCTGCGCGTCGGTCCGGCCGATGACGTGTACGAGCGCGAAGCGGATCAGCTCGCCGATCAGGTCATGGGTGCGCAGGCGGCGGATCGCGAGCTCGGCGGCGAGGAGCAGCACGAGCAGGAGCTCGATCAGCACGTCGCCGACGCGCAGCAAGATCTGCACGCCGCGCAGCAGCAGCGGCGCCAGATCCAGCAGACCGCGGCGCGCCAGCAGCGCGCGGTGCAGCAGCGCACGACCTCTCAGGCCGCGCGCGTCACCTCCGGTGGGCAGCAGCACGTGGCGCGCCGCCGGTCCTCGGGCCAGGCGCGGCTCGCGGCGGCGCGTACGCGTGGTGATCAGGCGCAGCACCAGCAGCGCCAGGCGGCGCAGGCGAGGCGGGTCCAGAAGGCGAAGAGCATCGCCGAGGTCAAGGCGAAGCTCGAGGCGGCGTTCAAGACGAAGTCGGAGGCGCTCAAGGCCGAGGTCGAGAAGCAGCGCACCGAGCTCAAGACCAAGCTCGCGGGCGAGAAGCAGAAGCTCGCCGACGAGATCAAGGCGCAGGACGCCGCGCTCGCCGCGGAGGTCGCGAAGCGGAACGCGGATCTCGAGAAGAAGATCGCCGACAAGAAGAAGGCGAGCGAGGCGCAGAACAAGGCCGAGCTCGACAAGGCCGAGGCCGCGAGCCGCGGCGAGCAGCACCGCGTGACCACGGCGGGAGACTCCGAGGCCGCGCGCATCGAGGACAAGGGCAAGAGCGAGGCGGCGAGCGCGAAGCGCGCCGGGTCGCGCGAGGCCGCGAGCATCCGGTCGCGCGGTCGGCAGCAGGCGGCGTCGCTGCGCAAGGAGGAGGGCGGCGAGCAGCGCGCCGCGGCCGCCTCGCGCAAGGCGACCGCTGATGCACGCGCCGCCGAGGCGCGGGGCGCGCGCGAGGCCGAGGCGAAGCTCGCGAACGCGCATCGGATGGCGGACGCCGCGAAGGCGAAGGCCGCCGCGCAGGTGAACGGGCTGAAGGCCCGCCTCGAGACGACGCGCGCGCAACTCCAGAGGCAGCTCGCCGACGCGATCGCGCAGGCCGATGCCGAGCGCCGGACGATGCTCGCCGAGGTCCAGAGGTTCATCGAGACGTCGAAGCGGGAGATGGCGGCCAAGACCGACGAGTCGAACGTCCGCCTCAACCAGCTCGAGAAGGACTCGCTCGCGCGCATCGACGCGGTCGAGACGCAGACCAGGAGAAAGATCCAGCAGCAGCACGACGACCTCGTGATCAAGCTCGACGGGCCGACCGCGGCGCGCGAGCTCGCGAAGCTCGACGCGGAAGCGAACAAGGTCTGCGAGCAGATCGAGAAGGCGGTGACCGACGCGCAGCAGAGCGTGCGCCAGGAGGTCGCGGACTCGCAGGCCGCGGCCGAGCGCCAGACGCAGCAGCGGATCGCCGCCGTGCGCGCCGAGGGCAAGAAGGCGCTGGACCGGATCACCGCGAAGGCCGCCGACTCCGAGCGGAAGATCGACGCCGTCATCGCGCAGCTCCAGCGGAGGAACAAGGCGGCCCTCGAGGCGCAGGACCGCGAGACCAAGGAGCGCGCGGGCACCGCGGTCGCCGAGCTCCACGCGCAGGGCGACAAGTCCGTCGCCGATCTGGAGAAGAGCGCGGCGCAGCTCGCACAGGAGCGCGCGGCGGAAGAAGCCGCCGCGGCCGCCGCGAAGGCCGCCGAGGAGAAGCAGAAGGCGGACGCCGAAAAGGCGCGCCTCGCCGAGGAGAAGCGCCAGCAGGAGGCCGCTGCGGCCGCCGAGCGCGCGAAGAAGGAAGAGCTCCAGCGCCGCACCGCCGGCGCCGCGGACGAGCTGTTCCAGGCGATGGACGGCTGGGGCACCGACGAGAAGAAGGTGATGCGCGCGCTCCAGGGCAAGTCGCCCGAGGAGATGGCGGCGATCAAGGCGGCGTATCAGGCGCGCACCGGTCGCTCGCTCGAGTCCGACCTGACCTCGGAGATGGGCGGCAATGACCTCAAGGAGGCGAAGGCGCTGCTTAGCCAGGATCCCGTGCAGTCGCGCGTCGCGGCGCTGCAGAGCGCGATGCAGGGCTGGGGCACCGACGAGAGGAAGGTCCGGGAGACGCTCGCGTCGATGACCGACCCCGCGCTCCGCGCGAGGGTGATCGCGGAGTACGAGAAGCAGACCGGCGAGAAGCTCAGCAAGGTGCTCGCCAACGAGGGCATGGCGAGCGAGGGCGTGCGGCCCGAGGACTTCCGGGTCACGCCGCAGGGCCCGGTGCTCGACGAGGACAGGGTCCGGCAGCTCGCGCAGAGCAAGGACGTCAAGGCCGCGGCCTCGGCGATCCTCGCCGCCACGGATCGCTGGGGCACCGACGAGCGCGCGATCCAGGAAGCGCTCAAGGGCAAGACGCCCGAAGAGATCGCGGCGATCAAGGAGGCGTTCCGCCAGCACAGCAACGGACAGAACCTCGACGACGTCCTCGAGGACGAGCTGGCCGGTGAGGAGCTCAAGGAAGCCAAGGCGCTGCTGTCGACGGACCCGGTCCAGATCGCGGTCGCGCAGCTGCACAACGCGTCGGCGGGCTTTGGCACCGACACCCAGAAGCTCCACGACACGCTCAAGGGCATCACGGATCCCGAGCTGCGCCGCCAGGTCACCCGAGAGTACGAGAGGCAGACCGGCCAGAAGCTCGACGACATGCTCGAGGGCGAGCTGTCGGGGTTCGACAAGGACAAGGCGCGCGCGTACGCGAAGGGGGACCAGGCCGAGATCGCGGCGGTCGAGGCGGACGCGGCGATGCACGGCGGCTTCCTCACCGACATGGCCGACGGTGTGGCCGACACGTTCGGTGCCGATCGCAAGGCCGTGCGCGATGCGGTCGGCGGCGCCGTGATCTCGGTCGGCGTGCCGTTCGCCGGTCCCATGATGGCGGCGTTCGGCGTCACCCCGGGCACCGATTTCGGGACCGACAACACGGCGCTGTATGCAGCGCTCGAGTCGGCGAAGACCCAGCAGGAGCGGGATGCGCTGATCGCGGCGTACAGGACGCGCACCGGCCGCGACCTGATGGCCGACGTCAACGCGGACCTCGAGGGCAAGGAGGAGGACGTCGCGCGGTTCATCATGGCCGGCGACAGGGCAGGCGCCGAGGCGGCGAAGATGGCGGCGGCGGCGCAGGGCCTCGGGACCGACCGGGCCGCGATCTACCAGGCGCTCGAGGGCGCCCAGAGCAAGGAAGAGCGCGACGCGATCATCGCCCGCTACAACGAGCTGTACGGCAAGAGCGGCCAGACGTTCGAGCAGATGATCGACTCGGAGCTCGACGAGCTCGACCGGGAGAAGGCGAAGCAGCTCGCGACGCAGGGCCGGATGAGCGACGGCTTCGCGCTGTACTACGCGATGAACGAGGGCTTCCTCGGCATCGGCACCGACGACGATCTGCTCAAGCAGCGGCTGCAGGGCAAGGACAAGGAAGAGATCGCCCGCATCCAGCTGGAGTACGCGGCCGCCGCGGAGGAGTTCGGTAAGCGCCCGGGCGCGGACCTCGTCGCCGACGTCCAGGGCGAGACCAGCGGTCGCGCCGGCCACGAGCTGCGCCAGGCCCTGAAGGGCAACCCGACGACGATCGAGGAGATGCGGCAGCGGCTCGCCGAGGACTACGCGTTCGAGCGCACGCAGTCGGGCTGGGTCGGGACCGCGGCGATGTGGATCATGAGCCCCGCTGCCGCGGCGACGGGCGTGAAGTCGACGGACATCGCGAACGGCCTCACCGATCTGTGGAGCGGATCGGGCCAGCGGCTCGATCAGACGCACCGCGAGATCGAGGAGAAGTACCTCGCGATCCGGAACGACCCGCGGTTCAAGGACTACGACAAATTCCCGCCCGGCTCGCCGGAGCGCGAGGCGATGGACCGCGCCATGATGGCCGAGCTGCGCGGCGTCTCCGACTGGCAGGAGGGCGATCTCAAGGCGTTCCAGGAGGCGAAGGACGCCACGGCGGATGTCGCGAGCACCGCGGTCACCGTCGCCGTCGGCGCGGTCATCACGGTCGCGTCGGGTGGTACCGCAGCCCCCGCGGTCGTCGCGCTGATCTCGGGCCTCGCCGGCGTCAGCACGAAGATGCTGATCCGCGGCGCCTCGATGTCCAACGAGGAGATCGTGCAGGAGACCGCGGCGGTGATCGCCGAGGCGGCCGCGAGCGGCATCGTTCACATCGAGAAGATCAACAAGCTCACCGAGACCGTCGGTCAGATGGCCGGCGGCAACAACAGGCTGATCGCGAAGATCGTGAGCGAGGCCCTCGAGGAGGCGCTCGAGAGCGGCTCGGAAGAGGTGATCAACGCGATGCTCGATCCGTCGCTCTACAAGGGTGACCTCGTCGATTGGGCGAAGGGCGTCTCGCAGCGCACGGGCAAGGCGATGTTCACCGGCGCGCTCGCCGGCAGCGTCGCGTCGGCCGCCGGCGACCCGCTCCCGCAGTCCGATCGATGGTACGGCCGTGCGTCCGCCGCGGCCGCCTCGCAGGCGATCGGCTCGGTCGTCACCACGGCGATCGACCCGACGACGTATCAGGGGTCGCAGGAAGAGAAGTTCGTGCGGTTCGGGCGCAACGTGGGCGAAGCCGCGCTCCGCGGTGCGCGTGACAGCCTCGGCGGCGGGCGCGGCGATGCGCTCGGTAGCGACTACAACAACGCGTCGCACGGCGCGAACGCCGACACGAACACCAACCCGAATACCAACGTCAACACGCGGATCAACGCGCCGAGCACGACGCGCGCCGACACGACCACGGCGAGCCCGAGCGTGAACACGGCGACCCCGAGCACGACGGTGGACACCACGACGGCGGTGGACTCGAACGTCGCGGCGACGGTGGACTCGAACACGGCGAGCGCGGTGGACGCGAACGCGGCGATCGCGGTGAACACGAACCCTCCGGCGGCTGTGAACGCGAACACGGCGGCCACCGTGGACGCGAACCCCGCGGCACCGAACGCGACGGCCGTGGTCGACACGAGGACCGAGGTCGCGAGCGATCAGCACGTCACCGGGCCGATCAACGTCGCGAATGATGCGGACATCGTCACGGCGCGCACCGGTCAGCCGCTCGTCGGCGACACGTCGTTCAACGTCGACGCCAACCGCGACGGCGTGCAGGACGCGGCGCGCGTCGGCGTCGACGGCTCGACCATCCCGAACCAGATCCCGCGGCTACATGGCCTCGATCCCGCGCAGGCCGCCGCCGAGGCGCGGTTCGCCGCGGCGTACGAGCGCGATCCGCAGGCGCTCGTACGCCGCGGCGAACCGCGCCTCGGCGGCGGCCTGCGCGGGATCGAGGCCATGTAGCCGCGGGATCTGGTTCGGGATGGTCGAGCCGTCGACGCCGACGCGCGCCGCGTCCTGCACG
>DATLHR010000668.1:0-4792 GCA_035539815.1 Kofleriaceae bacterium
CCGCTTCACGCTGGGCAACGGCCCGCGCGTCGCCGGCAGCGCGATGCTCGGCACCGTGTCCTCCGACGGCGGCGCCGGCGGCATCGACACGACCGTGTCCTCGAAGTCCGTGCGCGGGACCGCGTTGCGCGTGACCTTCGGCGAGCGCACGACCGGCGCGAGCTGCGCGGCCGACGCGCGGTTCACGCTCGGCAGCGAGGGCACCGGAATCACGGTCGCCGGCGACGTCGTGGACGCCGCGGCGGGGAATGGCGCCGGGGTGCCGCGCGCCATGCGCGGCGCGCTCGCCCTGACGGCACTCATCCTCGCGGTCGGCTTCTCCGTCGACGCTGCAGCGGCCGGCTGCATCGTCGACCTCACGGTCCGCGCGGGTGCGGGAGGGGGCGGCGCCAAGGCGTGCTCCGTCTCGTCCGCCGCCGCACGCGCTCTGGCCATGGCGATCGTCCATTCCCAATCATCCTCTTCCGGCGGAGCCGCCACAACCGGCGCGGGCGCAGGTGGCACGACCGGTGTCACGGTGGAGGATGGAGGTGCAACGGGCGATGCCGCCGAGGCTGCGATCGTCGCGGGGCCGGGAAGGCTGGGCATCGGCGGCGCCGCGACGGCGGCGGGCCTCGGCATCGGTGCGCACGGTGCCGGCCACGGCTCGAGCTCGGCGGTCGCGAGGTCGCTGTCCTGCCAGCCGACGATCTTGCCGCCGAACCCATCATCGAGGACGGCCGGCCGCATCGACATCACGCGCCCCTCGGGGGTGAGCACCAGCCCGTAGTCACTCAGCTTCACGAGCCCCAGCCGCTTCATGAGGGTTTCGATGGCGCGCATGCCACGGCTCAGTGCACCCCCCAGGCCACTCGAGTAGCCAGCCAAGCCGCCGGATCGAAATCCCCCGGCGGAGCGGCACCACCCTCGCTGGAGAGGAGAGGCCCCAGGCACGTCCCCCAGCGACAGCGCGTGTACGAGCCCTGCGCAGCAGCTATCGGCCCTGGTAGTTGGGCGGGCGGCCCGCGGCGAACGCGGCGAGGCCCTCGTCGCGATCCTCGGAGAACAGTGTGACCTCATAGGATTCGCGCTCGATCTCGAGCGCCTGCGTGAGCGGCAGGCCATAGCCCCGCTCGATCGCCGACTTCGCCTGGACCACCGAGAGCGGCGCGCAACCTGCGAGCTCGTTCACCATCGCCTCGACGGCGGCGTGCAGCTGCGCGCGCGGCACGACCTGGTTGACGAGGCCGATCTCGAGCGCCCGCGCGATCGGGATCCGGCGGCCGAGCATGATGAGCTCCTTGGCGCGCGCCTCGCCGACGAGCCGCGGCAGGCGCTGCGTGCCGCCCGCGCCAGGCATGATGCCGAGCCGCACCTCGGTCAGCCCGGCCTCCATGCCTTCGACGGCGATCCGGAAGTCGCAGGCCATCGCGAGCTCGAGCCCGCCGCCGTACGCGGAGCCGTTCATCGCGCAGATCGTCGGCTTGCGCATCGCGCCCACGCCGTTGATCGCGTCGCCGATCGCGTCGAGGTACGGCTGCGTCTCCGCCGCCGGGACGCCCTTGCGCTCCTTGAGATCCGCGCCCGCGCAGAACGCCTTGTCACCGGCACCGGTGATCACGATCGCGCGCACCTCGCCGTCGCGCTCGAGGTCCAACGCGACATCGACGAGCTGCCGATTGACGGCGATCGAGAGCGCGTTGCGCGCATCGGGACGATTGAGCGTGACCCACGCGGTCGTGCCGCGCTTCTCGACGAGGACGTCAGCCATGCGCGGACGCTACTACGTTACGAACCGGCGCGCTCTGCTTGCCGGCGCGCGCGCGCCTGCTTGCCGAGGTGCGCCTTGAGGTACTTCGATGGTAGCTCGTGGCCGACGAACGTCGCCGCCGTGCGCGACGCCTCGGTCAGCTTGTCGAGATCGATGCCGGTCGCGACGCCCATCGAGTGCAGCATCGCGACGACATCCTCGGTGGCGAGGTTACCGGCGGCGCCGGGTGCATACGGGCAACCGCCGAGCCCGCCGGCCGAGCTGTCGACGGTGGTGATCCCCATCTGCAGCGCGACGAGCACGTTCGCGAGCGCGGTGCCCTGCGTGTCGTGGAAGTGCACGGCGACCGACTCGGCCGGATGCTTCGCGAGCACGCGTCCGAGCACGTCCTCGGTCTGCCGCGGGTTCGCGACGCCGATCGTGTCGCCGAGCGAGACCTGATACACGCCCTTGTCGCGGAGCTGGCCGGTGAGCTCGACAGCGCGCTCGGGATCGACCTCGCCCTCGTACGGACAGCCGAACACCGTCGACACGTACGCGCGCACCGCGACCTTGGCGGCGAGCGCGTGCGGGATGACGTCGTCGAACGCGGCGAGCGCCTCGGCGATCGTCTTGTTGATGTTCTTCTTGTTATGCGTCTCCGACGCGCTCAGGAAGACCGCGATCTCCTTCATCCCCGACGCGAGCGCGGTCTCGAGGCCGCGGCGGTTGGGCACGAGCGCGCTCATGCGAACGCCCGGCGGGCGCGTCACGCCGCGCGCGACCTCGGCGGCGTCCGCGAGCTGCGGGATCCACTTCGGCGACACGAAGCTCGTGATCTCGATGGAGCGGATGCCCGCACCGACGAGCGCCTCGATGAACTTCAGCTTGTCGGCGGTCGGGACCTGGCGCGCCTCGTTCTGCAGGCCGTCGCGGGGCCCGACCTCGTAGATCGTGACCTCGGCGGGAAGCTTCACGGCGTGCGCTCCGGGCCGGCCATGGCCGAACCATAGTCCCGCGGGTCGATGGCGGCTAGCTCGTCGACAAGGGAGGGGGTGAACGCGTCGAGCGAGTCGATCAGCCGGTGCGCGTGCGACTGGTCCCAGCCGCCGAAATTACCGGCGCGGACGCCGACCACGATGCAGCCGGCCGCGAGCCCCGCCGAGATCCCGGCGGTCGAGTCCTCGATCACGACGCACTCGTGCGGCGCCAGCCCGAGCCGGGCCAGCGCCATGCGATAGCCATCGGGCGCGGGCTTGCTACGCGGGACGTCCTCGGCGGCGAGGATGACCTCGAACGAGGCCGGATCCGCGATCAGCGGCAGCACCTGATGGACCTCGACCCGCGAGCTCCCGGTGACCAGGGCGCGCGGGCGGGTCCACGCCAGCACCTCGCGTGCGCCCGGCATGACGCCGATCCCGTGCTCCGCGATCACCTGGTCGCGGTGCTGCGCGGTCTGCTTGATGAGCTCGTGCATGTCCCACGCGAGCTGCGGGTAGCGGGTCTTCACACTCTCGAAGATCGCAACCCACGATTTCCCCACGACGAAGTCACGATCGTACTGCGTCACCTCGATGCCCTGCCCGGCCAGCAGCGCTCGCGCCATCGCCTCGCCGCTCTCGCGCTCGGAGTCGACGAGCGTCCCATCGAGATCGAACAAGAATCCGCGGATCGGCACGACGGTAGTTGATAACACGGCGCGGAGGGGCGTAACCGCCGGCGCAATGGACTGCACTGTCTCTGTGTCATGCTCGGACCGGAGTCTCCCACCATGCGAACCGTGCTCGTCCTTCTCCTCACCCTCGCCGCCTGCGCGAGCCGCAACAAGCAGTCGGTCGCCCTCTACGAGAAGGGGGACTACGCCGGCGCCGCACGCGCCGCGGAGGAGGGGCTGGCCGCCCACCCCAAGGACGAGGGGCTGTGGCAGATGCGGATCCGCGCCGCCCTCGCGCAGGGCGACCGCGACGGCATCGCCAAGGCGTACGCCGGTTATCACGACGCGATCCGCGCGGACGACCGCGACCTGTTGCGCGAGCTCGCGATCGCGACGATCGAGCAGGCGCTCGCGTCACCGTCGGTGAAGATGAAGGTCGCCGCGATCCAGGCGGTCGAGGCCAACGAGCTGCACGCCCTCGCCGACGTGGTCGCGGAGCGCATGGAGGACAACGACGACCGGGTCGCCGGCGCCGCGGCGATCGCGATCCTGCGCGGCTATCAGCAAGCGCCCGAGCTCGCGAGCCAGCTGCTGCGCTCCGAGGACGCGGAGGCGCGCCGCATCGTTATCGAAGGCATCGGCAAGAAGGTGGGCAAGCTCGCCGCCGCCGACCTCCAGGCCGCCGCGAGCGACCCGGATCCGCGCGTACGCCGGGCCGCGATCCGCTGGCTCGGACAGCTGAAGATCACCGCCGCCGCCGCCGTGCTCGCGCGCCGGCTCAAGGATCCCGACGAGGGCGTGCGCGCCGCGGCGGCCTCCTCGCTCGCGCGGCTCGGCACCGGTGACCTGCCGGCGTTCGCCAAACGCGCCCTCGAGGACCGCGCGCTCGCCGTGCGCCTCGCCGGCGTCGAGCTGCTCGCGGCCGCCAAGCGCACGGACGACCTCGTGCGCCTCGCCGAGACCGACGCGGATCCGCTCGTCGCCGCCGAGGCCGCGATCAGCGTCAAGCGCGCCGACCTCGCCGCGCGCGCCCTCGATCGCGCGCTCGCCGACGATCGCTGGGCCATGCGCGCCGGGGCCGCGAACGTCGCCGTGCGCGCGGTCGGCACGGTTGCGGGGGTCGCGAGCGCATCGACGACGACCGCGGTCGCGGCGGTGCGATCGCCGTGGTGCGCGAGCACGCGCGCACCGGCGAGGCGGACCGCGAGCTCCTTGTCGGCGGTGAGCCGGCGCGCGAGCGCGACGCCCGCATCCTTGCCGACCGCGCGCACGGCGAGGTTCGCGGCACCGGTGACCTGCCGGCGTTCGCCAAACGCGCCCTCGAGGACCGCGCCCCCCATCGCGGGGAGCGGCGACCTCGGCGGGTCATCGACGTGTAACGCGGTCACGTCACGCGTTTACCTCGGTGT
>DATLHR010000669.1:0-14787 GCA_035539815.1 Kofleriaceae bacterium
CGTCATCGCGTGCAGCCTACCCCGGGCCGACCATCACGCGGAAGCCTTCGAGCTGCCATGGCGGGTTCGTGATGCGAGTGCGATCGGTCAGGTCGAGGTGCATGGGCGTGATGCTGTTCCAGCCGCGCTCGATGGCCATGCAATCGCTGCCCTCGACCTCGTCGTGCCCCGCCGGGCCGCCGCCGACCCAGTAGTACGGGCGCCCGCGCGGATCCTGGCGCTCGGCGACATCGTCGGCGTAGAGTCGACGGCCGAGCATGGTCCATTGATACGCATCGCTGCCGTTGCCCGGCATGTTGACGTTGAGGACGGTGCCCGCCGGGATGGGCTCGGCGACCGCGGCGCGCACGACCTCCGCCGCGAAGCGGATCGCCTCGTCGACGTGCGTGGCGCGCGGCGCGATCGAGCACGCGATGCCGGCGGCGCCGCGCAGCGCGCCTTCGACCGCCGCGGCGACCGTGCCCGAGTAGAAGACGTCGCTGCCGAGGTTGTAGCCATCGTTGACGCCGCTCACGACCACAGCGGGCCTGCGGTCGACCAGCTTGAGGACGCCGAGATACACGCAGTCGACCGGTGTCCCCGACAGCGAGAACCGGTTCGGCCGCACCTCGGTCAGCCGCAGCGGCTTGTGCAGCGTGATCGCGTGCGACGCCGCCGAGCGCTGCCGCTCGGGGGCGACCACGACCACGTCGGCGAACTCCTCGATGCGCTGCGCCAGCTGCTCGAGGTGCGGCGAGTCGATGCCGTCATCGTTCGAACACAGGACGAGGGGCCGCATGAAATAAGTGTGGCCGATCGCTGGGGGCGATCGGCCATCTCAGTCGAGGCGACAGGATTTGAACCTGCGACCCCCAGACCCCCAGTCTGGTGCGCTACCAGGCTGCGCTACGCCTCGAGTCGAGAGGCAGTGTGATTACTCGATCCTCAGACCGGGGGCAACCCATTGAGGATGTTCTTCAAGACCTGGCTCGGCTTGAACGTCAAAACGCGGCGGGCAGGGATCAGGATCGGCACCGCGCGCTGGGGATCGCGGCCCATGCGGTCCTTCTTGTCGCGGACCACGAAGTTACCGAATCCGGAGATCTTGATCTTCTCGCCCCGCTCCAGGGTCTCCTTCACGACGTTGAACACGGTCTCCACGATCTCGGCGGCTTCCTTCTTCGAGAACCCTCCGACCTTCTCGTAGACCGCCTCGATGATGTCCGCCTTGGTCATTCGCGCCATGGTGGAATCACGGTACACGACTCCCGCCGCCGGCTGCAACTAACCGTTTGAATTCTATAGCGATCCCCGTAACTCCAATGGATGCCTGGACTACGGGGTAATCGCGATGCCGGTCGCGGTGGCGGCGGCGGGGACCTTGATCCACAACCAGCGCGAGGCGGCGTCATACCGCCAGCCGGCGGCAGCCGCCTCGAGCGCAGCGTCCGAGGCCTGGGAGGCCACCGTGGCGTCGTTCACCGTCACCCCGGCCGGCGCCGTGTCGAGGCGGACCCGGAGATACGTCGGGGCGAGCGTGCGCGACAGGTGGATCGCGCCGGTGCTCGCGGTGATCTGCGTCGGCGCGTCGTCATCGTCGACCAGATCGAACGTCGAGGTCGCCGCGGCCGGCCACACGAGCACGGTCAGCGCATCGGCGCGCGCGGGCGAGCCCAGCCCGGTGACCGTAGAGCCCGCGTCGACCGGGATGATCGCGCCCTCACGCACGAACAGCGGAAACCGATCGCGCTCGGGCACCGCATACGCCGCCAACGTCTGGCCGCCGTCGAGCGCCGCGTCCTCCGGATGCCACCAGTCGTACCAGCGCCCCGCCGGCAGCGGGATGTCCCGCACGTTCGTAGCATCGAGCAACGGCGCCACGAGCAGCACGTCGCCGAGTGTGTAGCGATAGTCGCCCGCCCACGCGGCCTGGTCGCCGATCGGACGCAGCATCCCGCCCTGCCCTTGCTGCGCCGCGCGCGCGACGCTGTACATCCACGGCACCAGCTCGTCGTGCAGCGTCGCCCAGTAGCGATACATGGCGACCGTCTCGTCGACGTGATCGGGCACGGTCCACGGCGCGATGTTGGCGCGCCCGTGCAGCTGCATCCACGGCATCAGCGCGCTCATCGCCGTCCACCGTGCGAGCACGAGCGTATCGAACGGGATGACATCGCCGCCGAGGTCCTCCTCGTCGCGATCGAGATAGCCGCCGACGTCGGATCCGAGCACGACGTAGCCCGCGTCCGCCGAGCGGAAGATGTGATCGAGCGCGTCGGCGAGTCCGATCCAGTCGCGGCGCTGATCGCCGACCCAGCCGACCGGCGCGTGCTCGCGGCGCGCGAAGAACCGCCCGGGACGGCTGTACGACTGATCGTACGGCCGCACCATCGTGACGAACTCGGGGCGCTTACTCCGCGCGTACGCGAGGAAGTCGGCGTAGTACGCCTCGGAGTACTGCTGGAGCGCGACCGTGCCCGCATCGGTCGCCAGCGTGTCGGGGAGGTACTCCTCGCCGAAGTCGAGCTTCCAGCCGTCGAGCCCGGCGTCGAGCAGCGCGTCCTGCTGGCGGTGCCACCACGCGACCGCCTGGGGATCGAAGAAGTCGATGCCCGCGCCGAGCCCCTTCCACCACAGGTACGTCGCACCGTCGTCGACGTAGAAGCCGCAGGTCTTGCCTTGCTCGAAGTTGGGCGCCGGCCCCTCGTACACATCTCCGCCGATCTCCACGTCGAAGCCGGTGCGATTCACCATCTGCGTCGTCCACATCACGACGCGGATGTCCTGGGCGTGCAGCTCGTCGACGAGCCCGAGGAAGTCGGGATAGCGGGTCTCGTTGACGACGAACGTGTTGTAGTGGGTCGCCCACGGCGAATCGATCACGATCGCACCGACGGGGATATCCCGTTCGCGGAAGCCGGCGACGAATGCGCGCGTGTCGGCGCCGTCGGAGATGTCCTTCGAGATCCACGGCCGGAACGCCCACCGCGGCGTGAACAGCGGCGGTGGCGTGACCTCGTCCGCCGCGGTGCGGAACGAGCACTGGCTCCCGTCGGGCTGCAGCGGATAGTTGTCGCCGCAGGCGGCGAGGACGGTGACGAGAGCGGCGGCGCGAAACATCGGTGTGCAGGATGGTGCACCGGCGGGCGGCGCGTCACGTCATCGATCGCTCAGAAAGCGCCTCCGACGCCGAGCACCCATGACGGCTTTCCCCCGTCGAGCGGGACCGCGTAGTCGAGGCGCAGCGGCCCGATCGGCGAGCGCCACAGCAGGCCCGCGCCCACCGAGGCCCCGGTCTCCGTGACCGAGCCGTCGGTGATCGCGGCCGCATCGATGAACCCGACGAGCGACAGCCCGTACTTCGGGATCAGCGGCACCTCGAGCTCCGCGCGCCCGGTGGCCTTGTGCTCGCCCCCGAGCGGAGACAGCGCGCCGGGCTTGAGCCCGCGCAGCTCGCTCGAACCGTCGAGATAGAGCCGCTCGCTCGGTGGGATCCCGAGCGCGTCGCTCGACGAGATCGACGACAGCCGCCCGCCGACGTGCAGCGTGAGTGGACCGAGCGGCCGATGATGGTCCGCCCACACGTCGAGCTTGCGCAGCCGGATGTCGGCGCCGAGCGATGGATCGGCGACCTCGACCGCGACGCCGTAGTGCGTACCGTGCCGCGGTGCGTACAGCGCGTCGCGCGAGTCATAGACGAGGCCACCGCGCACAGAGCCGATCAGCACCTCGTTCTCGCGCGCGACGCGGCGCTCGCTGCTCGACAACGTGAACGGATTGTCCTCGCTCGTGGTGACGAGCTCGAGGCGATACCCGACGAACGCGCGCAGGTGTTTCTCGAGCGGCGCCGAGAGCTCGACGGCGCCGCCGGAGGCTTGCCGCCAGAAGCCGGGCAGCTGACGAACATTGTTGTACACGTCGGCGGTCAGGCGCAGCTGCGAGCCGAGTAGATCGGGATCCACGAAGCGCGTCAGGAACAGCTGCCGGCGCTCGGAGATCGTCGTGGACAGCGAGAGCGCGTTGCCCGTGCCGAACAGGTCATCCTGCGCGACCTCCGCGCTCGCGACGAAGCCATCGTCGGTGCGATAGCCGGCGCCGATCGCGAACCGTCCGGTCGGCGGACGCTTCACGGCCGGTGGACCTGGCACGACGACGTGCACGGGCGCGCCGTCGGGCAGCGTGGTCGTGGCGTCGTCGGGTGCAGCCTCGCCGACGGCGCGCGCGTCGGGCTCGAGCTCTCCGTCCGCGAGCGCGGGGGGAGCCACGAGGCCGAGCAGCATGCCGATCAGCGAGGCAGACGTGAGGGTCTGCTTCGCGAACATTTCGCAGCGTACGACCGGCCGCCATCGCAGCCGGTTGCCTTCACGCCTGGCAAAGCGTGATCACGGCACGGTGATCGTGATCTGCGTGCTGCTGTAGGCGCCCGTGCCGTCGGAGCAGATGAAGGTCGCGTTGGACGTGCCGCTCGCCGTCGGCGTGCGCGTATACGTATCGCCCGCGAGGGTGCCGCCCTCGTCGGAGCGGCGATAGATCGCCGTCGGGTAGCCCTCTGGATCCGTGCACGTCACGGTGAACGACAGCGGCGCGCCGACCTGGCCGTCGACGTTGGTCGCCGCACCGAGGCTGGTCGTGATCACCGGGCGCGCGTTCCAGAACACCGCCTGCTTGGGGTCGCTCGTCACGTTGAAGTACCCGCCGGCCGCGTCGATCTGACCCTCTTGTGGGAAGTAGATGTTCACGAACAACGGATTCGACCGCAGCCCGCGCACGTGCGCCTGCAGGAGCACCGGCATGCGCCCCAGCGGCAGCGTGGGATCCGGCGTCGCGGTGATCCGGAAGATCGCGGTCTTGCCCTCGCGCTCGACGCGGAGCGCGCTCGCCTGATTCGGGTAGACGACGTCCGCGGTGAAATCGAGGTCACCATCCTCGAGATCGATCGACTCGCCGAGATCGACGCGCACGGTGACGGGCTCCCCCCGATCGGGCCACACGGTGACGAACGTCTCCGCGTTGACCTTGATCCGCGGATCGGTGAGCTGCCACGCGGTCCCGGCTTGCTCGACGCCGATCAGCTCGATCAGCCCGGTCGGCGGTGCGGTGGTCAGCGCCTCCGCGCCCTGCACCATGTCGTAGAGGTGCTGCGTGTTCGGATACTGGTGATAGCCCTTGTTCACCGGGCCGAACTCGTCGAGGTAGCTGTTGAGGTCGCCGTTGGAGAGGTACGCGGGGCGATGCCGCAACTCGTGCTCGTACGGCAGCGGCGAGCCATCGGCTGCCACCCACGGCAGCGCCTGACGAAACAGCGTGATCATCGCGGGCGCGTACAGGCCGTGACGCTTGAGCAGCTCCTTCGTCGCGCGCGGCATGTAGCCGCCCGCGATCAGCATCTTGAGCAGTCCGTGCACCTCGCTCGACGAGCGACCGAACGATTGATACGACTGCGCGAACAGGCCGTCGTAGTTGTCCGCGACGTGCTCGGCGTCCGTATCCACGTACGAGAGGTACGAGGGCGAGCCGCGCACGGCGTTACCGAAGAACCAGGTGCGCTCGGTCTCTTGCGCCGCGTAGTCGAACCGCGTGATCGCATGCCCTCGCCCCGAGTACGACTCGCTCGTGTAGTTGAGCCCGAGGCCGCGCAGCTGCGTCGAGCTCGGCGACCCGAACGTGACGCGCGCGGAGAGCTGGCTGCCCAGGTTCAGCGATCCGAACGACAGCGGGATCACCGAGTGCCCGCGATCCATCGTGCCCACGCCATCGTCCCACCAGCCTGCCGCGGCGGGGGTCGCGGGCGCGACCTCGGTGCCGAGCCACGCGGTGCCGGGCAGCGTCGCGGCGAGCGCGGCCACCGTCGGGAACTTGCGCGTCGCCTCCGCCGGGGGCGCGCTCTCGACGGTCTGACTCGTCCCCGCTTGATCGACGCCGGTGTAGCTCACCGCCGCGGGATCTTCGAACCACAGCTTCCACGACGGCGTCGTCCACATCGGGTTGTCGAACGCATCGACGACGTTACCCGTCAGCGCGAACGCGAAGTACGTCTTCCCCGCGACCGGCGTGCGCAGCTCGACGCGCCCTTGCTTCATCCCGCCGGTCTCCGAGGCCATCGCGAGCGTGAGCGTCGCGGTCGCCCCCGGCGCGAGCGTCTCGGGTGCGCTGGCGAGGAAGCCCTCGGGGATGACGAGCTCGAGCGCGAGCTCCGCGGTGCCAGGATTCTCGACGGTCAGCTCGTACGCGGGGTGAAAGCCGTCGACGCGCGTCGAGCCGAGCTCCAGCGCGCGCTCGGTCTCGGGCGCGAGCTCGTCACCTCCGAGCACGACGCGCACGTCGGCCACGCCGGGGGGCGCATCGGGGTCGCCGGCATCGTCACCGCCACCGGAGGAGCCGCAGCCCACGATCGCGAACCAGCACGCCACTACGGGGAGTCCACGCATGCGCACGACCGTCGTCGATTCGTGCACGCACGCCAACGACATCGACACGACACGTGCTGACACGTGCGCAACGGCACGCGCACGTGGCGCGTGGTGCGCGCGCAGTGGCGGCTTCGGTGCGTGAGGGGATCTCAGCGGCGCTGCGCTGGCAAGCGCTCGACGAGCCGGCCCACGATCGTCTCGTGCGCCTTGTCGACCTCGACGTCGGTGAGCGTGCGATCGGCCGCGCGGTACGCGATCGACCACAGCATGCTCTTCATGCCCTCCCCGAGCTTCGCGTCGCGATAGTCCTCGAGCAGGCGCACGCCGGAGACGAGCGGTTCGGCGACATCGGCGATCACCGCGCTCACGCGCGCCGCGGGGATCGACGCCTCGAGCAGCAGCGACACGTCGCGCGTCGAGCCCGGGAACTTCGGGATCGGCCTCATCTGCGCCGGCGGAGCGACCGCGATCCGCGAGAGATCGAGCTCGAACGCGAACGCCGGCCCCTCGACGCCGAGGCGCCTGCGCACCTCGGGGTGGAGCTCGCCAAACAAACCGACCACCTCATCGCGCGCGAGCACGAGCGCACCCGCGACGCCCGGATGCAGGTACGGCACCGCCTGGGTCGCGCGCACGGTGGCCGCCGCGTCCCGCGTGACGGCGCGCAGCGCCTCGAGCGCATAGGCCTTCGCGTCGAACACGTCGTAGGGCGTCCCCGCGCCCAGCTGCGCGGGGCGACGTCCGGCGAGCACGCCCGCGACCCACGTCGGCTCGTCGGCGAGCTCGCGCAGCGGCGCGTCGCTCACGCTCTCGCCCTTGCGGAGGAACACGCTGCCGACCTCGAACAGCGCGACGTCGGGCCGCCCGTAGCTCTGGTTGCGCGCGATCGCGGCGATCAGGTTGGGCAACAGCGACGTGCGCATCACCGCCTGGTCGGCGCTCATCGGGTTGCGCAGCGCGATCGGCTGCGCGCGCTTGTCGGTCGCCGGCAGCCCGAGCGCGCCGCAGCGCTCCGCGGACTGGAAGCCGAACGTGATCGCCTCGCTCATGCCCGCCGCCGCGAGCGCCTTGCGCACGAGGTCGCCGCGGTCCGGCGCGCGCACGCCCGGTGCCTGGCGCAGCGGCGGCAAGCTCGATGGCACCTGCTCGTAGCCGACGACGCGCAGGATCTCCTCGATGACGTCGACCTCGCGCGTGACGTCGGCGCGTGCGGACGGCGGGGCGACCTCGAGCACGTTGCCCTCGCCGGTCACACCGAACCCGAGCCGCTCGAGCGCGTCGCGGCACGTCGACTCCTCGAGCGCCACGCCGCTGACCATGCGGACGCGCGGCATGCGCACGGTGATCTTCGTCTGCGGGCGCGGCCGCGGGTACTCGTCGACGAGCTCGCTCGTCACCTTGCCGCCCGCGATCTGCGCCATCAGCCGCAGCGCGCGCGCCGACGCCAGCGCCGCGAGCTCGGGATCGACGCCGCGCTCGAATCGATGCGACGCCTCGGAGTGCAGCCCGAGCCGGCGCGCGGTGCGACGGATCAGGATCGACGAGAAGCTCGCGCTCTCGAGCAGCACGCGCGTGGTCGCGTCGGTGACCTCGGTGTCGAGGCCGCCCATCACGCCCGCGAGCGCGATGCCGCGCGCGCCGTCGCGGATCATCAGATCGCCCGGCACGAGCGTGCGCTGCACGTTGTCGAGCGTGGTGAACTGCTCCCCATCCGCGGCCGCGGACACCGCGATCTCGCCGGTGGTCAGCTTCGCGGCGTCGAACGCGTGCAGCGGCTGGCCGAGCTCGAACATGACGTAGTTCGTGATGTCGACGAGGTTCGAGATCGGCCGCACGCCGACGCCGCGCAGGCGCTGTGCGATCCGCCGCGGCGACGGCGCGACCTTGACCCCGTCGATCGTGCGCGCGGTGTAGCGCGGACACGCGAGGCCGCTCTCGATCGAGACCTTGGTCTTCGGCCCCGCCCCGCCCAGGAACGCCGACAGATCGACGTCGGGCAGCACGAGCTTGCCGCGCAGCGCGCACGCGAGCTCGCGCGCGACGCCGAGGTGTCCGAGCACGTCGCCGCGGTTCGCGGGCGCGTTGACCTCGAGCATCCAGTCATCGAGGAACAGCGCCTGCTGCGCGGGCGCTCCGAGCGGCGTCGTGTCGTCCTCGCCGAGCACGATGATGCCCGCGTGATCGTCGCCGAGTCCGAGCTCGTCCTCGGCGCACAGCATCCCGGGCGACACCACGCCCTTGACCGGCTTCTCGGCGAGCGTGAGCCCACCGGGCAGCGTCGCGCCGATCTGCGCCCACAGCACCTTGCGGCCCGGCGCGGGCACGTTCGGCGCGCCGCACACCACCTGCGTCGCCTGTCCATCGCGCTCGGTGATCACGTCGACGAGCGTGAGCTTGTCGGCCTGCGGGTGCGGCCGCTTCGCCACGACCTGCGCCACGACGACGCCGGAGAACCCGGCGCCGAGGTTCGTCATGCCCTCGATCTCGAGCCCCGCGCGGGTGAGCGCACGCGCGCCCTCCTCGACGGTCGGTTGCTTGTCGAGATCGACGAGCTCGAGCACCCAGCTCCACAGGACCTGCATCAGAACTGCTCCAGGAAGCGGAGGTCACCCTCGTAATAGAACTTGATGTCGTTGACGCCGTGGCGAAGCATCGCCATGCGCTCGATGCCCATGCCGAACGCGAAGCCCGTGTACTTCTCGCTGTCGACCTTGCAGTGCGCGAACACCTCGGGATCGACGACGCCGGCGCCGCCGATCTCGATCCAGCCGGTGCCCTTGCACAGCCGGCAGCCCTTGCCCATGCAGAAGCTGCATTGCATGTCGACCTCGGCGCCGGGCTCGACGAACGGGAAGTAGCTGGGGCGCAGCCGGATGTCGAGGTCGCGCTCGAACAGCCGCGACACGAAGTGGATCAGCACACCCTTGAGATCCGCGAACGAGATGCCCTCGTCGACGGCGAGCCCCTCGATCTGCGTGAACATCGGCGAGTGCGTCGGATCGTCATCGCGCCGGTAGACGACGCCGGGCGCGACGATGCGGATCGGCGGCGGCTGCGTGAGCATGGTGCGGATCTGCACCGGGCTCGTGTGCGTGCGCAGTACGATCTCCTCGGACACGTAGAACGTGTCCTGCATGTCGCGCGCGGGGTGATCCTTCGGGATCGCGAGCGCCTCGAACGTGTGCCAGTCGGTCTCGATCTGCGGCCCGTCGGCGACGACGAACCCGAGCTCGCTGAAGATCTTCACGGCCTCGTCGCGGACCTGCGTGAGGATGTGGATGTGGCCGCCGCCGACGGGGCGCGCCGGCAGCGTGACGTCCACGGTGCGCGCGAGATCGAGGCGCGCCGCTGCATCGGCGAGCTCGCCGAGCCGTCGCGCGACTTGATCCTCGATCGACTGCTTGATCTTGTTGACCGCCGCACCGACGACGGGACGATCCGCCGGAGGGAGCTTCGACAGCTCCTTCATCACGTCGGACACCTTCCCCTTCTTGCCGAGGAACTGCGCCTGCGCCGCGCGGATCGCCTGCTCGTCGGCGAGCGGCTGGATCACGGCGACGAACTCGTCGCCGAGGCGTTCGAGGTTTGCGATCAGATCAGTTGCGCTCATGAGTGCACCAAAACAAAAACGGCGACCCTCGCGGGCCGCCGTGATTGTGCAAAAAAGGTTGGCCCTAGGCCCGGGTTAGGCCGCGACGAGCGCCTTAAACGCCACCGGGTCGCTGATCGCGATCTCGGCGAGCATCTTGCGGTTGAGCGAGATGCCCGAGGTGCCGAGCTTGCCGATGAGCTTCGAGTAGCTCATGCCGAGGCCGCGCGCGGCCGCGTTGATGCGCTGGATCCACAGCGCGCGGAAGTCGCGCTTGCGAACCTTGCGCGAGCGGTACATGTGCATCCAGGCGTGCTGGACGGCCTCGTTCGCCACCGCATGGCAGCTCGAGCGCTTCCCACGGAAGCCCTTGGCGGCCTTGAGGACGCGGTTACGACGGCGGCGAGCTTTGAATCCTCGTTTTGCGCGGGGCATGACACTAGTCCTTGTACGGAAGCAGAACTTCGATCTGGTGGTGATGCGCGTCCGGCACGTAGGCGCCATTGCGCGCCTGGCGCTTGCGCTTCTTGCTGCGATTGGTCAGCAGGTGGCGCTTGAAGACGTGCGCGAACTTGAACTTGCCGGTGCCGGTCCGCTTGAACCGCTTCTTGGCGCCGGAGTGGGTCTTGACCTTGGGCATAGCTACATCCCCGCGAGCGGAGGGTGGCTCTTATGCCCCACTCAGGCGGCGAGGACAAGTGCTTTCGCGCCCGTTCCGCTCCGAGGCGTTACGATCTACGCACCTGGGCCCGCGGCAGCGCCCCGTTCTCGTCCCTGTCCCCGTCGTCCTCGGGCGCTTGCCGCGCGAGGCAGGTCAGGATGACGTCTGCATCCATGGTTGCCGGCAATGGAGTGCAATGGTTGGACCTCTCGTGACCTCGACCAGATAGCCTCGCACACCGTCGAAGCGACGACGCCTCCCGACGCCGAGTCGACTTCAGCTATCGCGACCGCCAACACCGGGGGTACAAGCTCGCCGTGTTCGGTCTTGTCGTGGTGTCGCTGGTCGTCGTTGCCGGCCTCGAGAGTTGGCGTCGAAGCGTCACCGCGTACCTCAGCCGCACGGAGCGAGGGGTCTGCCTCTTCGCGGAGCTCGCGGTCCTCGTGGGTCCGCTGCTCTATTGGATGCTGCTGACGCGCGCGTTCGACGACGCTGCGAACAACGCGGGCGGAACCAAGGCGACGCAGCTCGCGAACGGCATCGGAGAAGCGTCCGAGAGCCTGGTCGCGGCGTTGGCGCTCGCCGTGCTCGCGGTCGTCGTCTTGATCGGGGCAACGGTCCGACGCAGGCGCTCGACACTCGCCGAGGCCCGCGTCATCACGAAGGACTGATCAGGCGCCGGCGCTCTCGCCGGCGTCGTCCTCGTCCTCATCCTCGTCGATGTCCGCGTTGATCGCGTCCTCGTCGAGGTCCTCGTCCTCCTCCGGCGGCGGGACCTGCTTACCGGGCTGGTCCTTCTTGCCGGAAGCAGCGGCCTGCGCCTGGGCCTGGGCCGCAGCGGCGGCCTGCGCCTTCTTGGCGGCCTGCGCCTTCTGCACCACGCCTGGCTTGGGCGTGATGACCATGATCATGCGGCGCCCTTCCATGTTGGGCGTCACTTCGACGGTGGCGATGTCCGCGCACAGCTCGACGAGGCGGTTGAGCACCTTCATGCCGGTCTGCGGGTGCGTGATCTCGCGGCCACGGAACACGACGGCGAGGCGGACCTTGTTGCCCTCCTCGAGGAAGCGGCGGATGTGCTTCAGCTTGAACGCGAGGTCGTGCTCCTCGGTCTTCGGCCGGAACTTGATCTCCTTGGTCTCGACCGTCGAGGCGCGCTTGCGAGCCTGCTGCTTCTTCTTCGCCTCTTCGTACTTGTACTTGCCGTAGTCCATGATCCGGCACACCGGCGGGAACGCGCGGGGCGAGATCTCGACGAGATCGAGGCCCTTCTCCTCGGCGAGGCGAAGCGCTTCATGCGTCGGCATGATGCCGAGCTGCTCTTCCTCGAGGATGACGCGGATCTCGGGGACGCGGATCCGGTGGTTGATGCGAAGGCCCGCTTCGGGGCGACGGCGATCGAAACGTCCAGGTGGCCGACCGTTCATTTGGACACGTGCATGTGGCTGGTGAGTCTCCTGTGCAGGCCGAGGTTGTACCCTGGGAGGCCCACCTAGGGGAGGCGTTTTGGACAAATCTGCGGCTCAGCCCGCGGGGATCCCGAGCAGCTCCTCGCCCAGGATCTGCTTGGCGCGTGCGCGGAACGCATCGTACTCGACGTCGGCTGGCGCCTCTCCGTAGTTCACGTGCGCGCCCCCGCGGTGCACACCGTACGCGGAGGTCCCGAACGGCGAGCGCTCCGCGTTGACCGCGAGCCCGAGCCCGAAAAGCGCGCTCCGAGGGCGCGACCAGCGCACCGCTGGCACTGGAATCGACGAACTTCCGTCGAGAACGATGGCTGCCGAGTCGGACGCATCGCTTCTGGATCGTGTGATCGGCTGGAGGCGACCACGGAAGTTCAGGTCGGGCTCGGGCTCGGGTCTCTGGGGTTAGTACGGGATCTCGGCTTCCTTCGCGACCTGCGCGAGGAACGTCTCGAACGGCATCAGGCCGAGATCGGCGTCCTTGCCGGTGCCATGCTTGCGCGGCGACACCGCCTTGGCCTCGACCTCCTTGTCACCGACGACGAGCGCGTACGGAATCTTCGCGAGCTGCGCGTCGCGGATCATCGCGCCGAGCTTGCCGTTCGACCGGTCGACGTCGGCGCGGACGCCGGCCGCCTTCATCCGCCCGGCGATCTCGTCGGCCCACGCATGGTGGCGCTCGGCGACGGGCAGCACGCGCACCTGCTCGGGCGCGAGCCACACCGGGAAGTTCCCTGCGAAGTGCTCGATGAGGATGCCGATGAACCGCTCGAACGAGCCGTAGATCGCGCGGTGGATGACCACCGGCCGGTGCTCGGCGTTGTCGGCGCCGATGTAGCCGAGGTCGAAGCGCTCGGGCGCGACGTAGTCGAGCTGGATCGTGCCGAGCTGCCACTTGCGGCCGATGCTGTCGGCCACGTCGAAGTCGATCTTCGGGCCGTAGAACGCACCGTCACCGGGCTTGAGCTCGTACGGCAGGCCGGTGAGCTTGAGCGCGGCCTCGAGCGCGGCCTCGGCCTTGTCCCACAGCGCGTCGTCACCGATCTTCTTCTCCGGTCGGGTCGCGAACTTCGCCGTGAACTCGAGGCCGAACGCGGCGTAGACCTTCGCGATCATCTGCGTGAGCGCGGAGACCTCCTCGGGGATCTGCGACTCCATCAAGTAGATGTGCGCGTCGTCCTGCTGGAACTGCCGCACGCGGGTCAGCCCCGACAGCACGCCGGTCGCCTCGTTGCGATGCAGCACGTCCTGGGTGTGCAGGCGCAGCGGCAGCTCGCGGTAGCTGCGGCGCTTCATCGTGTAGAACAGGTGGTGCGAGGGGCAGTTCATCGGCTTGAGCGAGAAGCTCGCGCGCTCTTCCTCGGGCAGGCTCGGGTCGGCCTCCGGGTCGAGGATGAGGAACATGTTCTCGCGGTACTTGCCCCAGTGCCCGCTGCGCTCCCACAGCAGCTTGTTGTAGAGCAGCGGCGTCTTGATCTCGTCGTAGCCGTTCGCGAGGCACATGCGGCGCATCGCCGTCGACAGCTGGGTGAAGATCGTCGTGCCCTTCGCGGTCCAGAACACGGCGCCGGGCGCGGCCGGGTGGAACGCGAACAGGTCGAGCTCCTTGCCGAGCTTGCGGTGGTCACGCTTGCGCGCTTCCTCCTGCTGCGTCATCCACGCGTCGAGCTCCTTCTGCGTGAAGAACGCGGTGCCGTAGATGCGCTGCAGCTGCGCGTTGCGCGAATCGCCGCGCCAGTACGCACCGGCGACCGACAGCAGCTTGATCACACCGACCCGCCCCGTCGACGGGCCGTGCGGTCCGAGGCAGAAGTCGACCCAGTCGCCGTGCGAGTACAGGGTCAGCGTCTTCGCGCCCTTGGTGAAGATGTCCTCGACGATCTCGAGCTTGAACTTCTCGCCGAGCTTGCCGAACAGCGCGAGCGCCTCGTCCCGGCTGACCTCCTTGCGCACGAACGGGAGGTCCTTCTTGATCTCCTCGTTCGCCGCTTTCTCGATCGCCTCGAGGTCCTCGGGCGTGAATGGCTTGTCGCGCGCGAAGTCGTAATAGAAGCCCTCGTCGGTCGACGGACCGATCGTCACCTGGGTGCCGGGAAACAGCCGCTGCACGACCGACGCGGTGATGTGCGCGGCGTCGTGGCGGATCAGCTCGAGCGCCTCGGGGTTCTTCGGCGTGTAGATCGCGAGGGTCCCCGAGTGATCGAGGGCGCGCGACAGATCGATCGCCTGGCCGTCGTAGGTCGCGTACAGCGCCGCCTTCGCGAGGCCCGGACCGATCTGCGTGCGCACGAACTCCGCGACCGTCGTCCCGGACGGGACGGACTTGGTGGCGCCATCGGGCAAGGTGATCGTGATCTGGTCCGCGGACATCAGGCCGCGCACCTTAGCAGACCGGCTCGCGCCGCTGCGCGCCGCCCCTCGCGCTTCCCGGCCCGCGCCGCGAACACGTCGGGCTCCGGGATCGGCGGAGGATCGGGCTGCCATGGCCATTATTCCAGCCACCTGGCGAGCTAGAAAACTCGCTGGTTTCCATGTCGGCGCAGTCGGCCGGGCCTTGCTCCTTCCGCTCGCATGCGCGCGAAGATCGAGGACGTCCCGGCCGAGCTCGTCGGCGAGCTGCGCGGCCAGATCACCGAGGCGCTCGACGGCGAGCTCGACGAGACGACGCAGCCCGCGCGCCAAGAT
>DATLHR010000670.1:0-15597 GCA_035539815.1 Kofleriaceae bacterium
CCGCACTGACACCGGCGCAGCGGACGCGCGGTGTCGTGGCAGCGACGCGCGGCAATCACGGCGCGGGCCTGGCGTGGGCGGGCGCGCAGCTCGGCGTGCCCGTCGTGATCTGCGTACCGCACGGCAACAACCCCGAGAAGAATGCGGCGATCCGCGGCCACGGAGCCGAGCTGGTCGAGGCCGGCCGCGACTACGACGAGGCCGTCGAGGTCGCGCAGCGCCTCGTCGCCGATCGCGGCCTCGTGATCGCGCACTCGACCAACGATGCGAACGTGATCGCCGGCGCCGCCACGCTGTCGGCCGAGCTGTGCGAGCAAGCGGATCACCTCGACGCGATCGTCGTCGCGGTCGGCGGCGGCTCGCAGGCCGTCGGGGCGCTGGTCGCGACGCGAGCGCAGCGCCCGGGCGTCGCCGTGTACGGCGTGCAGGCGCGCAACGCGTCCGCGATCCACGACTCCTGGCATCGCAAGACGCGCGTCGTGACCGAGCGCGCCGACACGTTCGCCGACGGCCTCGCGACGCGCGCGACCTACGACCTCACGTGGCCCGCGCTGCGCGATCACCTCGCGGGCTTCGTCGCCGTCTCCGAGGCGGAGATCGCGAGCGCGGTGCGCCTGATGATCCGTGCGACGCACAACCTCGCCGAGGGCGCCGGCGCCACGGGCCTCGCGGGCCTCGTCGCGCTGCGCGAACAGCTCGCGGGCAAGACCGTCGCGGTCGTGCTGTCGGGCTCGAACATCGACGCCGACACGCTGCGCCGCGTGGTCACCGGCGAGCTGTAGCGACGTTCGCGATCACCTTGGTCCGCACCAACCGGCGCAGCACCGGGCCCATCTTCGCGTACTCGTCATCGTGAAAGGTGCGCTCTTCCGGCGGCGGCTCGTCGCGCTTGGCCTTGTTCATGATCGAGATCGGATAGGTCGAGTGCGGCAAGCCGAAGAAGTGGCCGAGCTCGTGGGCGAGTGTGCGCTCCCAGGCTTCGCCGGAGAGGATGATGAACTTGCGCGCCCCCTTCCTCCACGTGACCCCGTAGATGATGTTGCCGGGCTCGTCGACGTCGTCGAGCTTGCCGGTGACGAACACGTCGATCACGCGCGGTGCGAGCCGCTTGCCGAACGCGCTGCGCTCGGCGCGCGTGCGGACGTGCGCGGCGGACGCGGGCAGCGTGTCGACGCTCGCGATCTGAAAGCCGGCATCGAGCCGCGCGAAGTGCTGGTTCGCGGTCGCGACCTGCCTGGCGATCCACTCGGACGTGACGACGAGCCCCTCGGACGGCGCGGCGACGTGGAGCCGGAGCGCGAAGCAATGCGCACGCGCGGGGTCGCACGGCGTCGCCGCTTGCCGGATCGCATCGACCTCGGTCGTGGCGCTCGCCAGGTTCGCGACGAGCAGCATCGAGAGGAGCACGGCGATGCGCATGCCTGGAGTCTACGGTGAATCGATCTGCGTCAGCCAGCCGTCCTCGGTCAGCGTGGCGGCCCTGCCGGTCTCGGAGAACACGGCGTAGCCGCGGCCGCCCGCGGGCATCGAGGCGCTCCCGAGCCGGCCGAACGTCGGGGCGCTGTTCGCGTCGAGGCAGCGCCCGATGATGTCGAACTGCTTGTCGGGGAAGATCCAGTTCGAGCCCCACAGCACCGGAGTATCCGAGGTCACCACCGCGTAGCGTGCGTCATCGTAGCTCCCTGCCCAGAACGCCGCGTGCCGCCAGCTCTTGTTGCCGGCGTAGAGCGTGTCGGGGTCCGGCAACGTCTCCACCGTCCACTGCACGCCGTCGCGGCTGCGCGCGTAGACCTGCGTCTTGTTGCGGCCGCCGTTGTTGAGGTTGTGCGGATCGGAGAACACGTGGAACGAGCCGTCGGCGGCGATCGTCCCCGGCCCGAATTCACCGAACCCGAAGCCACCCTCGATGGTCGCGGCGACGGCGGCGACATCGCTGCGCATCAACGCGCCGATCTTGGTCCATCCGCCGGCACCGGGAGCGAGCTTCCACAACGAGAGCAGCTCCTGGCTGTTCGTCCAGTCGCCCGACGCGATCACGATCACCGTGCCGGTCGCATCGACATCCCAGTAGAGCGGGCTCGGCGGTCCGCCGCCGCGATTCGTGAAGGTCGAGCCGGTCTGCTCGTAGAACGTCGAGGAGGTCACGTCGTGGGCCTGCACCCAGAGGTGACCATCTCCCGCGGCGTGAGCGTCGCAGCCATACGGACCACACGGAATCTCGATCTCTGGACCGGGCGCTCCGCCGGTGAACGTGATGGCGCGCGGGATGTTCGCGCGGCGGTAGACGATCACGCTGATGCCGGACAGCGACGAGAACCCGCCGAGGCCGACGCCCGTATCGAGTGGCGCGGGCCGAACCGACGTCGTCCCGGATCCCGCCTGCGCGATCGTCCACTGAGGCGTCCCCTCGACGAACACGAATGCACGGTCGCCGCGCGCCATCAGCGGACCGGGGATGTAGACGTTCGTGAAGCTCGCGCCGGTCGGCAAGCCGTAGGTCGTCGCGGCGTCGCTGCAGTTGGGGATCACGTGCGTACTGCCACCACCGCCGCCATCGCCGGTACCACCGCCATCGCCCCCGATGCCGCCGCCGTCCGTGTGACCGCCACTTCCGTCATCGCCGCCGTCTCCACCACCATGCGAACCACCGCCGTCGCCGACGTGACCACCATCGTGCGCGGCCCCTGCCAGATCACCGCCGCAGCCGGCGAGCGCCAACGTGCACACCAAGATCGCGCGCTTCATGGCGCCACGTCCTGGCGAACGCCCGACGGCGTGAGCACGGCAGGCATGCCGCGCTCGTCGATGGCGATCGGCGTGAAGTCATACGTGCCGCCCGTCATCGCCAGCCGCTCGGCGGGCCACGCGGGATAGGTCGCATCGAACGGCGGGCAGCGCCGGAGCACGTAGTAGCTCGGGACGCTCGCGCCCTCGACGTAGTTCTGACTCTGCACGAGCGTCGCGTGGTCGTAGTCTTGGGCGCCGATCATGCGGACCTTGCCGACGACGTTCTCGACGTAGTGCACGTACGTCGCTGGGACCGGATCGATGAACGTCGCCTTCCGATGCAACGAGATCACGGGCTCGGTCTCCCACGTCTCGCCGTCGCGCGAGCGGTAGTAGATGCCGTACGGAGAGAACGCGACGTGCAGCGAGCCGTCGGGCGCCGCTGCGAAGTCCACGGCCGTGCCCCAGCTCGTTCCGAGCGTGACCTCGTCGCCCCACGCGAGCGCGCCGCGACGCAGGCGGATCGTCCGCAGCTGTCCGCTCGCGGCCTTCAGCATGTACACGGTGCCGTCGGCGGCGACGGTCCAGTCGATCGCCGTCGACGGGAACGCGCCGCGAACCACCGGCGCCGAGCCGGGTGCGTGCTCCGTCAGCCCGGTCGAGGTCAGCGCGTAGATCCGCTCGCTCGCATCCGCATGCGCGACCACCGCCTGCCCGAGCGGCGTGACGCCGACGAAGCCCGTGCCGTCGAAGAACGCGCCCCAGTATTGGCCCTGATCCCAGAACGTCACGAACGGGCGGCCCGACGGTGCGATCTCGGTGGCGGCCACCTCCATGCCCGTGATTCCCGGGGGCAATGGGATCGAGCCGATCGTCGCGCTCTCGTGCTCGACGATCGTCCACGTCGTGGCGGTGCCGAACAGGTAGACCTTGCCGCGGTAGGCCATCATCGAGCTGCCCGAGGCCGGGACCGCGGCATTCCACGCGTGCGGGCCACACGAGGTCGCCGTGCTCGTGATGCCGCCATCGCCGCCGCCGCCGCCGTCGCCGCCACCACCGCCGTCGCCGCCACCACCATCAGCGCCACCGCCACCGTTGTCGCCCCTACCGTCGAGGACGCCGCTGTCCTGGTCAGGACCGGCGTCGCCGTACGCGTCGCCGGCGGCGTCGCCGCACCCGCTCACCGCGAGGAGGAATATCCAGGAGAGACCGAACCGCACGCAGGTCCGGACGAGGTCCGCCGCAGGCCGTCGCGCACCAGATCGGACAGCATGGTGTACCGAACGCGCCACATTGGCTGCTGATGGGGCGCAGGCGCGGCGCGACGATGGTGTGCCCCGCCGCGACGAGCTCCGCGGCCAAGTTGCCGCCGCGCAGGCCGCTCGCGCCGGTGATCGCGACGCGACGCACGAGCGCCTCGGGGGCCGCGCACGTGCGCGCTCGCACGGCGTTGCGGATCTCACCACCACTCGAGTCTAACGGTGCAGCACCTCCGCGGTCGGCCCAAGGTTGCGCATGCGTGCCTCGCTATTGCTCCTCCTCGGGGCGTGTGGAGCCGCCGCACCGCCCGCGCTGCTGTTCAACAGCGCCGACTCCGGCACCTGCGTCCGCAGCGACGTGCCCGAGGAACGGCGGTTCGCGCTCGGGACCACGCCCGACTACAACATGTCGTCGATCTACGGCAGCGGACCGCCGTGCTGGGTCGAGCTGATGCCGAGCCCCGTGGTCGAGCTGCGCGGTGACATGCCGGTCCTCGTCGACGAAGGCGCGTTCCACGGCATCTGCGGCGGGTCGCCGATGCCCGACAGCTTCGAGAGCGTGCGCGTCTCGATGGTCGCGGTGAAGCAGACGCTCGGCCATCGCGGCCTCGACCGCGGCGAGCTCGATAGCGAGCACCCCGAGTGGCAGGCCGGGTTCCGCGTGTTCGCCGCGGATGCGTGCGGCGAGAACCTACGGATCGGACGCCGACCGAATGGCCGCTGGTCCGACGACAGCTGCGATCGAGTCGCGCGCATCGTCGGCGCTCGCGCGCCGCGCGACGAGGTCACCGACGTCGCGCTCGGCCGGGGTGTGTGTCAGATCGAGGTCGAGTACCTCGGCGCCAGGACCTCGTTCACGGTCAGCGTGCGGTAGCTACTCCGTCGCGGTGAACGTCTCCTTCGGCGTGTGCAGCACCTTGCCGCCGGGCTCGAACCACACGATCCACGACACCGGCTTCTTCTTCGCCTCCTTCGCGTACGTGATCGCGAGCTTGCCGCCGTCGAGCTTGTACGTGCACATCGCCGGCATGCCGGCCTGGCCATGCACGCACGTGCCGTCGGCGTTGAGCTGGAGCGAGCCCTTGTCGTTCGCGAACGTCTTGCCGTCGAACGCCGCCGGTTGACGCACCAGCTTCTGCTCGGCGCCACCGAGCGTCGCGACCAGGACGTCCCCCTCGAGCTTGATCGGGTTCGCCTTCTTGTCGACGGTGAGCGTGTTCGCAGCACCGTCCCATGCGGCCTTCTTCACCTTGGCCGGCTTCTTTCCGCGCTTCTCGACCGTCGCCGTGCCGCCTTCATCGAGCACCACGCTGAACTCTGCGGACGCATACCAACCCGCCAGGCTCGGCGGCGGCGGCGGCGGCGCGGGCTCCGGCGCCGGCGGCGGCGTGAGCTCGGTGACCGGCGCCGATGCGATGGGCTCCGTCGGTGCAGCCGCGGCCGGCTCCGGCGTCGAGGTGGGCGGCAGCGGCGGCGTGGGGGTGGGCTTCGACGAGCCACCACAGGCAGTGACGACGAGGACGAGTGCGAGCGCGTGCTTCATGACGGCATCCTACGCGCACTCCACATTGCTCCCGGCTCGTCGGGGCAAAGTGCCAAGCGCGCGTGTGCGCACACCGCAGATCAACCGATCACGCGCAGCGCTTCGAGCGTGACGGCGCCGACCTGGAACGTCATGCGCGCGAGCGCCGGCGCGACGACGCTGCGGCCCGCGGCGCAGTACATCCAGCCGAGGCCCGCGCCGAACAGCGCCGCGCCGAGGCGTGCCGGGAGCTCGCGCGGCGTGAGCAGTGCCTCGGCGAGCGCGCCCGCGAGCACCGGCAGCCCCGGCGAGCCCGGCCACAGCTCGAGCACGCGCTCGACGATCCATCCCCGCAGGGCGAGCTCCATCGCGATGGACGTGCCGGCGACGACCATGATCGCGAGCACCGCGGCCAGGGCGTTGCCGCGCACGATCGGAACCTGCGACCACTCGATCGGCCACGCGCCCATCGACTCGAGCACCGGCGTGCCGGCGACGATCGCGAGCGCGAGCGCGAGGCCACCGGCGGCGGCACCGATCGCGGCACGCTCGAAGCCGCCGCCCGCCACCTCGGCCCAGCTGCGGCCGCGCAGGTAACGGGACAGCGTGGCGACGACGAGCAGCGGCAGCGCGACCGGGACATTCCCGAGCGGGATGAACGCGAGCGCGACGACGGCGAGCGCCTCGAAGGTGGCGAGCTCTCGGCGTTCGCGCGGCACGGGGCGTCTACGTTAGCAGGCCGCCCGTGGTTACCGGACACGCGCGCCTGCGAGGTCCTTGGGTGCGTAACTGCTGATTCGTGCATGCAACCCGCGCGCGGATCATGCTGTCGCCTCTCTCATGAAGCTGCTCGCCACTACTGCGTGTCTGCTCGCCGTTCAGATCGCCGAGGCTGCCCCCGCGAAGGAGGCCCTCGAGGAGCGCGTCGAGGCGCTCGAGAAGAAGCTCGCCGGCCAGGGGTACACCGTGATGATCGAGGGACCGTTCGTCGTCGTCGGCGACGAGTCGCCGGCGCGGGTCAAGCAGCGCGCGAGCTTCATGCGGTGGGTGCTGCGGCTGATCGAGCAGGACTTCTTCAAGCAGCAGCCCGACAAGGTCATCGAGGTGTGGCTGTTCCGTAACGAGAAGACCTACCGCCGCGGCGCGAAGAAGTTCTTCGACGACGAGCCCGAGACGCCCTACGGCTACTACTCGACCGCGGACGACGCGCTCGTCATGAACATCGGCCCGGGCGCGGGCACGCTGTCGCACGAGCTGGTGCATCCGTACATGGAGGCCAACTTCCCGGACGGCCCGTCGTGGTTCAACGAGGGCCTCGCCTCCCTGTACGAACAACCGCGCGAGCGCGACGGGCACATGTGGGGCACCACGAACTGGCGGCTCCCGGGTCTCCAGCAGATGATCAAGAAGAAGCGCCTGCCGAGCCTGAACGCGCTGATGTCGACCACGCGCGATGGCTTCTACGACGCGCCGTACGACGCCTACGCGTACGCACGCTTTCTGTGCCAGTACCTGCAGGACCACGGCAAGCTGCGCGAGTTCTACGCGAGGTTCGTCGCCGACACGAAGGACCGCACCGGGGTCGCGGCGCTCGAAGCCGTGCTCGGCAAGGACCTCGCGACGTTCCAGCCCGAGTTCGAGAAGTGGGCGATGTCGCTGCGTCGCTAGCCCCGCGATGGCAAGCTCGCCGCATGCGCCTCCTCGGTCTCGCCCTCGTCCTCGCTGCCTGTGGCGGCAAGTCCACCCCGACGCCTGCTCCCGCCCCCGGTGAATGCCCGAGCGAAGCCTGCGGAGCGCGCCTCGGGATGCCGGCGCAGCAGTGCGCCGATGGCAGCGTCGGCGGCAACACCGGCAAGTGCGTGAAGCAGTCCGACGGCGCGTGCGGCTGGGAGATCCGAGAGTGCCCGTCGGTACAGGGCGGTTGCGAACGCGGCGGCTGTAGCAACACCGTGTGCGCCGAGGATGCGTCGAACGTGATCACCACGTGCGAGTTCAAGCCGGAGTACGCCTGCTACACGAACGCCTCCTGCGAGCGCCAGCCCGATGGCAAGTGCGGATGGACGCAGACGGCCGAGCTCACGGCGTGCCTCGCGAATCCGCCGCCGATGTGATCCGCAGATCGGCGCGCATCGGCGCGCAGCGCCCCGAGGCACACAGCGTGCAGCCGAGCGTCCCAGAGGCTCCACCATGTCGACCGTCGCTCGCCACGCGTCTCGTCTCGGATTGGTTGCGCTGTGCGTCCTCGTCGCGAGCTGCGCGTCTCGATCCACCTCGATCGAACGGACGTGGACATCGCGCGACGCCCAGCTCGGCGAGCTCGACGCGGTCGCGACGATGTTCGTCACCGACGACGTCCGCGTGCGCCACACCTCGGAAGAGCGGATGGCCGCCGCCCTCCTGCGCAGCGGCATCTACGCGGTGCCGTCGTATCGGATCCTCGGCGACGCGCCCCTCGGTCGCGAGGAGACCCGCGCACGACTGCGCGCCGCTCGCCTCGACGGCGTGGTGAGCATGCGCGTGGTGAGTCAAGGCGAGGAGCGGCACGTCCGCACGCGCAGCTCGTTCGGTTATCGCGGCCTGCCGTGGACGACGACGAGCGTCGAGGCGAAGCCGGTCACGCAGGTCGAGACGGTCGCCTACTCGGAGCGCGAGAACCGCGTCATCTGGGCCTCGCTCAGCAAGGCCATCGATCCGGAGAGCGTGGTCTCGATGGTCGAGCGCGTCACCCAGATCGTCACGCGCGAGATGAACAAGGACGGCATCATCTCGGCCTGATCACGCGTCCTCATCCCACGGCCCGAACACCTCGACGTCGACGCCTTCCGCGTAGTGCACCGTCTCCGGCATCGCGCCGGCATCGAGCGGCACGCCCGCGGCGGTCACCAGCGTCTGCGAGAGGCGTGTCACCGTCGCGCGCTGCGCGGGGTACGGCTGGTGATGCACGCGGCCGGAGCGCAGCTGTCCGCGGCGGCCGGTGTTGAACAGCACGTAGCGCTCGAGCAGGAAGTGATCGAGCGTCCCCGCGGCCGATGGACCGAGGTGCTCCCCGAGCTGCCAGCTCGTCTCGATATAGGGGCGCGCGCCGCTCCTGCGCGTCGAGCGATACGTGAACGTGGCGGCCTCGCGCCGCGTCGTCATGTCGGCGTGGAAGTACGGCAGCGGCCACACCCTGCGCGCCACCTGGACCGCGAGCCACGAGCTCGCCTCGAGCGAGAAGAAGTAGACGCCCGGTACGCCGCGGTGATGGACGTACGTGCGCACGTTGGTCTCGAGGAAGTCGAGGCCGAGGCGCCGCGGCATCCACGCCGAGCGGACGTCGCGCATCACGAACGGGACCACACCGATCCACGCGCGTCCGTCCCACGGGTCGAGCTCGAGCGCTGGCGGCACGAGCGGCCGCACGACGTCGACGGGAAACGTCCAGTGCACGAACAGCAGCTCGCGCCAGTTCTGCGTCCCGGCGGTGCGCCCGTCGGGGCGCTGCGTCGGGGTGATGCGATCGAGGTCGAGCGCGTGGCCCATACACGGACCCTACCGCGAGGAGTACGGGCGCGGCTCACCGACCCACCGCGTGAAAGTGGAAGGGATAGTTCACCAGCGACCGGCCGCCATCGCTCGGCCGCGGGAAGCGGATCCGCTCGATCACCGCGGCGAGGCAGCGCGCGACGCCGGCATCCATACCGGCGCCTTGCGACGCAAGGACGGTGCCGTCGGTCGCGATGAGGAACTGGACACTCGCGGCGCCCTCGAGCCACGGCTTCGCGATGAGCGCGTTCTCGTAGCAGTAGGCGAGCTCGTTGAACTGGTGCTTCACGTGACGGCGGAGGAGCCACCTCTCGTAGCCCCCTTGCACCGATGGCAGCCCGATCGAGAGCAGCGGCCTCGGAGGCGGCGGTTCGGCCTCGAAGATCTCCTCGCGGAGGACGTAGCGCGCCATCTCGAGGGCTTCCTCACGCGCGATGATCTGCTGGTAGCGGTGAGGTGGCGTGAGGTAGCGACGAAGGCGCGCCTCCATGTCCTCGGACGCGCGGTAGCGAAGCTCCTCGTCGTGCTCTGCCCAGGCGCGTTCGACGCACTCCACGACGTAGCCCATGGCGACGAGGTGCGGGCAGTCGTACGCGCCGCGGTCGAGCTCGATCTCCGAGTCCACGATCGGCGTGATGGCGCCGGCGTCGCCGACCGGACAGACTTCGATGGTTCGCTCCTCGAGTGGCGGTACGTAGAAGACCCAGATGTGTACGGCGAGGGATGCGAGGACGTACGCGAACGGGCGCCACTCGATCCTCCACCGCGGCAACGACTCGGCGCGTGGACGCACGACGGCAGCGACGAGGAAGGTCGCGTTGCCACAGCGCGCGCGGATCCGACCTCTCGTCGGGATCGGGAGCTCGCTCGCGTCGGCGAGCGGTGTCTCCACTCCGTCCTCGATCCACGTGCACTCGATCCCTGGACCGAGGTTGAGCACGAAGTCGTCGCCGAACGGCGCGACGAGGGGGAAGTCCGCCGACGGCGCGCTCGCCACCGGCTGGTCGACGCCCGGCGCGCTGCCGACGCGGAACCCGGGGCGCGTCCGCTCGCGCGGCAGTCGCACGAGACCGATCGCCAGGCTCGCGATCCCGGCGTAGAGGCCACCGAGGATCCCGAGGTCGACGCCGAGACCGCGCGTCGTGGGGCGAAACGCATAGGCCGGCCAGTTCGCGAGCCGGTGCGCATCGAGCCATGCGCGGTCCGCAGCAGCGTCGGCGAGTGAGAGCGCGAACGCGATCGCGACGCCGAGGAGGCAGGCGGCACCGAAACCGAGCACGGCCCACGTGGCGGGCTTCAGCTTGCCGCCGCGTGGGTCCGTGCAGTGCTTTGCGCCGAGGACGGTGTCACCGAGCACGGTGACGACCTCGACGGCGCGACCATTGCGAGCGTCGAGCGACCAGGGCGAGCTCATGGCCGCTCCGTGACGAGGCCTAGCGGCCGGTCGCGTGGAAGTTGAACGGGTAGTTCACCTGCACGGCGCCGCCGTTGGTCGGGCGCGGGAACTTGATCTGCTTGACGACGGTGGCGACGCAGCGCGAGACCTCGTCGTCCATGCCCGAGCCATTCGCCGACTGCACGGTGCCGTCGGGGGCGATCAGGAACTGCACGCTCACCGTGCCGGCGAGGCCGGGCTTCGCGAGGAGCTCCTTCTCGTAGCAGTAGCCGACCTGATTGACGTAGCGCTTCACGTAGCGGCGGATGATCTCCTTGTCGAGGTCGCCGCTCGTGCGCGGTGGGCCCAGCACCGGGGTGGGGACCGACGCGACGCGCGAGGGCAGCCGGCCGTGGCTGTTGCCCGGGCCCCAGCCATCGCCGGCCTTGGTGCCGGTGCCGATGGTGCCGTAGCGGCTCGTGCCGATGATGCCGCACGGCTCCTGCGTGCAGCCGCCGCCCATGCCGAAGCCACTGAGCCCGCCGCCGAAGTTGCCGTGGCCCGCGCCGTCGGCGCCGAAGATCGGACCGGCGATGCTCACGTTGTCGAAGCCGCTCGCGTAGTCGGCCTGCGACGCGAGCGCCGCGATGCCGCCGCTGAGCGCGGACGTCGAGCCGAGGAAGCCAGCGTTGCGCGCCGCCTCGATCGCCTGCTCGCGGGCCAGCGCCGGCTCCTTGTTCAGGTTCGCCACGCGCATCTTGCCGCCCTCGTGCTTCTCCTTCGGATCACCGGCCTCGCCCTCGTCGAGCGCCATCTTCGCGCCCTGCCCCTCGCTACCGTTGTTGCCGGCCTCCTGATCGTCGGGCGGCGGCGGCGGCGGCTCGTCGTTCTCGGTCGTGCTCCCGCTCGTGGCCGCGGTCTCGATCGCGCCGAGCTCGATGTTGAGCCCCGAGCCGTCGGGCGTCACCGTCTGCATCAGGCCCCACACGGCGATGTGCGCCGCGAGCGAACCGGCGAAGTAGGCCATCGCGCGGTTCTCGAAGGCGAACAGCGGCATCGGTTGCTCGCGGGGGCGCGCGACCGCCGAGACGAGGAACGTGGTGTTGCCGGAGCGCGCGCGGATGCGTGCGTTCGCAGGAATCGGCACCTCGATCGCACCCGCGGTGGTCGCCGACGGACGCGCGCGGCCCGACGCGTAGAGGTCGGCGAGCGGCATCGTCGCACCGTCGACCGTCATCTCGCCGTCGATGCCCGGTCCGAAGTTGAACACGAAGTCATCGCCCGACGGCGCGACGAGCGGGAAGTCCGCCGACGGCGCGCTCGCGAGCGGCTGCTCGACGCCGGGCGCGGTGCCCACGCGATAGAACGGGCTGCGGCGCTCGCGCCGCGAACGCGCGAGGCCCATCGTCAGGCCGGTGAGCCCGAGGCCGAGGCCGCCGAACATCAGGACCTCGAGCCCGGGGCCGTGGGTCTTGGGCCGGTACGAGTACGCGGGCTTCTTCGCCACGTTCACGTGGTAGTCGAGCTTGCCGCGGTTGTAGGCGGCCTCGTCGACGGACAGCTTGAACGCGATCGCGGAGCTGACGAGGCACGCGGCGCCCGCGGCGAACATCGCCCACGTCGTCGGCGTCAGCTTTCCGCTGCGCGGATCCATGCAGTGCTTCACGCCGACGACAGAGTCGCCAAGCATCGCGGCGACCTCGACGGCGCGTGCGCCCGGCTCGTCGAGCGTGGTCGACGGAGCGAGGGTCAACGGGGACGAGACAGGTTGGAATGGCGAGCTCATGGCAGACCTCCGTCGGTGGCGCGCGAGCGCCCAGCTGCGGCACCGGTCCGCGACGCTCCGCGCGCACTCGCGCACGACGTCACGGCTCCATCGGGCCGTCGCGACCGCTTGGCGACGTTGCCGTTGCGGTCGAAGCGATAGACAGCGGGTCCGCGGCCCGGTTCCCGGTTTCTCGCGGTTGTCGAGGATCGCGCTTGACTGCAACCGCGCGGATGTAGGTGATGTCTACGCCGGCTTGCCTATCGCGCTGCCGTGATCGGGCGGATGTCCGCCTTCCTCCACGCGCGCGCGAGCTGGTTCTCGACCTGCGCCGCTTGCTTGCGCTTGTTCTGCGCGCGCAGCGCCTGGGCGAGGCCCGAGAGTGCCCACCCGTTGTTGGGATGGCGCTCGAGATCCTCGCGGAACACGGCCTCCGCCTTGCGCGGTTGCTTCGCCGCGAGCAGCGCCGCGCCCTGGAAGTGGCGCAGCGGGTAGAACCAGTCGGCGGGCTCGGCATAGACGAGCTGGTCCTCGAGAGCGACGGCCTGCGCCCACAGCTGGAGCGCCGCCGGATCCTTGCGCGCCTCGGCGATCCGCGCTTCGAGCGCCTTCTCGCCCACTGCGAGGATCGCGCGCGTCGTGTTGTTCGCGGCTTGCTCGGTCGGCGGCACCTTCGAGCTGAGTGTCCGCAGCTCGGACAGCTTGGCCTCGGCCTCGTCGACGCGGCCCTTCGCGGCGAGCGCCATGCCGGTGGCGTGCAGCCAGAGGCCGGTCATCGCGTGATAGCGCGGGTCGGGGCGCGGCTCGGCGAGCAGATCGTCCCAGCGGCCGAACCGCACCATGACGAGCAGCGGCTCCGACGGGAAGAAGTCCATGCCCGGCATCATGTCGAGCATCTGCGGCGGGATCGCCTCGGCGGCCTCGCGCGATGCGGCGAGCGCCTCGTGCGAACGCCCTTGCATCGACGCCGCGTAGGCGAGGAAGCCGTAGTTGTGCCCGATGTACATCGGGTAGTAGCCGGGCGGCGTGGTCTTCGCGAGGTACGCACGGTCGACGTCGATCGCTTGGCGGTTCGCCTGCGCGGCCTCGTCGTACATGCCGACGCGCTGGTAGATGTGGGCGGCCATGTGCACGATGTGGCCGGCGCCGGGCATCAAGCCCGGCAGGCGCCGCGCCGACGGTAGGGCCTTCTCGGGATACGGCGACGCTTCGATCGCGTGGATGTAGAAGTGGTTCGCGCCCGGGTGATCGGGGTGCTTCGCGATCACGCGCTCGAGCCGCGTGACGATGTCGGTGGTGCCGGGTGCCGGCGTGCCGTCCTTGCGCCACAGCTTCCACGGGTTCACGTCCATGCCCGCCTCCGCGGTGAGCACCTGCACGTCGGCGTCGAGCGGGAACTGCCGTGCGACCTCGCGCATCGCATCGGCGTACGCGATGTTCAGCGGCCGCTGTGCCTCGGGCCCGTGGGGCTCGGGACCGACGTAGCGACGCGCGAGCGCGTCGATCAGCGCGCGCTCGATGGGCGTCGCGTGCGGCGCGGCGGCGCGCGCCTTCTGCAGCGCCGTCCACGCGAGCGCGAACCGGTCCGGCAGCATCGGCACGTTGTAGTTGGGGCCCAGCGCGTACGCGACGCCCCACAAGCACATCGCGCACTGCGGATCGAGCAGCGTCGCCTTCGCGAACGAGCGCGCGGCCTCGTCGTGGTTGAACGCGAACAACAGCCGCAGGCCCTGATCGAAGTAGCGCTGCGCGCCCGCGTTGTTGGTGGTGATCTTCCGATGCAGGGGGCCAAGGTCGTCGAACAGCATCGCGCCCTCGGCCGCCGTCTCGAGCGAGGTCCACCTCGTCAGCGGTGCGTGACCGGTGTGGGGCGACGCAGGAGCCTGCGCGATCGCGGGTTGCGCGGGCGCGCGTTGCGATGACGAGCGTGACGCACACGCGGCGAGGACGAGGACGAGAGCGAGTGCCTTGTGCATGAGCGCAAGCTAGCGGCCTCGTCGCGGTGTGCTCGAAGCTCCCGCGTGAGAGGAGCGTCAGCGCGCGAGACCGCAGTGCGCCGCGACCTCGTCGCGGTAGGCGAGCCACGCGGCGAGCGTCGCTTCCATCGAGGCGACGACGCCCGCGTGATCCGACGCAGGCGCGTGATCGAGGAGGATGCGCCACGCGGCGGTGCGATGGCTGCCCTCGACGTTGCGGTGCGCCTTGGTGAGCGCGAGCGACTCGAGGGGCAGTCCGTAGTGAACGACGAGCGGGTGCTGCTCGAGCGGCGGCGCGGGACGGCGCGGCGCGTTCGGGTCGAGCTCGCCGCGCTCGTGGTCGGTGCCCTCGAGGAAGATCGTCGTCACCGCGGCGGCATGCGCCCACCCGCGGCGCTGCGTGTGCTCGTCGAGCGTCTCGCGGAACTTCCGCGCAGCGGGCAGCAGCTCGACCCGCTGGAACCGCGCGAGGTCCATGCCGAGGCCGCGCGGATACTCGAGGAACAGCTCGGGGTGCGGTCGCCCCGCGACGAGGCCACCGGTCTCCTCCTCGAACAGGTTCTCGGCGAGATCGCGACGCGCCTCGGCGACGGGACACCGCACGTACGCCCACCCGATCATCACGGGGAAGTCGCGGACGTAGGTCTCGTACTCCTGCTCGAAGTGGATGTGCAGCCGCTCCTTCGGGACCTTGCCCGACGTGAACTGCGGCCATGCCCAGTGCTGCTTGCGCTCCATGATCGCGAGGAGCGCTTCCCGAAACTCGTCCCTGGTCACGGATCGATTGTAGTCCGCACCAGGGCCACGTCGAGGCCGAGCTGGAGCGAGGCATTGTTGCCGGCGGTGGTGCGGGAGGTTGTGATCGTCGGCACGGCGCGGCGGATCACCAGCTCCGCGGGCAGTCCCGTCGCAGCGAGCCGCCGCTCCACGAACATGTCCGCGAGCAGCGACGTGAACGCACGGGTGAGCGCCCCGTGAAACTCGCTGCCGCGCCCGCGAATGGCGCCGACCAGGTCTGCATAGCAGGGCACGCGCACATTGGAGGCGCGGGCGCACGTGAGGTCGAGAGCCCCGAGGTCGACCTGCAGCGGCTCGAGGCCGTCGCCCACGGCGAAGTCCAGCCCGCCCCACACGTGGCCGGTGGTCAGGTGGTCGCGATCGCGGATGTCGACGCGTGCATCCGCGTGCAAGCGCAGCCCGCGCGGCGAGGTCGTCAGCACCGGCGGCAGCGCGAGCGCGAGCGGCGAGATGCGCAGCGTGAGGAACTCGGCGACCACGGGATCCTCGTTGAAGCGTGCGTCGAGCCCGGCCTTGGCGAGCTCGCGATCGAGCACGCCGGTACGCCAGAGCTCGTAGAGCACGGCGTTGAGAGCGTCGAGATCGAGATCGATCGCGAGCGCGGCGGTCGGCGCGGCGTGCGCAGCGGGGCCGAGGCGTGGCGGCAGGAT
>DATLHR010000671.1:0-17554 GCA_035539815.1 Kofleriaceae bacterium
CGGCGCCCGAGCGACTCGACGCGAAGATGAGGATGCGCTCGTCGTCGGAGAGCGCGGGATCCGCGTTGCTGCCGCCGCCGACGTCGATGACGATCGGGTTGCCAAACGGGGCATTGGAAGCTGCGCGGCTGATCATCACGATCTTCTGCGGGCTGCCCTCCGAGAAGTACAGCCGCATGCCGTCGTAGGACAGCTCTGGATCGAGCTGCGGTCCGTTCGGCGCGCCGACGCTGGTGCCGACGATCAACGACAGCAACGACGCCGATGGTGATCCCACCCTCAGCTCCGACGGCTGCACGCTCTACTTCGCATCGAACCGCGGCACCGGTGGTGACTGGGATCTCTACGCGTCGACCGTCGTGTTGCCCTGATCAGTCGAGAGGATCCGCGATGTCGTCGTGTTCGAGCTCCGCAGGGCGCGAAACGTCGAGCACGTAGCGCACGAGCACGGGCAGGTAGTCGCCGAGGGAAGGGCACGTGACGCCGCTGCCGGCGAGCGCGCGCGCCGTGTTGCTCGCATCGTAGTGCACCGGGTGATCGAGCACGTCGACGAACGCGAGCGGGCCGCGGCCGAGGCGCGAGAGGCCGGGCGTACGCAGCACCGCGCGCGCGAGCGGCCGCGGGATGTGCCCGCGCGGCTGCGCGGTGCGTGCGTGCGCGGCGACGCCTTCGAACACCTCGCGCGCGGTGAGCGGTGCGGGATCCACGAGGTGAAACGTCTTGCCTGCGGCACCCTCGCTGCGCGCCACCTGCCATGCGGCGTCCACGACGAAGTCGATCGGTACGAGGTGCAGCGGCGTCTCGCCACGCCCGAGCAGCGGGAGCCGCAGGCCCGACGCGTTGGTCGCGATCAGCACCATCAAGTAGTAGGGGCCGTCGAGCTTGTCGATCTCACCGGTGCGGCTATCGCCGACGATGATGCCGGGCCGGAGCACGGTGACCGGTAGGCGCTGCATCGCCCCGCGCACCAGCTTCTCGGCGTCGTACTTCGTCCGCTCGTAGTCGTTGTGGAACTGCTGGCCGGCCTCGAGGTCCTCCTCGTAGAACGTGCCGCGCCGATCGCCCGAGACCATCGCGGTCGACCAGTGGACCACGCGCGCGAGCTGCCGTGCGTCATGCGCGAGGTCGAGGATGTTGCGCGTCCCGAGGACGTTCACGTGGCGCTGCATCGCCGGATCGACGCCCATGAAGTAGATGCCCGCGAGGTGATGGATCCACGTCACGTCCTTGCACAGCGCGCGGTACTCGGCGCTCGACAGGCCCAGGTCCATGTCGCACACGTCGCCGACGAGGACCTCCGTGCGATCGTGGCCGGGCAGGGCGGTGAGGAACTGCTGCGCCTCGGCGGCGAACCGCTCGCGCGCGAGGACGAACAACTTGGTGCGGGGCTCGCTCGCGAGCAGCTTCGCGATCATGCGTCGCGCGGTGAACGCCGGGTAGCCCGTGATCAGCGCGACGTCGGTGTGCGGCAACGCGACGCGCCCGGTCTGCTTGTCGGTGCGCGCGCGAGACGGAACGCGGACGGCACCGTACTTCGCTTCGATCTCGGCGACGACACGGTCGACCTCGGCGGCGAGCGCGGTCTCGTCACCATCGTTGTTGATGACCCAGGTGGCCGCGTCCAGCTTGTCGGCGAGCGGCGCCTGCGCGGCGATCCGCGCGCTCGCCTCCTCGGGCGACAGGCCATCGCGCGCCATGATGCGCGCCCGCTGGACCTCGGGGGACGCGGCGACGACGATCAGCCCCGCGAGGCCGAGATGCGTGCGGTTCTCGACGAGCAGCGCCGCCTCGTAGAACACGACGGAGGCGCCGGCGTCCGCCCAGGTCGCGATCGCGGCGGCGCTCGCGGCGGCGATCCGGGGGTGCGTGATCCGGCCGAGGTCCGCGCGCGCGGCCGGATCCGAGAACGCGATCGCGCCGAGCCGCTTGCGATCGAGCGTTCCCTCGGGCCGCAAGATCGATGGGCCGAACCGCGCGACCAGCTCCGCGAGCGCGGGCTGTCCGGGCTCGACGACCTGGCGTGCGAGCAGATCCGCGTCGACGATCGCGGCGCCGCGGCGTGCGAGCAACCGGGCCACCGTGCTCTTGCCCGACGCGATCCCGCCGGTCAATCCGATGACGTGCACCGCCACGCCGCTTGCGTACCACGATGGTCGTCAGAGCGACAGCTGACCGTACGCTCCGATGATGGTCGCGTCGCGGCTCGGGAACCGATCGAACGTGAGCACCATCGCGAGGAAGCTCATCTGCAGCGCGAGCTGCGCGCGCGCGCCGATCGCAGGATCGCCCGTCACCTCGACGGGCACTCCCGCGCCGACGGCCCAATGCACCGCCCACGCCGTCGACAGTGCGGCCTCGATCGCAGGCACGACGGTCACGCGCTCGAAGTCGGTCTCGACGGCAGCCGAGTAGATCAACCATCCGGGCGTCGCGAGCTCGTAGCCCGCGCGCATCGCGAACCGCATCTGCTTGTCGGGGCCGGAGCCGCCCGCTCCGATGAACGGACCGCCGCGCCGCAGCCATGACGCTGCCGGAAGCGTGCGCGTGATCGTGAACGAGTCCTGCATCGGCGCGCGCACGACGATACGCGGCGTGCCATCGGCCGCGGGCACCGGCGCCGTGCCGCCGGAGACGTGGAGGTCCCAACCTCGCGGGTACGTGATCGCGACGTCGGCGGCGCCACGCTGGCTCACCGTCGCGCTAGCCGAGCGTGGCTCGCGGTCGTGCCAGCGGCCGAGCAGCATGTGCCGCGTGTCGATCGGCACCGGAGCTTCCGATCCGTCGCATCCCAGCGGGACCTCGTGTGCGCGGCGTGGGAAGTCGAAGTAGAGCCCCTCGCGGTTCGCCAGCGTGATCTTCAGCGACGCGCCTGGCTCGACGTGTACGTTGCCCGTCCCGACGAGGAGCCCGTCGTACGGAGCGGAGGTCGGATTCGAGACGACGATGGTGCGCTCGACCCGGCAACCACCTTCGGCGCAGTCGATGTGCACGGTGGGCGCGGTGGACGGCGGGGCAGGTTCGAACATCCACGCGAACGGCGCGTCCTCCCGCACGCCCGGCGGGACGTCGTGGGGGCAGCCTTCGGGACGCGAGGCGCCGGCGCCACGGGGGCCCACTGCGAGGAGCGCGACGACCAAACCCAAGCGCATCGCGCCTGGAACGCGCACCGCGATGACCGCTTACAGGGCGTCGGCGATCCTCGCGTGCTCGCGATCACCTTCACGTCACGCTCTCGTGGCTTTCTCGCCGCGACGATCGTGTAATCCGCGGCCATGCAACGCCTCGCCCTCTTGCTCGCCGTGGTCGCCGCCTGCAGTGACGACGGCCGCCCTGCCAACCCCATGGATGCCGGCGTGGATGCACCGGTGACGCCGATCGATGGTTCTCCGGACGCGACGCCGGACGCGCCGATCGATGCTCCACCCGACGCGCCCCTCACCCCCGCCGAGCTGATCGTCGCCGCGCGCGCGGCCGCCGATGGTGCGGCGGCGCTGTCGATCCGGGACGCGACGATCACGTACATCAAGCCGGCGGTCACCGGCGCCAGCCTCACCAACGATCCACCGGGCTTCACGATCCAGGCGACCGCCAGTGGACCGGCCCTGATGATCGAGGCGGACGTGTCGCTGCTGGATCCGGCGCCTGCGGTCGGAGATGTCGTGAGCTTCACGATCGGCGAGATGAAGACCGCGGGCATGTCCCGTCACGGCGCCGCGATCACCGCCTACGCGCGCTCGCAGACCGGCACCGACGTCACCGCGCTCGCGCAGGACGTGGGCGCCGCCACCGATCTCGTCTCGGCGGTCGGCGACTACGAGAGCGAGCTCGTGAGCGCGACGGTCACCATCGTCGAGAGCTGGGGCACCAGCGGGTCGTCGTTCTCTCGTGCGCGCGTCACCACGACCGGCATCCCGACCCTCGACAACAACCTCCAGCTCCGGCTGCCGACGACGTTCAAGGATTCTCTCGGGTACGAGGTCGGCTGCGTCGTGCGCGTCACCAACACGCCGCTCAACCGGTTCAACACGCAGGCACAGCTGTCGGCGTTCGTCGCGGCGGACCTGACCCTCGTGTCGTGCCCCGCGCCGACGGTCTCGGCCGCCGCCGCGCCCGCCGCGACCACGGTCACCGTGACGTTCTCGCGTGCGCTCGACACCGCGAGCGTGCTCGCCGACGGCACGCAGTTCACGATCGACAACGGGCTGACCGTCAGCGCCGCCTCGGCGAGCGGCAACCTCGTCACGCTGACCACGAGCGCGCAGACGCCCGGCACGACGTACACGGTGAGCGTCGCGAACACCGTCGAGGACACGTTCGGCACCGCGCTCGGTGCGCCGGCGACCGCGATGTTCACCGGCTTCATGCCCGTGGTCGCCGCCAACCACCTCGTCCTCAACGAGGTCGACTACGACCAGGCCAGCACCGACGCCAGCTCGTTCATCGAGATCTACAACCCGACGAACGCGGCCATCCCGCTCGCCAACTTCACCGTCGTCTACGTGAACGGCGGCTCGACGGGAGGGCCCACGGGCACGGTGTATGGAACGCCGGTGGCGCTGTCGACCGCCGGGACGGAGCTCGCCGCGGGGGGCTACCTCGTGATCCGCAACACCGCCGTCACCATCCCCGGTGGTGTGCTCTCGATCGACGTGGGGACCGGCGACTTCCTGCAGAACGGCGCCGACGGCATCGCGCTGATCGACACCGACACGAACACGCTCGTCGACGCTCTCCACTACGCCAGCCCGGCGAACGGCGTTGGTGCGGGCATCACGATGGCCACGATCTCGGGGTTCGCCGCGACGGTCTCCCTCGTCGAGGGCACGGTCTTCGCCACGGCCGATACGCAGACCGGGTCGCTCGCGCGGACACCCAACGGCAAGGATACCGACAACGCCTCGGCCGACTGGGCGCTGGCCACGACCCCGACCCCGGGCGCCGCGAACTGACGCGAGCCGCGTGATACCGTGAGCGGGTGCGCTGTCGCCCGCTCGTCGTGATGCTCGTGGCGTCCGCGTGCGGCCGGGTCGGCTTCGATCACGGCGCCCCCGCCGACGGCGCGAGCGGGGACGCGGTGGACACGCGATCGCGCTGTCCCGCGGCGCCGCGGCCCGACGTCTCGGCCCCCGACCTCGTCGTGGGTGACGGCACGCCCTCGAGCTGCGACGAAGCGGCGCTGCAGGCCGCGCTCGACACCGGCGGCACGATCGCGCTGCGCTGCGGCCCGGCGCGTTCCACGATCGTGTTGACGAAGGAGCTCGCGATCACGGGCGCGACCGTGCTCGATGGCGGCGGCCTGGTCACCCTCGATGCGTCCGGAGCGTCCGGCATCCGACACGCGAAGGTCATCGCGCCCGGTGCGAAGATCGTGCTGCTCGGCTTGCGCTTCGAGACCGGTACGGTCTCGGCGGACGGCGGCGCCGTGTACGTGCAGAGCGGTGACCTCGTGGTCATCGACAGCGCGTTCGACTCCAGCACGGCGGTGAACGGCGGTGCGATCGCGATGCTACCCACGGCGGGCTCGCTCGCGATCTACGACTCGGTGTTCGACAGCAACACGGCGAAGACGGGCGGCGCGATCTACGCGTTCGACGACCTCACCCTCGTCGAGACCGCGATCCGCTCGAACCGCGCGCTCGGTCCGGCCGACGGCAGCGATGGCGGGCTCGGCGGTGGCATCGTCCACGCCGGTCCAGGCGCGCTCGCGATGTGCGGGGTGACGCTCGCCGACAACACGGCCGGCTACCTCGGCGGCGGCTTGCACCGCGTCTGCACCACGAGCGCGTGCGCCGACACGATCGAGCGCTCGAGCGTGGTGAACAACAGCTCGGCCAACGGGGGCGGGCTGTACATCCAGAACACGTCGACCGCGGTGCGGCAGTCGACGATCGCCAACAACCTGACCGCATCGGGCGTCGGCGGCCTCTGGTACATCGGCAGCGCCGGCCTGACGATCGAGCAGAGCACCATCGTCGACAACGCGGCGATGAGCGGGCTCGGCGCCGGCCTGCGCATCGCCGGGCCCGGCACGATCGCGTTCTCCACGATCGCGAGCAACGCGTGTAGCAGCGCCGGCTGCGATAGCAGCGGCATCGAGGCGACCTCCGAGGTCACGCTGCGCGCGACCGTGATCGCCGACAACACCGCGTCCGGCAGCGTCGGCACGACCTGCCGCTCGGCGATGACGAGCGGCACCGGCTCGTTCCAGTGGCCCACCGAGCCACCCTGTGCACCGAGCGTGCAGTTCGTCGATCCACTGCTCGGCGACGCGAGCGAGCGCTCCGGCCCGGGCGGGACGTTCATCGTGTCGACGCCCGATCCGGGGAGTCCCGTGCGCAGCGCGATCGGGTCGGGGTGCCCCGCCGAGGATCAGCTCGGGCGGCCGCGGCCGACCCCGTGCAGCGCGGGCGCGATCGAGCTCGAGCCGTGATCCTCCCGCACGGGCTGGCTCACGCTTCTCCCCGGATCGACGAGCCGCACTACATCGTTGCGCTCGTGCGAATTCCCATGATCCGCGTGGAATATTGTTAGTTGTATTGCCTCGAGATCGGGATGGTGGCGCACTGGAAATGGAAATAAAAATACGAGTAATTACGAGCAGATGATGTAATCTGCTGTCGCTAAAAATACACAGCGACACGAGCGCACTCCGTTTGATAGCGAGTGCGCTCATGACACATCGGTTTGTACTGTCGGCGGCTCTCCTGACCGTCATGACGCTTGGGTGTGGAGCGGGGGACGACGACAGCGTCGAACGTCGAAACCCCAACGCGTGCAAGAAGCGCCGGTGCCCGGACGCCGCCGTGGACGCGAGCCCCATCGGCTCCGACGCCAGCGAACCGCCGGCCGACGCGGTGGCGCTCGACGCGCCGATGCCCGTGCCGGACGCACCGCCGCCGCCGGATGCGGCGACGCCCGATGCACCGACCCCCACGCCCGATGCGGGCTCCGGCGGCGGCGGCAGCGGCCCCACGTACTCGACGCAGCACCCGAAGATCTACCTGGGGCCGAACCGGGCGCGGCTCGCGAACGCGCTCGCGACCGGCCGACCCGGGGCGACGCGGTTCAAGACGTTCGTGGACAACTGGGTCGCGGGCATCGACTACTGGGGCTTCCGTCCGTGGAACGCGGCGCTCATGGGGCAGCTGTCCACCGATGCGAAGTACTGCACCAAGGCCGTCGCGGTGGTCGAAGCCCACGTCGCCGCTGCCGAGGCCGCGATCGCCGCCGGCAATGCACCGGCCGTGGCAGGCGATAGCTACCTCGACGTCGGCACCCACATCGGTGATCTCGCGCTCACGTATGACTGGTGCTTCACGAAGCTGACCTCCTCGCAGAAGACGCGCTGGCTCGCGTACGCGAACCAGGCGGTGTGGAACGTCTGGAACCCGTCGCAGGCCAAGTGGGGCACCAAGTCGAAGCCATGGACCGGATGGGCCATCAACGATCCGTCGAACAACTACTACTACTCGTTCCTGCGCGCGACGATGCTGCTCGGGCTCGCGACGTATGGCGAGGACAGCCAGGCCGCTGCGTGGCTGACGCAGTTCCGCGACACCAAGGTGCTCGGTCAGCTCGTGCCGACCTTCGACGCCGAGCTCGTCGATGGCTGTTCGCGTGAGGGCACCGGCTACGGCAGCGCGCTCGGAGCGCTGTTCGTGCTCTACGACTTTTGGGAGGCGAGCACGGGTGAGGATCTCGCCTCGAAGACCGGCCACACGCGCGCGTCGATGCTGACGTTCATGCACCAGGTGGTGCCGACGCTCGATCGCTTCGCGCCGACCGGTGATCAGTCGCGCGACTCGACCGCCGCGATGTTCGACTACCAGCGCACGTACCTGCAGACGCTGGTCACGCTGTACGCGAATGACCCGGCCGCGCCGCGCGCGGCGAAGCTGCTCGCGTCGTCGAGCGTCCCGCAGATGTCGCAGGCGTTCAACGCGTGGGGCGACTTCCTGTACGACTACACCGGCACGACGCAACCGCTCGATGGCCTGAACCCCACGCGCTATGCGTCGGGCATCGGCCAGGTCTACGCGCGGTCGGGTTGGGACACGCACGCGACCTGGATCAACCTGATCGCCGGCCCGTACACGCAGTCCCACGCGCACCAGGATCAGGGCTCGCTGATGATCTACAAGGACGGCTGGCTCGCGCACGACGCCGTCGTCCACTCGCACTCCGGGATCCGCCAGGAGACCGGCATGCATGGGCTCGTGCGGATCGACAGCAACGGCTCGCCCGTGCGCCAGATCGCGAACACGATCTCGAAGCTCGTCGCGCTGCGCACCGGCCAGAACTGGGTCTACGCGGCGGCGGATCTGACGCCTGCCTATAACAAGCACGCGGCCGTCGGCAAGGTTCACCGCGAGATCGTCTATCTCAAGCCGGATGTCGTGGTCGTCTACGACCGCGTGACCACCGCCACGGGCACCACGCAGGTGTGGCAGCTGCCGTCGCCGGCGCGGCCCACGCTCTCGGGCACGACCGCGACGCTGACCGGGGCCCACACGCTGCGCGTCCAGCGCTTCGCGCCGTCGACCGCGACGAGCTCCGTCTACGACTACCGCGTCGACTCCGACTTCTCCGGCGGCTTCCGTCTCGACGAGACCACCGCCGGCGGCGACGTCCGCCACCTGCACGTGCTCTCGATCGACAACGCGGCCACCTCGGCCACCGCGAGCGGCGACTCGACCGTGACCGTCGTGCTCGCCAATGGCACCAGCGTGAAGGTCGCGTTCAACCGCGACGCGTTCGGCGCGACGTTGACCTACGGCGCGACCACCACGTCCCTGTCGCCGGGCGTGGATAAGCTCTCTGAATAGGAGATTTCCCGTGAGAAAATATGTAGTACTCGCGATTCTCGCGTCCGCTCTCATCGGCTGTGGCCGCGGGGAAGATGCAGTGACCGACGCCTCGGATGATGGCAACTCGGAGAAGCGAAAAGACGCCGGCCATCCGAGGAAGGATGCGGGCCCTCGGGTCGACTCCGCGACCCCGGTCGACTCCGCGACCCCGGCCGATGCGTCGACACCGGTCGATTCACCGATCCCCATCGATGCCCCCCTGGCGATCGACGCGGCTCCGATGGTCGACGCGTCCACGCCGATCGACGCACCGCCGCCGATCGTCGTCACGCCTCCCTCGACGGACCCGATCGAGCCGGTGTGGCGGTTCGATCGCGCCGGCGCTCGCATCAAGTCGCCCGGCCAGCGGATGCGGTTCACGGCGGGCCGGCCGTTTCGCATCCTCGCCGACGCCAACGATCCCAACGCCTGGCAGTGCCCGCCCGGCCATCCGCCCTATGTCTGCCCGGACAGCTCGATGACGTTCTACGTCGACGGCGTGGCGGTCGGCACCATTCCGCCCGACCCCGCGAACTTCAACCTGTGGGAGCTCCGGCTGCCGAACGGTCTGGCCGCCGGCGATCACGTCCTCACCGTCAAGTTCACGCCGCACAACGCCGCCCCGGTGGATGGGATGGTGCCGATCTACATTCGTGTTGACCCCGTGCCCGCGAAGACGACCACGATTAATCTGACATCGAATCTCGTATTGAGCGGCAATACGGACCTCAACTGGTCCAACGCTCTGGTGAAGGGCAACGGCTATACGGTCACCGCCGCCGCTGGCTACACGGGCCGGGTGATCATCAGCAACAGCTTCGTCACGGGGCTGGGGTCGTTCGCCAATCCGGTCGGTCTGAACGTGACCACCTCCGGCGGGGTCGACATCTCCGGCTCGATCTTCGAGGCCACCGGCTCGCTGCGCCTCGTCGTCAATGGCACCGCGCCGGTCACGCTCAGCCGCAACGAGCTCCGCTCGACGAACTACGTGATCTACGTGTCCTCCAATCCGGCCCGGTCGCCCATCCTCGAGCTCTCGGGCTCGACGTCCGGCGCCAAGCTCATGCAGGGGAACAATTTCGGCGCCGGCATCGTGAAGATCACGGGCATGTCCGGCTGGCAGATCGGCGGGCTCCGCGACTCGCTCGGCAACATCTTCATCGGCCCGCGGTGCGTGCTGCAGCTCGACGGCTCCACGAACGCGATCATCCAGGGCAACTACATGCACCACGACTACATCGGTGGGTTCTCGCAGGGCTTCAACCTGCACTTCACGGGTGGGAGCAGCGCGCTCGCCGAGCACAACGTGATCCGGGACAGCTCGTGGCCGCTCCAGAGCTTCGGCGGCGAGCTCCGGTACAACCTGTTGATCAACAGCGGCCACAACTTCATGCGCTCGAGCCAGAGCCAGACCCGGATCCATCACAACGTGTTCGCGCATGCCCAGGCGCCCAACAGCGGTTACGACGGCGCGGTCTTCCTGTACGGCGGCGAGCAGAACCTGGCGTTCGACAACAACACGATCGACGCCGGTGGCTCCGTCGGCCGGTTCGACGCTCCGGCGCTCGTGCTCGGCTCGTCGTCGGTGTCGTTCGCGTCGGTGCGCAACAACGTGTTCTCGCAGTTCTCGAACAACAGCTGGGGCAGCCGGTCGCTGATCTCCGGCGGGCGCAGCGAGTCGAGCGTCTCGTCGGCGCGCATCGCGAAGGCCGACTACAACGCCTGGTACAACCCGCTCGCCACGAGCACCGGCCGTTACATGCCGGGCCTCGTGACCGGCACCCCGGGCGCGCACGACGTCGGCGGCGATCCGATGTTCGCAGGTGCGGTACCGCAGGTGCCGTACGTGATCAGCCAAGGCGCGGTCTGGCTGCGGACCTACGGCATCTCGCAGGTCCTCGCCTACTACCGCTCGCTGTACACGCCGCGCGCCGGCTCGCCGCTCATCGACGCCGGGGACACCGCCGACGGCGCGGGCAATGACATCGGCGCGATCGGCGCCGGCACTGCGCACGCAGCGGACAAGTTCGGCAAGGTGATGCAGGCGAACTGAGCGAACGCTCCCGGACTCACCTGCTTGCTCGCGGACCCCGACTCGCTACATTCGTCGCATGGCGGGTGAGCAGGGGGCTGTTTGGCGACTGAGAGCGTTGTTTCACCGAGGTCTGCGCGTCGCGGGCCTTCAGATCGGGCGCTATCCGGCGCGGAACTCGCTCGAGGCGCACCTGCGCCGGGTGCTCGCCGCTCGCGGCGTGAACATCGTCCTCGATGTCGGTGGTCACCATGGCGAGTTCGCGCAGCAGCTCCGCGCCATCGGCTACGGTGGCCGGATCGCGTCGTTCGAGCCCGTCCGCGCGACGCACGAGGTGCTCGCGCGCAACGCACGCGCCGACCGTGACTGGCGCGTGTACAACCTCGCGCTCGGCGCCGAGGACGGGACGCAGGAGATAAACCTGTACGGCGGCGCGGTGTTCAACTCGTTCCGGTCGACGACGGAGCTCGTCTCGACGCGGTTCGGCAGGGCGGCCGAACGCAGGGGGACGGAGCGCGTCCAGATCAGGCGGCTCGACCACGTCTTCGCCGGGTGCGTGGCCGGGATCGCGAGGCCACGCGCGTTCCTCAAGCTGGACACCCAGGGTTGGGACCTCGAGGTGCTCGAGGGGGCGCGCGGTGTGCTCGGCTCGATCGTCGCGATGCAGTCCGAGCTGGCGGTCAAGCAGTGCTACGAGGGCATGCCGCGGTACGTGCGCGCGCTCGAGCACTGCGAAGCGCTCGGCTTCGAGCTCGCCGGGATGTTCCCGGTCGCCCATACCAGCGACGGTCTGCGCCTCATCGAGGTCGACTGCGTGTTCGTCGCGAGCACCGGATCCGGTAGCTGATCGTGACATGATGCGCGCATGCGCTCCTGGCTCGGTGCGATCGCACTCGTCGCGGTGCTCGGCGCTGTCGCGCTCGCGGGCCGGCGCGACTGGACCGGCAGCGCGGCGTGCGGCGCGTGCCACCCGCAGCACCTCGCGAGCTGGCAGGCGACGCGCCATGCGCTGACGCGCGATCGATTCCCGGCCAAGCCCGAGGCGCGCTGTCTCGCATGTCACGGCACCGGCGAGGCGCCGGCGGGCCCCACGATCGCCGTCGAGGTCGGCTGCGAGGCCTGCCACGGCGCCGGTGCGGCCTACGCCGAGGACGACCTCATGCGCAACCCGCCGGTCGCGCGCGCCCTCGGGCTCGCCGACCTCTCGACCCCGGGCGTACGAACGGCCGTCTGCATGCAGTGCCATGCGCGCTCGGTATCGGGTAAGAAGTTCGACCCGATGGCGCCGGTCCATCCGATCCGCCCGAAGTGAAGCCATGAGCCGTTCGCACCCACGCCCCCGCGCCACGTTCCTCACCTCGGCGGCCGCGCCCAAGGACTTCCCTCCGCCGGGGCTGCCCGAGCTCGCGGTGGTCGGGCGCTCGAACGTCGGCAAGTCGAGCCTGATCAATGCGCTCGTCGGGCAAGCGGGGCTCGCGCGCACCTCGCGCACCCCGGGCCGCACGCGCCTCATCAACTGGTTCGAGGTCGCGGCGAAGCCGTCGTTCCACCTCGTGGACCTCCCGGGCTACGGCTATGCGGCCGTCGACAGCAAGACGCGCGAGGGGTGGAAGCCGCTGATCGAGGCCTATCTGGCCAAACGCAGCTCGCTGGCCGGCGTGCTCTTGCTCGTCGACATCCGCCGCGGCCCGGAGGAGGAGGAGCTCGACTTCGTGCCCTGGCTCGCCGAGCGCGAGGTGCCGGTGATCGTCGCGATGACCAAGGCCGACAAGCTCGCCAAGAACAAGCGCATGGTCGAGGTGATGCGCGCGCGCAAGACGCTCGGGCTCACGCGCGATCCGTTCGCCGTCTCGGCGCAGGACGGCGAGGGCATCGAGTCGCTGTGGCGCGCGATGATCTCGCTCGTCACGGCGAAGGCGTGATGCGCATCGAGCCCGCGACGCCTGGCGACCTCGATGCGATCCACGAGATCGAGCGGCACTCGTTTCCCAAGGCCTGGCCGCGTGACGCCTTCGAGGCCGAGCTCGCGCGCCCGCACGCGCGTGTCGACGTCCTTCGCGATCCGCGAGTCGTCGGGTTCTGTAACTACTGGCTCGTCACCGCGAGCGCGGAGGTCCACATCCTGTCGATCGCGACCCACCCCGACCGCCGGCGCGCGGGCCTCGGCGCGGCGTTGCTCGCGCACGCACTCGACGCTGGCCGCGCGATCGGCGCGACGCTCGCGACGCTCGAGGTCCGCCGCGGTAACAAGCCGGCGATCGCGCTGTACGAGCGCGCGGGGTTCAAGACCGTGCACGTGCGCGCGCGCTACTACCAGGACGACGGCGAGGACGCCCTCGTCATGCTCGCGTCGCTCTAACGCAGCTCGCCGCTGACCGGCACCGTGTTGCCGGTGTCGCGCGTGCCGAAGTAGATCGCCGTGCCCGCGCCGCCCGCGATCAAGAGGCCCGCGCCGGCGAGCACGTACCACCGCTGGTACCACGCGTTCGAGCCGCGCCGCGACAGCTCGGCCTCGACCTTGATCTCGCCGTCGGGCGGCAGCGCGACGCGCGTCGTGAACGGCACGTAGCCGGCCTTCTCGACGCGGATCGAGTACGTCGCGGGCGCGTGAAGCTTGAGCGGCTGGATCGGTGTGATCCCGCGCGACTCGCCGCCGACGGTGACCGCCGCGCCGGTGAGGTTCGCGACGATGTCGATCACGCCGTAGCGGATGAAGTCCGTCGGCGCGAGCAACCGGACGAGGTAGCCGTTGATCTGGTCCTCGGTCGGCGCGGCGCCCGCAGGCAGCGAGTCCGCGATGCGCGTCGCGACCTCCTTCTTGCGAACGTCGATCCGCTGCATCGTCAGGATCACGTCGCCGAGCTCGCTGATGCCGATCAGCACGACCTCGACGGCGCCGACCCGCGCGCCGAGCTGCGCGATGCAGCCCGCGTCGCCCGCGCACTTGACGATGTCCTGATCGAGCGCGGCGCCGTACTGCGTGCGCGTCTGATCCGGCCCGAGCAGCTGCAGCGAGGTCTGCGCCTGCATCGTGGCGAGTACGGTCCTCGAGATCCCGGGCAGCGCCGACGACCCCGAGCGGTACTCGAGGACGATCACCTTGCGCTTCGGATCGGGCTCGGCGACGGCGACGCCTGCGATCGCGAGCACGACGGCGAGACCGACGAGGACGCGCTTCATCGGGCTCCGAACAGCGCGCCGATCGACGTCGCTCGATATTCGGTGGTCGACGACTCTGCCGGCGGCGGCGCCTCGCACTCCCAATCGGGGAACTCCGCGTTGGTCGGCACCACCTGCACGTCGCAGAACGTGCGCACGCGCTGGGCGACCGCCGAGCTCGCGAGATCGAACAGCAACCAGTCGTTGGTGGCCGCATCGAGGCAGGGCAGGACCACGTCGAAGCCACCCCGCACGAGCGCGCTGATGAAGTAGCGGCTCTGCGCCAGCAGGCTCACGTACTGCCCCCCGGGCAGCGTGACGAGATCGACGGGCGTCACGCTGATCGCCTTGAGCACCTGCGCGTGCTGCTGCGCGGGATCCGTCGTGTCGGTCATCGTCTCGCGCCGATCCGGGGGACGGAACTCGATGGGGGCGCCGCCGTCGAGCGGGATCGACTGCACGATCAAGCTCGCGCCCGTGATCGCATAGCTGACGTCGTCGGCGCCGGCGGCGGTGCACGAGGCCATCGACGACGGACCGCACGTGCCGGGCTCGCACGACGGCACCGCCGGCTCGGTGCCCGCCGCCCATACGCGGCTGCCCGCGACCGTGAGCACCGCTGCGCCCGGCAGCGTCGACACGTTCTCCAGCGTCGGGGTTCCGAGCTCGGAGGTCAGGTCACCGACGAGCTTGGCGACCTGACCCGCGCAGGGCAGGGTGACGAACACGCCTGCCACATCGGGTGCGGCGGCGAGGTCCGAGACGGCGCCGCCGATCATCTTGGGCGCCGCGGCCGCCGGGGCCTCGACGCTGACCGCGACGATCGACGAGGCCCCCGTACACATCCCGAGCGGCGGCTGCAGCTCGGAGGGCGCGACCCGACCGACCAGGCCATAGGCGTAGAGCGTGCCGTCCTCGGCGGGCCCGACGGTCACGCGGTCGACCTGCCCGACGGGGGCGGTGTCGACGGCCTTGCTATCGAGGTCGGCGATGGTGATCCCCGTGTCGGTCGCGATCGCGATCTTGTGGGTGCCGGGGACCGCGGTCGCATCGCGCGCGCCCTGCGGGATCGTGAGCATGCCGTCGACGCTGTTGGTCTCGGTCTGGACGATGAACACCTGCGCATTGCTCACGACCGCGAGCCGATCGCCGCCGACGGAGATCGAGAACTGCGGTGCGCCGACGCCGGTGATCTTGCCCTGGAACGATGCATCGCGAGGATCGAGCGTCGGATCGAACGAGTGCAGGCCGTCGCTCGCGCTGGCGAACACGAACGGGCGGCGCACCGGGATCGTGAGCTTCGTCGGCGCGTCGGCCGAGATGTCCACGGGCTCGCCGGCCTCGCCGACGCCGACGAGCCGATTGGACACGTCGCGCAACACGACACCGATCTGGACGTCGCTGCCGGTCGGCATCTCGCCGGCCGAGAACGCTCCGCCGTCGAGCACGGCGGTGTTGGACACCGGCGACTCGCCGGGCAGGGTGGCGGTCACGGTCACCGTCGTCGGATCGATCGGCCGCAAGGCCATGTCGCTCGGCAGGTCCAGCGTCAGCTCCAGCGAGCCGGTGCTGTTGCAGCCCGCCAAAGCAGACATGGACGCGAACATCGAGGCGAAGCGAGCGAACGTGCGCATGGTGCCACGCGGGCGGGGCCACGCTATCAGGGGCGGCCGGCACCTACAACCACATCGATCCCTCGGACCTCCGCGTCGATTCAAGCTAGGATTGCGGTGCTTGCAGCCCGGCACGGACAAGGCAGCGACGACGGGGCCGACCGCGCGTCAGGACCCGAGCCTCCCGCAGGTGTTCGGGCGCTACCTGCTCGTGCAGCGGCTGTCGCGCGGCGGCATGGGCGAGATCTTTCTCGCCAAGCACGGCCTGGCCGGCTTCGAGAAGCTCGCGGTGATCAAGAAGGTGCTGCCGCACCTGGCTGCCGACGCGTCGTTCATCTCGCGGTTCGTCGACGAAGCGCAGGTCGCGATCAAGCTCCAGCACGTCAACGTCGCGCAGGTGTTCGAGGTCGGCCGCGTGGGCGACGAGTACTTCCTCGCGCTCGAGTACGTCGAGGGCCGTGACCTTCGCCGCACGCTCGCCCTGCTCAACCAGCGCAGGATCCGGATGCCGGTGGACCTCGCGCTGTTCATCGGCCGCGAGCTGGCGAACGGCCTCGCGTACGCGCACCGCCGCACCGGCGCCGACGGCGCGTCGCTCCACCTCGTCCACTGCGATATCTCGCCGCCCAACGTGCTCGTCTCGTTCGAGGGCGAGACCAAGGTGATCGATTTCGGCATCGCGAAGAGCGCACTGCGCGGCACCGCGACCGATCCGAAGATGGGGTTCGGCAAGTTCGGCTACATGGCGCCGGAGCAGCTGATCCGCGGCGGCATCGTCGACCACCGCACGGACATCTACGCCGCCGGCGTCGTGCTCTACGAGCTGCTCACCGGGCAACGTCTCTACGAAGCCGGCGCCGAGCCCGACTACCGCGCGCTCGCGCGCAAGGTCGCCAAGGGCGAGCACCCGGTGCCGTCGCAGTGCGATCCCGTGCTCGCCCCGTACGACAACCTCGTCTCGATCGCGCTGCGGCCCAAGGTCGAGGATCGCTACCAGACCGCGGCCGAGCTGCGCGATGCGATCCAGCAGTGCCTCGTCGCGGTCAACCCGACGATCTCGACGGACCAGCTCGGCACGTACATGCGCGAGCTGTTCGCCGAGGAGATGAACGCGCAGCGCGAGCTGCACGAGCGCGTCGCCAAGGCGCACCTCGAGGACTTCAAGGAAGAGTTCCACACGCAGAACATCTCGACCGTGTCGTTCGCGTTCGCGGTGGGGGATGCGGCCGCCGCTGCCGCCGCGCCCGCCGCTGCCGCCGCTGCCGCCGCGCCGGCGCCTGCGCCGCGCCCGCGTACGCCGACCGGGGCCGCTTCGGTCGTCGTCACGCCCGATCTCTCCCTCGCGGATGGCACCGGGACCTCGATCCGCGAGGCGCCGGTGGCCGCGCGCGGAAATCGCACCGTCCTCATCGCGACCCTCGCGGTCGCGTCCGCCGCCGCGATCGCGGTCGCGGTCATCCTGCTGATGCGCGGCGACGGCGAGCGTGCGCGAACGCCCGTCGCACAGCGCGATCCGAAGGGCATCACGTTCGAGCCGATCGTCGAGCCCTCGGCGCCTCCCCCCGACGCTGCGCCGCCCGCTCCCGATGCTCCCGAGCCCGCGGACGCGGTCGAGATCGTCGATCCCAAAGGTGCGGGGAGCGGCTCGGCCAAGCGCATCCGTCCCCGGCCCGATGGGACGAAGACGAACACGCCGTCGCCCAAGCCCGACGACGGCCTCACGCGCGAAGAGGTCGCCGCGAAGTTCTCGGCGACCTCGCGCCAGTACGAGGCGTTCAAGGCCAAGAACGGCATGCGCCTCGACGCGGAGTGGAACGAGCTCACGTCGTTCATCCAGTTCAAGATGACCCCGGATAACCTCGACGACGCTGTGCGCCGCATCGACGCGTTCCGCTCGAAGCTCC
>DATLHR010000672.1:0-35745 GCA_035539815.1 Kofleriaceae bacterium
CGGCGGCGGCGGCTACGGCGGCGGTGGCGGCGGTGGCGGCGACTACGGCGACGGCGGTGGCCGTCGTGGTGGTCGTGGCGGCCGTGGTGGTCGCGGCGGCGGCGGCGATCGCGGTGGCGATCGCTGGTAGTACCGGCTCGATCTTCAATCCCGAAAAACAAAGCGCGGGCCCCGCAAGGCCCGCGCTTCTTTTTTGACGGTCTACGAGGGACGACTACTCGAGTGGTAGCAGCACCGCGTACGCGTCGTCGTTGTCGGTGTCGGTCTGCGGGCTCACCGTCGCGCCGCGCCAGCCGACGATCAGCGCGTGCGTGCTGTTCACGGCGGCGCCCCAGAACATGTCCGCGCCGTCGTTGCCGAACTGGTACAGCGCGACGCCGCTGCCGTAGGCCGTATCGAGCGCGCCGTTGGCGTCGAGGACGGCGAAGGCGGCGTCCTGGTACGTGGGCATCGGGCTCGCCGACGTGTTGACGTCGCGGTTGCTCATGCCGACGAGGAGGGTCTTGTCGCCGGGGAGTGCGACCGCGTTGCGGCACGCGTTGCTACCCGCGCTGTTGCTCGGGGTCGGGTCGAAGAGCACCTTGCCGTCGGTGAAGCCGGCGCCGCCCCACGTCGTGTCGCGCGCCGCAGTCGCGGCGTTGTAGCGCAGCGAGATCCAGTCGTTGATGTCACCGCTGTCGCGGCCATAGCCACCGGTGACGAACGTGTCCCCGTGCATCGCGAAGTTGTACATCTCGGTCTGCGTCCCGAGGACGGTCGCGTGGTAGAGGCCCGGGATCACGCTCGTCGGTGCGAAGTTGGTGTCGAGCGCGCCGGCCGACGTGAGGCGGAACATCACGATCTGCGGGCCCGTGGTGAGCCCGACATTCGCGTAGCCGCCGGCGAGCACGCTGCCGTCGGCGAGCACGGTGATCCCGCGCGGCGTCGCGTTCGAGTGCATGCCGCCGATGTAGATGTCCTGCTCGTACTTGCCATCCGTGGAGAACGAGGTGTCGAAGTCCGAGCCGTCGTCGAGGAACTTGGCGACGATGTAGTCGGTGTCGGTCCGCGGCGTGTTGCCGCCCATGACGTCGCCGTTCGCGCGCGCGCCGGCGTGGATGTAGATCTTGCCGTCGCCGTCGACGAACAGCCCGCGTACCTGATCGCGGCCGAACGGCGCCGGTGGCGTCGCGGTGTTGAGCGCCGACGAGTTGAGACTGAACACGGCGACGCCGTCGCCACCGCCGAAATTCGTGTCGAGCGCACCCGCGTCCGTGACCTTGATGAGGCCGATGTCGGTGTCCGCGGCGTCGAGCGCGTTGATGGCTGCGGCCGCGACGGTCGCGGAGATCAGCACGCCGCCGTCGACCTTGACGACGTCGATCTCATCGTCGCCGCCCTTGAACACGACCTCGGTGTCGAGCGTGCCGCCGGTGCCGAAGGTCGTGTCGGGCAGGCCGGTGGAGAGCAGGCGGGTGACGATGATCTTCCTGTCGCCGGTCGGCGTCGCGGCGCGGTATCCGGCGACGTAGAACTTGTCGGTCGCGGGATCGACAGCGACGGAGTACATGCGATCCGGGCCGGTCGCCGACAGCGCCAGCGACTGCGCAGCGGGCTTGGTCCACGAGGGCGGCGCGTCCGGATCGGGGCTGTCGGGCAGCGGCGCGTCGGGCGACGGCGGTGCGTCGGGCGTATTCATGGTGCCGTCGTCACCGCACGCGGCGAGGGCAAGACCGGTCACTAGTCCAATGAGCTGCGTCTTCACGTTCGAGTCTCCGGATCAGGCCGCGGTCAGAACCGGGCCTTGTAGCCGACGGTGATCATCCGCGGCGGGTTGGGCCTGGCGCCGTAGGGCCGGCGCGAGACGATGACCTGCTCGTCGAGCAGGTTCGAGCAGGTGGCATACAGCTCGGCCCACGGGGCGAGCCGCGCGTGGACGTTGAGGTCGATCGTGAACAGCGCCTCGGCGAGCACGGCCTCGGGGATCGGACCCTGGCCGGCGACGTCGCGGCTCTCGGAGCGATAGCGCCCCGTCGCGCCGGCCTCCCAGCGCGGGTGCTTCACCGACGCCGACAGCGAGGCCTGATGGTGCGGCAGGTACGGCAGCTCGTCGCCGGCCATGACGTCGCCCCAGCCGGCGAACTCCGACGAGAACGCGCTCTGAAACGCCGAGCGCGTGAGCGTGTACGACGCGGCGACGGGCAGGGTGAGCTTGCGGCGCTTGACCAGCGCGAGCTCGCCGCCGAGCTGGACCTCGGCGCCCCACACGCGGACGTGGCCGCCGTTGTACTCCTCACCCTCCATCGCCTCGGTGCAGCCGCTCGAGAGCGTGCACGCGCCCTTTAGGTTGCTGTAGTCGCTGAAGAAGCCGATCAGGCTCGCATCGCCGAGAGGGCTGTGCCACCGGCCGCCGGCCTCGACGTTGATGCTCGACTCGGGGCGCACGTCGGCGGCGGCGGACGGTGCGACCGGCACGAAGCCGCGGTGCACGCCGGCGAGCAGCGAGAGCTCGTCGGTCGCGTGGTACTCGACGCCGCCGCCGGGGATGAACACGGCGTAGTTGCCCTCGCGCTGGGCGGGCGTGAGCCAGTCGGCGAACCGGTAGTCGATGAGCTCGAGGCGCAGACCGGCGCTGACCTCGAACCGCTTGTAGTGCAGCGTGTCCTGCGCGTACGTCGCCATCGCGATCGTCTCGGCGCGCGTATCGAGCGTCGTCGCGCGGTCGACGTCACTGCGCACGAGCGCGCCCTCGCGCATATCGTACCGATCTTCGTAACGGGCGCGATCGGCGCGATCGAAGTGGATGCGCACGCCAGCGTCGACGTGGTGCGCGATCGGCCCGGTGGTCTGCTCGGTCGCGAAGTTGGTCTGGATACCCTGCGACGTGAACGAGCGATCGTTGGTGCCGCGGATCAGCTGCTCCTCGGGGCTCGAGCTGTCGATCTGGCCGGTGAGGATCGCGTAGTACAGCTGATTCACGCCCGCATCCGGGTGCGCGATGAGGCCATAGAAGTCGCGCTGGCCGACGAAGCTGTCGACCTTGCCCCACGCGCGGTGGAACTTGTGGCGGTACGCGGCGGTCTCGAGCCGCGTGTGGAGGCCGATGTCGACGCGGTGGTTCGCGCGCAGCCGCAAGTGGTCCCAGTTCATCTGATCGAGCTGTGACGCGACGTAGCGGCGCTGAGGCGACGCGCGGAAGTCCTCGTCGGTGAGGCCGGTGTAGGTCTCGTTCGACGTCTCGTGGCCGTAGCCGACGCGCAGATCGAGCATGTGATAGGTGGTCGCGCTCGGCGATGACATCACGCGGCCGACGAGCTGGACGTCATCCTTGTCGAAGCCCGTGTCGCCGCCGCCGTCGAGCTTCTTGAAGCCGTCGGTCTGGAGGTGGACGTACTCGGCCATCACGCCCCAGCGCTCGCGGCGCTCGGCGGCGCGCGCGTGCAGCTTGCCGTACAGGTTGCTGCCGCCGCCGACGTCGACGTACGCGGCGCGCGACGCGGGGAACGGCTCGCTGATCATGTCGATCGCGCCGCCGACGGTGGCGGGCCCGAACCGGATCGCCGACGGGCCCTTGGTGACCTCGATACGCGACATGCGCGTGGTCAGCGGCACGTAGTACGCGGCGGGCGCGGAGTAGGGCGCGGGCCCGCTCAGCACGCCGTCCTCCATCAACGTGACCTTCTGGCTGCGCTCGGCCGCGGCGCCGCGCATGCCGATGTTCGGGCGCAGGCCGTATCCATCCTCGTCGCGCACGTAGACGCCCGCGATGCCGCCGAGGATCTTGTGCAGATCGTCGTACTCGTCGCGCTCGAGCTGCTCCTTCTTGAGCTCCGCACGCGCGCCGGGCGGAGCGCGGTCGACGACCTCGATGGTCTCACCCTCGTCGGACACGGGCTCGGTCGTCGGTTCGGGCACGGGCTCGGCCGTGGTCTCGACCTTGGTCTCGACCACCGGTTCTGCTGGCGCGGGCGATGCGACGACAGGCTCGGGCGCCTTCGCCGGATCCGGCGGTGCGCCGGCAGCCGGCTGCGCGGCGGCGGGGGTCGCGACCGCGAGCGCGAGCAGCACCCCGTGCAGTGCGCGCCGCTCAGTCGTTGTCGGTCGCGACATCGTCGGGGATCTCGAGGGCGAGGATGGTGAGGAACTGGCTCTTGAGGTCGTCGGTGAACGCCCGAACGGAGCCGTGCAGCGCGGCGACGTCGGCGTACTGCGTGTCCAGCGCGCCGAGGAAGCTGTCGGGCAGGGCGTTGGCCTTGGTGATCGCAGCGTCGAGTGACGCGGTCATCCGCGCCGCGAGCTCGGGCTGACCGGCGGCGATCAGCCAGTCGTCGAACCCGGGACCCTCGCCCGCGGCCGTCGTGCCGGTGAACGCCTGGCGCGTGATCTCGAGGTTGGCGCGCAGCGCGAACGTCGCGCGATCGGAGTAGCGCAGCTCGACCTCGCGCAGGCATGGCATCTCGACCGCGTCGCACGCGTTCACCGCGATGCCCGCGGCCTCGCCGAGCTTCATGTCCTTGACCATGCGGTCGATGTAGAAGATGCCGTCGGAGACGAGGTTCAGCGCGTGCTGCGTCGAGGGCAGCGTGTCGTTGCTGCCAGCGGTGGCGAGCGCGGCGACGTAGTTGCCGCCGTCGCTGCGCCAGTCGGTCGCCAGCGTGTTCGCCTGCGCGGCGACGTCGGTCGCGATCGCGAGCGCGAGCCGGCAGCGCGCGCGGGGCAGGTCGGCGCCGAGCGCGTCCCAGCCGGCGGGGACGTCGAAGCAGTTGTGCGTATCCGTCGGCGGGTAGAGGAGGAGCTCGACCGCGGTCAGCGAGCGCGTGCTGATGAGCTCCGTGGAGACGTCGTAGCTGCTCGGATCGGCCCACCGCGAGGCGACGTCGCGATCGATCTCGCAGGGCGAGGTGTTCGGCCAGCCGTAGATGTGACCACGCAGCGTGCTCATGTTCGTCTCGGCCGGGCCGACGAGCAGCGCCTCGTTGCGCTGCCACGCGTCGATGGCGGCGGCGAACGCGGCGCGCGCCGTGTCGAGCGTGGTGGCCGCGGTGCCGGCGTCGAGCGCGTCGCAGTGCGCCTGGATCGCGGGGGGCAACGCGGCCGCCTTGGTGGCGAAGTCGAGCTGCAGCGGCAGCAGGATGTCGTTGGACAGGTGCGCGAGCAGCCCGGCGCGATCGAACCCGAAGTCGGGCGCGTCGGCGGCGGTGCCCCCCGGAGAGCTGCACGCGCTGGCGAGGGCGAGGGCAAGCGTCGGGATCAGGCCGTGCCGTGACATCGACCGATCCTTCGCTCAATTGAAAACGATTTTCAACTCTGTTTTCAGAAAAATCAGTGGCCGATGCGCGCCGGCGCCGTGATCGGACCGGGCAGGACCCAGCTCGAGCGTGGTCCAAGATCCTGAACATTCAGGAGATCGACGGTGGGATCGATCATCGGCTGCGGCGAGCGACCGTTGAGCGACACCTGCGTGATCGCGTGGAGCGTGAAGGGGGGATAGCCACGTGCACGCAGATCCGCGCCCACGTGATGCGCGAGCTGGAGGATCAGGTCGGGCTGGCCAGCCATCTCGCGCTCCTGGCGACCGGTCAGGTAGTTGTTCGGTGGGATCTCGAGCTTTCGCCCGTCGGCGAACCGCGCGACGAACATGATCGACCCGTGCTTCTCGCGGACGACGACATGCCACGCGAAGCGCATCCCGTCCTCGTTCCACAGCACGTCGCCCGGGTAGACGTAGTGCCGCAGCGGCAGCGCGAGCTGGAGCACGACGTGGAGCGCGACGAGCGCGCGAACCGGGCGTCGCACGTGCGTGCCCGCAGGTCCACCCGCGGTCGCGGGGAGCGCACGCCCGAAGCGCGCCACCAGGTGCCGCGGCCATGACGGGCTGAAGAAGATCAGCGCCGAGCTGGTCATGATGATCGGGAACATGCCGATGTTGAGGAGGTAGCCGGTGACGCTGTGGAAGACGATCACGGCGCCGTAGGCGTAGAGGCGCGTGCGCCGCCACGACAGCCACAGCACGATCGTCGAGTCGAACAGGAACCCGGCCCAGGACATCGCGAGCGCCACGAACGGCTCGTCGAACCAGCGTCCGACGAGCGGCGTCTCGACGCGCGCGGCGAGCCAGCCGTTGAGCGGTTGCCCGTAGCCGAGCCAATCGAGCTTGGCCTTCGCGAGGCCGGCGAACGTGTAGACGACGCCGATCTGGAACCGCAGCAGCCACACGAACCACGCCGGCACCGTCGAGCGTGCGATCGATGGATCCCGGCGCGCGTCGAGCGACCACGCGGCGTTCGCCGGCAAGCAGGCGAGCAGCACACCGAGGAGGACGACGAGGTAGTGGTGGTTGAGGTAGTTGGTGACGTCGATCAGCTGCGTGTACGCGAAGCCGAGCGTGAACAGGATCACCGCCGCGCGGTAGAAGACGCCGAGCGCGATCGCGAGCGCGAGGGCGGCGAGCACGACGTAGTGCACGTACATGCCGGCGACCGACCACGGCTGGACCCACGAGAAACCCGGATATTTGAAGAACCAGCTCGGCTCGCCGTACATCGGCTCGATCCATCCGGTCGCGAGGAACCGGAGGATGCCCGTGCACATCACCAGGCCGAAGATGATGCGGAACGCCGCCAGCGAGGCGATGTCGACCTGGCGTGTCGCGGCAGCGCGCACGCGGGCGAGGCGTCCATCCTGTCGCGACATCGAGCCACACGATACGCCGGCCGCGCCGAGTTGGCGCGCGGTCGCGATGTCGCGTGCCTTCCTGGCACCGGCGCCAGGTTTCTTGCACTCGTCGAGAAATCGCGCCAACACTTGCGCCATGCGCTCGCTGATCCCAGGCGTCATCGTCGCGACCGCCGCCTTCGGCGTCGCCAACGCGGAGCCCGACTCCCTCGATGACGTGCTCGGGCCGCGCGAGATCGCGGTCGGCGAGGCGATGCGCGCAGGGGCGACCGGCGCGACGGCGATCGGCCTCAATCCGGCTGGTCTGCCGCTCAACCGCGAGCTCGTGTTCGAAGGTGGGTACGGCTATCGCGCCTCCGACAGCGCCTCGCTCGTCAACGTCTCGGCGTGCGACTCGACCAACGTCGCGCCGGGCTGCTTTTTCTACCAGTACGCCGGCTCGAACCCCGAGCTCGGGGGCATGGCGCTCGATCGCTCGACCCACGTGTTCGGCACGTCGATCTCGCGGCAGCTCGTGCCGCGCGTCTCGATCGGTGCGACGGCCAAGTACTTCCGCTTCAACTCCGAAGTGATGGACGAGCCCAAGGCGAGCGGCTTCACGTTTGACCTCGGCGCGACGATCCGGCTGACCGAGCTGATCAACCTCGGCATCTCGGGGCAAAACCTGTATTCGACCGAGGAGTCGGTGCAGTTCCCACGCGCCGTCGGCGGCGGCGTGCTCGCGCGGCCGCTGCCCACGCTGTCGCTGAGCTTCGACTCGCGCTGGAAGACCGACGGTGACGGTGCGCGGTTCGGTGGTGGCGCCGAGTGGTTCGCGCGTGCGGGCTCGTACGGGCTGCCGATCCGCATCGGCGCCGTGCACGACAACGGCCTCGGCTCGACCTACATCGCGGGCGGCATCGGCCTCGCTCACCTCAAGTGGGGCATCGACGTCGGCGCGCGCCACGCGGTGGATGGCGGCGACGAGACGCTCGTGCTCGCGAGCATGCGGTTCTACGGCCCGCGCATGGCGGCGCCGGGCGTGGAGTGATCAGAGGTCGCCGTCGCGGCCCATGCGGGCGCGACCGGGGATGTAGCGAGGGGCGGGGGACGTGAGACCAGCGGTCCGGATCACACCGGTCGGTTGATTCTCGAGGTCGTCGTCACCGCCCCACACGCGGCCGACGCGATCGTCGTCCTCGATGCCGAAGCGGCTGCGATTGTAGTCCTCGTCGATCTCGCGCCGCATCTGCTCGCGCAGCAGGCGCTCCTCCTCATCGAGCTGCCGCCCCGACTTGTGCTCGTCGCGCCACGGGTCCTCGGGCTCGGTACCGGCGAGCCATTGGCGCTCCGCTTCACGGGCGGCGTAGCCCCCGCGCACTTCGTCATCATCGTCCACATCAGACATCGGTGTCTCCATTGGGTGCCGAGCGAGCGCAGGCGCTCGTCGCTCGTGGCGTAGTGCGCATGCGGGCACACGAAATCTCCGAGACCGTGCGCAAGCTCGCCGGTCGTCTCGAGTTCGGGTCTGGCTCGGATGAGAGCATGCTCGTCCGGGCCAACCGAGCAAGGGGCACACCAGCGCGCGGCACATGCGATGCAGCGGGCTCGTACATGAAGCGCAGCGCGCCTCCCGTGCGAAATCGGATCGTCGGCGTCAATGTTCCACGGTCGGAGAGACTCGTGACCGGGGCTCTCGGCGCCGTGCTGATCGCCGCCGGCGTACGGCGTGCTTCCGTCGGAGGTGCGCTCGTTGCCGGTCTCGGGGCGCTGTCTGTAGGACGTGCGCTCCTCGGGCGCTGCCCGGCATACCGCGCGCGGGCGATCCGCAAGGGACTGCAGGTAAGGCGCGCGGTGACGATCCAGGCCACGCCACGCCAGATCTACGACCTGTGCCGTGATCCCACGAACCTGCCGAAGTTCATGCGGCACGTGAAGTCGGTGATCCGCGAGCCCGACGGCGTCACCCGCTGGGTCGTCGAGGAAGCCGGGCGCGAGCTCGCGTGGCGCTCGCGGATCGTCGAGGACACCCCGGGGCACCGCCTGCGCTGGCGCTCGCTGCCCGGCGGTGACCTCGAGCTCGACGGATCGCTCGAGCTGTTCGAGCTCGCCCACGGCCGCGGCACGCAGGTCGAGATCAAGCTGCATTACTTCCCGCCGGGAGGAATCGTCGTCGCCAGCGCGCTCGATGGCTTCCTGAAGAAGCTGGCGCGCGCGCACCTCGGGGAGGAGCTCGCGCGACTACGCCAGCTGATCGAGACCGGCGAGATCGCGACGGCGACGCGCCGGATCGACGAGATCGATCGCGAGCAGCGCCACCTGCTCGACGGCACCGAGCTGGCGAACGACCGCATGTCGCCGGTCAGCTCGGCACAGGCATCGGGGTGGCCCACCGTCACCGGAGGGGAGCGATGAAAGCGGTCACCTGGAATGGCAAGCGCGACATGCGCGTCGAGTCCGTCCCGGATCCGTCGATCGTGAATCCGCACGACGCGATCCTGCGCGTGACGTCGACGGCGATCTGCGGCTCGGACCTGCACCTGTACAACGGCTTCATTTCGGGGATGCGCCCCGGGGACGTGATGGGTCACGAGTTCATGGGCGAGATCGTGGCCGTCGGCCGCGGCTGCGAGCGCGTCGCCGTCGGCGATCGCGTGTTCGTGATGTGCGGCATCTCGTGCGGCCGCTGCTGGTTCTGCAAGAACACGTTGTTCTCCGCGTGCGACAACACGACGCCCGCGGGCAGCGCCGTCGTCCTCGAGACGATGTACGGCCACGCGGGCGCCGCGCTGTTCGGCTACTCGCACCTCTACGGCGGCTACGCGGGCGGACAGGCGGAGTACGTGCGCGTGCCATTCGCCGACACCGGCTGCGTGAAGGTGCCGCCGGAGATCCCCGACGAGCGCGTGCTGCTCCTGACCGACGTGTTCCCGACGGGCTACCAGGCCGCGGAGAGCTGCAACCTCCAGCGCGGTGACACGGTCGCCGTGTTCGGCGCGGGGCCGGTGGGTCAGATGGCGATCCAGAGCGCGTTCATGCTCGGCGCCGACAAGGTGATCGCGATCGACTCGGTGGCGACGCGGCTGCAGATGGCTGCCGATCAGGGCGCGATCGTGGTCGACGATCAGAAGTCCGACGTCCTCGCCCGGCTCGACGAGCTGTCCGGCGGCCGCGGTCCCGACGCGTGCATCGACGCCGTCGGCATGGAGGCGCACGGCACGAGCGGCACCGGCGTCATCGCGGCCCTCGATCGCGCGAAGCAGGCGATCAAGCTCCAGCTCGATCGACCGGTCGCGCTGCGCCTCGCGATCCAGGCGTGTCGCAAGGGCGGCACCGTGTCCGTGCCCGGAGTGTATGGCGGATTCATCGACAAGTTCCCGATGGGCGCGATGTTCGAGAAGGGCCTGCGGATCGCGACGGGGCAGACGCACTTCCATCGCTACGGGCGGCCGTTGCTCGACCGCGTGCTCGCCGGCGACGTGGATGCCTCGTTCGTGATCACGCACCGCGTCTCCCTCGATCAGCTGCCGGCCGCGTACGCGATGTTCGACGAGAAGCGCGACGGTTGCGTGAAGGTGATCGCGCTGCTGCCGGGTGCGCGCACGTGAGCCTGCTCGTCGATGACGTGCTCGCGGGCCTCGTGGGCGCGCCGAAGCAGTTGCCGACGCGGCTGCTCTACGACGACGCCGGCAGCGAGCTGTACGCGCAGCTCGCCGAGCTCGATGCCTACTACCCCGCGTGGGCCGAGTACGCGTTGATCCGGACGCACGGCGCGCAGCTCGCGCGCCAGGTCGGTCCGCGCGCGCGGGTCGTCGAGCTCGGCGGTGCGAGCTGCGGCCATCAGACGCGCGCGCTCCTCGCGGCGCTCGCGCAGCCCGCGTGCTACGTGCCGGTCGACGCGTGTGCGGTGCACCTCGAACGTGCGACCGCGCGGCTGCGCGAGGTCGTCGACGTGGCGATCGAGCCGATCGTCGCCGACTACGCCGCGCCGTTCGTGTTGCCGCCGGCGGCATGCGAGCGCACGCTGCTCGTGCTGCCCGCGGCGACGCTCGACACCTTCGAGCCAGGCGCGGCGCGCTCGCTCCTCGCGATGCTGCGCCGGCTCGCCGGCGGCTCGAGCCTGCTGCTCGTCGGCGCCGATGCCACGCGCGACCCGGAGCTGCTCGCGCGTGCGTATGATGACGAGCACGGCGTGACCGCCGCGTTCGACAAGAACGTCCTCGTTCACCTCAATCGCACTCGCGGCGCGACCTTCGATCTCGACGCGTTCGAGCATCGCGCGGTGTGGAATCCGGCGGCCTCGCGCGTCGAGATGCAGCTCGTGAGCTGCACCCGCCAGACGGTGCACGTCGACGGGGAAGCGATCGCACTCCGGCCCGGCGAGCCGATCACGACCGAGCACTGCTACAAGCACACTCCGGAGGCCATGCGCGCGCTGCTCGGTGCAGGCGGCTGGCGGACACGCGACGTGGTCACGTCGACGCGCGTACCGTACCGGCTCTGGCTGTGCGAGCCGGCGCGCTGGGCTTGACCGGGTTATCGTCCGTTCGGATGCCGAAGCAAGATCGCTCTCCGCTCGTCGTGGCCGCCGAAGAGTTCGACCAGCAGCTCGCGAGCTACGCACGGCTCGGCGAGCTGTTCCTCAAGACGCCGCTCGAGAGCGTGAAGCACCTCGAGCGCGCGAACGCGACACTGCAAGAGATCGCGGGCTGCGAGGAGCGGCTGCAGGCGGCGGGCAAGGCGCTGGTGGTCGCGCTGTCGAGTGCGCGCGAGCAGCAGGAGCAGCTCGCGCAGGCGGTGGTCGCGCACGTGCCCGCGCTGCAGGCGCGCAACGAACGGCTGCACGCACTGATGGGCGAGCTCACCGCGCTGGCCGGCGAGGTCGGCGGCCTCAACGCCGAGATCCAGGCGAAGAGTGGCAACGGCGACAGTGGCGCGCCCCCGACGGCGGAGACGGCGCACGATCTCTCGCAGACGATCCTCGGGCTCTCGCAGCGCGCGGAGACGCTGGCGCAGTCCGCGCGCGACGCGGGCCTCGAGGAGGTCGCGACGCAGGCGCACTCGCTGCATCAGCGCCTGGGCGCGATCGCCAAGAAGCTGGCAAAGGCCAGCAGCTGACGCTCAGAGGGCGAGCGCCGCACCGAGGCGGAGCGCGAAGTACTCGACGCTGCCGCGATCGAGGCCCATGAACTCGTAGCTGTCGGTGCCCGGGTGGTAGTCACCGCCGAAGGTGAAGGCGAGCGTCGGCGACGCCGAGATGTTGAGCCCGAAGTCGAGGTTCACGCCGACGCCGAGCGTGGTATCCGACTCGCCGACGAAGTCGACGTAGGCGTAGTTGGTGTCGACGCCGAGCGTGAACCCGAGGTACGGGGCGACGCGACCGAGGTGGAGCGCGGCGCGCGCGAACCCGTGGGTCTCGAGTGTCCAGCCGGCGTCGCCGGTGTCGCCGGGGAGGAGCCAGTAGGTGAAGCGGGCCATGCCGCCGCCCGAGAGGCCGAAGTTGCCGAACAGGTGCTCGTAGCCGATGCGGAACGTCGGGGCGAACGAGGTCTCGAAGTCCTCGATGTCGCCGCCGGGGAAGATCGCGGCGAGGTCGAACGACGCGCGCAGGCCGGGGCGGGCCAGCGGAGCCGGCAGGCTGCTGCCGCCGCTGTTGTACTGCGCGCCGAGCGAGTTCCCGCCGCCGGCCGCGCCGTATACGCCCGCGGGCGCATAGCCTCCCGCGGGCGCGTAGCCACCGCCGACCGGGGCCGCCGCGGTGTTGCCGCGATAGAACTTGTTGCGCTGCTTGGTCAGCTTGACCACGTCGGTGGCGTTGATGACGTGGATGCTGCCGTCGTTGGTGGCGAGCTTGTACTTCACGCCGGGCTCCTGCTCGAACACGACGCCCTTGAACACGCTGCCGTCCTTGGTCTCGATGACATCGAGCCACTCGAAGGCGGCGACGTCGATATCCTCGGCGAGGGCGGCGGTCGCGCTCAGGGCGATCAAGGCGAACAACGCGGCGGAAAGCTTGGTCATGACGGGCCGGTGTCTATCGCGATTGGCGAGCCAGTTCACGGGAAAAAACGGATGACCGGCGGGATGTCGCACCGTTTTGGGCGCCGGTATGCTGGTGAATGCGGGCGGGGTGCCTTCCGTCCCACCACTGGTCCCGTCGAAAGGTCACTGGTTCATGCGCTCTAGAAGATGGCTCGCGGCTGCACTGCTCGCCGGTTGCACGGTCAACTCCCCACCTCCGCAGTACAGCTACGGGCCGCCGCCCGCGTACCAGCCGCCGACGCAACCCGAGCCGGCCTACACGCCCCCGGCGGAGCCGGCCTACACGCCGCCACCCGCGGAGCCGACCTACGAGCCGTACGCCGGGCCGAGCTACTTCGACGTGAGCATCGACCTCGACGGCATGAGCGTGCCGTCGACCGACGTCTTCTACTCGGACCTCGCGCCCTACGGCACCTGGTACGACGACCGCACGTACGGGTGGGTGTTCGCGCCGTCGATCGCGAACTATCGCCCGTACTCGAATGGTCGCTGGAAGTACACCGACTACGGCTGGACGTGGATCTCGAACGACCAGTTCGGCTGGGCGACCGATCACTACGGTCGCTGGGTGTGGGTCAACCGCTGGGTCTGGGTCCCCGACACCAAGTGGGGCCCGGCGTGGGTGCAGTGGCGCGTCGGCGAGGGCTGGTGCGGCTGGGCGCCGGCCGGCTACTCCGACGACACGTACGTGCCCGACGAGCAGTGGCTGTTCGTGCCGGCGGCTCAGCTCACGGCGAGTGATCTGCGCCGCTTCTACGTGACCGCCAACTTCAACGTCTACATCCGCGGCACGCAGCGGATCCACCGCTACAACCGCTGGAAGAACGACGTGTGGATCGCCGGTCCCGATCAGGACTGGCTGCGTCGCCAGCGCGTGAGCGTGCGCTCGGAGCGCCTCGATCTGCGCGAGCTGGGTCGTTACGACCGCGACCAGGCGCGTGAGGCCGAGATCCGCGTCCGCGACCACCGCAAGGAGTATCAGGACCGCCGTCGCCGCGAGGAGCAGGTGCGGCGCGATCTCGAGGCGCGCCTACGTCGCGAGGAGGAGGCGCGTCGTCGCGAGGCCGACGAGCACCGCCGCCGCGACGAGGAGCGGAAGCGCCGCGAGGACGAGCAGCGCCGCATCGACGAGCGCAACCGCCGCCTCGAGGACGAGCAGCGCCGCGCCCAGGACGACGCGCAGCGCCGCCGGCTCGAGCAGGAGCGCCGCAAGATCGACGAGGACCGCCGACGCTTCGAGGAGCGCGACAAGAAGGCGCGCGAGGAGGAGAAGCGCCGCCGCGACGAGCAGGAGCGGATCCGCCAGGAGGCGTTCAAGAAGCAGCAGCAGGAGCTCGAGCGCCGCCGCGCCGAGGACGAGCGCCGCCAGAAGGAGGAGGAGCGCAAGCGCCTCGACCAGGACAAGCGCCGCCAGGCCGAGGAGCAGCGCCGCAAGCAGGAGGAGGACCGCAAGCGCGCCGAGGAGGATCGCAAGCGGCTCGACGAGGACAAGCGCCGTCAGGCCGACGACCAGCGCCGCCGCCAGGAGGAGGACCGCAAGCGCGCGGAGGAGGATCGCAAGCGCGCGGAGCAGGACAAGCGCAGGTTCGAGGAGGACCAGCGCCGCCGCCAGGACGAGGAGCGCAAGCGGCTCGACGAGGACAAGCGGCGCCAGGCCGACGAGCAGCGCCGCCGTCAGGAGGAAGACCGCAAGCGCGCCGAGGAGGACAAGCGCCGCCAGGACGAGCAGCGTCGCCAGCAGGACGCGGATCGCAAGCGCGCCGAGGAGGACCGCCGCAAGCAGGAGGAGCAGCGCCGCCGCGATGACGAGCAGCGCCGCAAGCAGGAGGAGGAGCAGCGCCGCAAGTTCGAGGAGGACCGCAAGCGCCTCGACGAGAACAAGCGCAAGCAGGCCGACGAGCAGCGCCGCCGCCAGGAGGAAGACGATCGCAAGCGCGCGCAGGAAGAGCAGCGCCGCCGCCAGGACGAGGACCGCAAGCGCGCCGAGGAAGATCGCCGCAAGCAGGACGAGCAGCGCAAGCGTGACGACGAGCAGCGCAAGCGCGTCGAGGAGCAGCGCAAGCGCGACGACGAGCAGCGCCGCAAGCAGGACGAGGACAACCGCAAGCGCCAGGACGAGCAGCGCCGTCGCGAGGACGAGCAGCGTCAGCGCGCCGAGGACGATCGCCGCAAGCAGGACGAGCAGCGCCGCCGCGATGAAGATCGCAAGCGCGACGAGGATCGCAAGCGCGACGAGGAGCGCCGGCGCAAGGACGACGAGGAGCGCCGCAACAAGAAGTAGCGATCAGGCGAGCGCCGCGGCGATCCGTTCGAGCGCCGCGGTGCGCGCGGCCGCGCTCGGAACCAGCGACGAGACCATGAGCTCGTCGGCGTCGAGGTCGCGCGTGAGCGCGAGCAGGCGATCGCGCACGTGCACGGGGCCGCCGATCACGGCGCCGGCGAGGAAGTCATCGGCGATGGCCTGCTCCTCTGGCTTCAGCGTCGTCACGAGCGCCTCCTCGACGGTGGGGATCGGCGCGCGGCGGCCGGTGCGCGAGTTGACGATCGCGATGCGCACGGGGGCGGCGAGGCGCTGCGCATCCTCGTCGGTCTCGCCGCAGATCACGGTGACGGCGCACATCGCGTACGGCGTCGCCTGGCGGCGCGACGGCTCGAACCGGCGCTTGTAGTGGGCGATCGCGTCGCGCGCCTGGCGCATCGCGAAGTGGCCGGCGAACGCGTACGGCACGCCGAGCCCGGCGCCGATCGTGGCGCCCTCGAGGGTCGAGCCCAGCATCCAGATCGCGCTGCACCCGACGTCCGAGGGCATCGGGACGATCTTCGCGAATGGGTGCCGCTCGGGAAATTGCGCATCCTCGAACGCGAGCAGCTCGGCGAGGAGGCTATTGACGTCGACGTCGCTGCGGCGCAGCGCGGCCGCGGTCACGGGATCCGTGCCGGGTGCCCGGCCGAGCCCGAGGTCGATGCGGCCCGGGTAGAGCGACTCGAGCGTGCGAAACACCTCGACGACGTGGAGCGGCGTGTGGTTCGGGACCATGATGCCGCCTGCGCCGAGGCGAATGCGCTGCGTGCGCGCGCCCGCGGCGGCGATCAGGACCTCGGGGGCGGAGGTCGCGATGCTCGCCATGTTGTGGTGCTCGGCGAACCAGTAGCGCGTGTAGCCGAGCTGGTCGGCGACGACCGCGAGCTCGATCGACTCGCGGACGGCCTGGCTCGGGACCGCACCGGCCCCGACCGGCGACAGGTCGAGGACCGAAATCGGAAACTTCATGACCGCAGCTTGGCCCCCAAACTCCGCTGCGGCACGTGGTTCGAGGCCCGTGTTATGCCTCGGCCGTGCCACCTACCCTCGTGAAGCCGCGGTTCCTGCCTCCCGTCGGAACCGCCCGCTACTACATCTTGCTCGCATCCGTGGCGCTGCTGATCCTCGGCCCGCTCGGCGGCATCACGGCGGCGTACATGAACTTCGCCCTCGGCACGTTCGTCGGCGGGCAGGTGCTCGCCGGCATTCTCGGCTCGGTGGTGACGCTGCCGTACGGCCCGGACGGTAAGCACGGCGCGAACTACGTGCAGACGATGGCGGCGTCGGTCGCCTCGATGTCGGCGATGAGCGTGCTCATCCAGGCGATGGTGTGGCTGGGCATGCCGCAGCCGGCGGCGTGGAAGCTGATCCTCTACTTCCTGTGCATCGGCATGTTCGGCGTCGGCGTCGGCATGCTGTACACGCCGATCCTCGTCGACCGCATGAAGCTGACGTATCCGTCGGGCCTCGCGGTCGCGAACATCCTGCGCGCGCTGACCGATCCCAAGATCCTGAAGCGCAGCGTGTCGACGCTCGGCGGCGGCATCGCGGGCGGCGCGGGGCTGTCGTTCCTTGTCCACAAGGTCCCGGTGCTGGCGAGGGCCGGACTCGAGGTCGCGTCGGTCGGCGGCGGCATGATCGTGGGCGCGCGGATCGCGCTGTCGGCGGTGTTCATCGCCACCCTCGGCGTGTTCGTCACGCCGTTGCTCGTCGAGCACGGGTACCTCAATCCCGGGGACCCGTTCCGCAAGATCGGCTTCATCTTCGCGCTCGGCACGATCCTCGGAGCGGCCGTGTTCGACATGTCGACGCTCGCGCGCGACGCGCGACGCCGGGTCCACGAGGTGCGGCGGCAGAAGGCCGAGCTCTCGGCGGAGCCCAAGGCGAACATCGGCCGGCTCGGGCTGTGGGTCGGGTTCTGGGCGGTCGCGCTCGTGATCGTCGCGTCGCAGGTGCTGCACGTGTCGATGGCGTGGATCGCGTTCGCGATCGTCATGTCGTTCCTGTTCCAGATGATCAACGGCATCTCGCAGGGCATCACCGATCAGAACCCGATCTCGTCGGCGTTCGTGGTGACCGTCCTCGTGATGGCGTTGCTGGGCCTGCGCGATCCGCTGATCGGGCTGTTCGCGGGCTCGGTGCTGCTGGTGTCGTGCACCGTCGGCGTCGACATGCAGCAGGACCGGTCGACCGGCTGGCGCCTCGGATCGAACCGCAACATCCAGTTCCGGTTCCAGGTGATCGGCATCGTCATGGGCGCGCTGCTGGCGGTGTTCATGTGCCGGATGTTCCTCGGGGCGTTCCCCGAGCTGACCGTGAACACGTTCGAGAACCCGGGCGCAGCTGGCAAGTGGCAGAGCGCGATGACCTACAAGTTCGTCGGCGTGCTCAAGACGCTCTCCGAGGACAAGACCAAGACTCTGGCGGTGATGGGCATCGGCGTGGTGATCGGGTTCGCGATCAACGTCGTGCGCAAGGTCTGGATGCAGTCCCCGCGCTACCTGGCGTGGAAGGAGCGGACGGCGGCCAACGGCGTGGTCGACTTCATCCTCGACGCGATCATCCTCGCGTCTCCCTACGCCTCGAGCTTCGGCGGGTTCGTGGACTTCGAGACCGCGGTGTGGTGGTCGCTCGGAGGCGTGGTGTCGTCGGCGATCAACGGCCACTTCGCGCTGTGGCGGGCGCGCAACCACAAGCCGCAGGCCACCTCACCGGAGGTGAGCACGGCGGAGGGGCACCCGCCCGAGGGCGAGCTCCCCGAGGACATGAGCCCGACCAGCCTGATCGGCGGCGGCCTCATCGCAGGCGCCAGCCTGTTCGTGCTCTACCAGGGCATCTCGAGCCTGATCGAGAGCGGCACGCTCGGCAAGATCTTCGGCGGCGGTTAGCCCTTCGGGAGCAGCTGGTCGAGCATCGCCTTCAGCGTGGCGTTGATCTCCGGCTGCGACGCCGCGCGCAGGCGCCCGAGCTCGAACACCTGATCGACCATCGGGTCGTGGTGCAGGCCCTTGCGGTCGAGCTTCATGCGGATCTTGAGGTTCGCGCCGAGGTACTCGATCTCGAGGCCGATCGAGTTCACGCCCCACACCCGCGCCATGTTCGCCGGCGGCTGGAACTGCGCCTCGAACCGCTGCCCGCGCGCGACCGACTTGATCTCGCCGAGGCGATAGTCCATCGCGCCGAGGCCATCGCGGATGCGCTCCATGTCCTGGTTGCGCATGTTGATCGGGATCACCGCGTCGATGTCGCTCGCCCAGTTGATGTCGACCTCGCCGCGGATCTCCCACACGGTGTTGCCGCCGGTCATCTCGGTCCCGGCGGGGACGCGCAGCTGGAACGGCAGCGGCAGCACGTCGCCGTTCTGCGCGCGCCACGGGCCCTGGCGCACGATGCAGCGGTCCCACACGTGCGGCGACGATCCGTTGCGCTTCATCTCCACGAGCTCGACGAAGATCGACGCCACCGTCTCCGAGTCGGTCGCGGTGAACTCGACGTAGCCGTCGATCGTCGTGCCGTTGAAGAACGTGTCCTGCTTGAGCGCGAGCAGCAGCACGCCGTTGTCATTCGAGCCCTGGCGGCGATACGCGTACTGCCCTGGCAGCGGGGTCGACATGCTCATCTGCAGCGACGCCGACGGTGGCGGCGCCGCCTGCTGCGCCTGCTGCTTGTGCTGCTCGATCAACGCCTTCAGCTCGGGCGGCACGTGCGCGGCCATCGAGGTCTTGCTGCCGTCGTGGGCCCAGGTCACGCCGAGCGGCACGTGGCCGAGCCAGATCTGCTGCCCGGGCCGCAGCGTCAGCACCTGATGACCGAGCGGCTGCCCATCGACCCAGGTCCCGTTCGCCGAGCCGAGGTCGCGCAGGAACACGCCTCCGTTCTCGAGCCAGATCTCCGCGTGACGCCGCGACAGCGTGGCGTCGACGTGGGCGAGCTGACAGGTCGCCGGATCGCGCCCCGCAAACACCCGCGCTCCCATGCCCTCGAGCTTGAACGTTGCGTGCCCCAGCTGCAGCTGAACCGTCATGGCCTCCACGGTAACACGCTCGCGCAGCGCGCCGTTGCGACCGCCAGGGCGTACGCTCGTCCGGACCACCATGAAACGTTCGTGGCTCGCCGCCTGCGTCGTGCTCACCGCCTGCAGCAGCCGCGCGCCATCACCGGCGCCCATTCCATCGAACACGGACCAGACGCCGACGCCGCCGCGGATCGCGGCCGCTTGCGACGAGGACGTGCTCGCGTTTCACCGCGAGACGCTCGAGCGTGGACGCGAGCAAGAGATCGCGTACGGCGGCTTGATGGGGACGTATCGCGGCATGTCCCACGACCACTTCGACGACGGCACCTACGCAAGGGTGATCCAGCTCGAGTTGTTTGGCGAGACGTGGCTCCCCGACGCGCGCGACCGCGGCACCCATGCCCTCGGCACGCACTGCGTGCGGATCGTCTCGAGCGACGACGACCGCGTCGTGCTCGATATCGCGCTGCAGCGCGCACACGCGTACGAGCCATCGCGCTGCGAGATGGGGTGTTGCCCGCCCGGCGGATCGACCGCGCCCGACGGCACCGAGGAGTGCTGCTTCTGCTCGGACGAGCCGCGTCGCTGACCTGTAGCCGCCTGGTGCTACCGAGGCGCGAGCTTCGCGGCCGCGTGGAAGATGCGTGCGCGGACCCCGGTGCCCTCGGTGACCGGCTGCGTCCACACCGCGTGGAGCGTGCGGCGCTTCGCGTCGATGACGAGGGCGGCGCTGTCGCCGACGGCGGTGTGCGAGCGGCGGGCGGTGGACAGCGCCGCGAACACGCGGTCGTTGATGGGGAGCGGATCGCTGCACTTCGCGAGCCCGGGCGTACAGCTCGCGTGATCGAAGCGGCCGGCGGCGCCGCGCGAGTCGTACCAGGCGAGGTGCAGCGCGCCCGTTGTGGGATCGAGGGCGAGCTGCGGCGTCATGTGGATCGCGCAATCGTCGCCGATGCGCACGCGCTTCCACGTCGCCCCGTTGTCTTTGGACGCGAGCACCCGCAGATCCCAGACGGCGTCGCGTCCTCCGCGCACGTAGACCGCGTAGCGCCAGCGCCGCTGGTCGTCGACGACGATGCGTGGAGTTGCCCCGTAGAACGGCAGCTCTTCGTCGCGCTGGCTCAGCCGCGTCGCGCGCGTGAAGGTGCGGCCCGCGTCGATGGAGGTCGCGTAGACGATGGCGTGGTTCGCGGAGCCGTACGCACCCGTGGGGCCGCCTTGCACGCCGATCACGTGCACGCGTCCTGCGGCGTCGACGGTGGCGCTCGCACGGATCGCGGAGAGTGCGGTGACCGGCGCGCGAAACGACGCGCCCTCGTCGTAGGACGCGCGCACCCGCAGCGCGCCGCCGGCGACGTAGCCGACGTAGATCACGTCGCGCTGCTTGTTCGTGGGATCGGGGCCGGTGACGACGAACGCCTGCTCGAGGCACGGCGCCACGCCCTCGCAGTCCGCTGGATCGTTCGCCGGTGCAGGCGTGCTCCACGTGCGCCCGCCGTCGCGTGAGCGCGCGAACAGCACGCTCGGGCCGCGTCGCGCATCGAGCCACGTCGCGTAGAGCACGCCCTTTCGATCGCGCGCGAGTGACGTGCTCGGGCCGAGCTCGGGCGCGGTCTCGACGAACACGCGCGAGCGATCGTTCGCGCCTGGAGCCAACGGCGCGTTCGTCGTTGCGGGGACGCGCGTGTCGATCAGCTGCGTCACCTCCTCGGTGGGCGCGCTCGCGACGACGAACAACGATCCATCGCTCGTGAGGATCGCGGTCGGCTCCTGCTGATACGCACCGGGCGCATCGAGCACGGGGGAGACCACGAAGGCAGCGTCGCGCCGCGCCGAGCCCGGACACTGCTTCGGCACCATCGCGAGCGTGTTGGGGATCGCGCAGGCGTGCCACTGCGGATCACAGAAGTAGCCTTCCTCGGTGCGGCAGTCGGCGTCGCGTTCGCACGTGGCGTGGCACACGTCGCCATCGCGGACGGTGGTCGCACACGCGCCGTCGTCGCACGCACCCCCGAACGGGCCGCACGGTGACGCGCAATACCCGCCTGGTGTTGCAAAACACGAGAGCCCGGCCGCGCAGATGTTGGCGGGCCCACAGGAACCGCCACGCGCGATGGGACGGGGCAGGGCAGCGTCGGGGGCGGCGTCGATGGGAGGTCGTTGCGGCCACGGCACCGTGGACGACGTCGCGGGTGAGCCACCCGAGCATGCGGCCAGCGCGATGAATAGCAGCGAGGTTCGCACCGTCCCAAGCCTACCCTCGCGCTATGGTGAACTCGATGAAGCGTATCGTCTTCTCTGCGACGATCCTGGGAGCCCTGACCTCGCTTGCGTCGGCGGCACCCAAGAAGACCCCGCTGCCGCCGGCGACGTTCCCCGCGGCGGGCGACACGCTCGCCGTCACGGGCGACCCGACGTGGGTCAAGCGGGACTGGCTCTACGATGTCCCCTCGGTGAACGACGCCGCGGGCAAGGTCGTCATCCACTGGTTCTGCGTCCCGAAGGTCAAGACGTGCATCGATGACCTCGCGCGCCTGGTCACGCTCAAGGAGAACACCGGGCGCGTCTACATCGTCGCGTACATCGGCGGCAGCAAGAGGGACGCGAAGAAGCTCGACCCGATCCGCGAGAGCGAAGGCGTCGGGCGCGGCACGCTCGCCTATGGCAAGGGCCCGACGACGCTGATGAAGCAGATGCAGATCACCGGCCCCGCGTCGGTGATCGTCGACGTCGACGGCAAGGTCGCGATGGTCACGACGAGCGGCGATCCTGCCGCCCTCGACATGCGCGACCAGAAGGCCACCTCGCTGGCCGCCGCGATCAAGGACTACGCGGCGAGCTCGTCGCAGGCGCCGAAGGGCACCAAGCCCGGTGACAAGTTCTCGTTCTCGATGTCCGTGAAGCTCGCGCCGTGGATCAAGCCGTCGCCGAAGACGCCGACGGAGTTCAAGCTCACCGCGCCGCCCGACTTCACCTGCGATGCGAAGGCGCTCCGGGGTGAGCAGATCAAGGTCGAGGGGCAGACGCTCACGGCCACGGTGACCTGCAGCGCCCCCCGCGGTGCATACGAGGCGCGCGGCGAGCTGCGGTTCGGCTATCAGGACGCGACCGGCAGCGCGGGCCTCGGCACCGAGAGCGCGGGCTGGAAGTTCGACGTCAAGCCGGGGACCTAGCGGAGCGCCGCGAATCCGCGAGCGCGGCGACCACGCCGAACAGCGCCATCGCCGCCGGCACCAGCGGCCACGCATCGAGCAGGTTGTGGTCGAGCAGGAGCCCGCCCGTCGGTGGGGCGAGCGCCATCGCGATCGAGCTGAGCGAGCCCGAGATGCCGAGCGCGGTGCCCTGCTCGTGCGGCCCGACGGCGTGCGTGATCCTCGCGGTGATCGCGGGCCGCACGACGCCGTTGCCGAACGAGCTCACGATCGTCACCATCGCGAGCAGGAACCAGCCTTCCGCGGGGACCTCGATGAGCAGCAGGTTCGAGATGATCACCGCGAGGAACCCGAAGATGCTCAGGCGCAGCTCGCCGTAGCGCTTGACCAGCCGGCCGATCAGGCCGCCCTGCCAGATGATGCCGAGGAACCCCGAGTACGCGAACAGGTAGCCGACCTCGCGTGACGTCCACGGCAGGCCGCCGTCGTACGTGAACCGCCGCTCCGCATAGAGCGCGAAGCCGCTGATGAACGACGAGAACGCGTACGAGTAGAAGAAGAACTGGACGTAGAGGGAGCGCAGCGCGGGGCGGCGGAAGTACGCCGCGTACACCGCGAAGTCCAACGCACCCGGCCGCCGGCCGCCGGGGCCCTCGCCAGCGGAGCGCGCGGCCTTGGGCTCTTCCTTCGGCAGCAACATCGCGGTGCACGCGATCGAGAGCAGGGACAGCCCCGCTGCCGCGAAGAACGGGTAGTGCATCCCGTAGTGACCGAGCCAGCCGCCGAGCGCGGGGCCGAACATGAAGCCGACGCCGAACGCGATGCCGATGACGCCAAACGACTTCGCGCGGTCCTCCGGCTTCGTGTGATCCGAGATGTAGGCCTGCGCGAGCGAGAGGTTGCCGGCGGTCAGGCCGTCGAGGATGCGCCCGAGAAACACCATCCACAGCGCGTTCGACTTCGCGAGGATCAGGAACCCGAGGCACGTGCCGGCCTGACTGATCAGCAGCAGCGGCCGCCGGCCGTAGTGATCCGAGAGGCGCCCGATGATCGGCGTCGAGATCAGCGACGCGATCGCGTAGCAGGTGACGATCAGCGTCGCGACGAGCGGCGTCGCCCCGAACTCCTCGGCGTACAGCGCGAGCAGTGGGATGACGATGGTGAAGCCCAGAACGTCGACGAAGACGATCAGGAACATCGGCAGGAGAGGGGACCGCCGGGGCACTGCGGACGGAAGGATGGCGGAAAACCCACGCGATCGCGAATCCTCCGGCGACCCTTTCGGGGGTCGGCTGAGATACTCTGGAGCTGGATGGCGACCCTCAAGCCTGCCGCGTCCGTCCTCGTCGCGGCGACGCTGCTCTCGGGATGCTTCGGTTACAACAAGTCGGCGAAGCGGTGGGCGTACGTCGGGGACACCGTGCTCGTCCTCGGCGGCGGCGGCGTGATCGCGGGTGACGTCCTGACCCGCGATTCCGGGCCGTGCATGCCGGTGACGCCCAACACGCCCTGTGCCTACGAGGCCCCGCTCACCGGCGCGATCGTCGCCGGGGCCGTGCTCGCCGCCGCGGGCGTGTTCGGCTACGTGTTCAACGCCACGCGCCCGAACGTGAAGACGTCGCGCTGAGTCGCGCTACCTGCGGCGCTTGAGCTCGCGGATCGCGTCCTCGGCGCGATCTCGATCCGGATCGTTCTTCGGCGCGAGGTCGAGGTACTTCTCGAACGTCTCGATCGCCGTCCTGTTCCGCTTCGTCGCCGCGTAGACGACGCCGAGGTGCAAGTAGATCACCGCGTTCTTGGGATCGCGCCGCGCGGCCTTGGTCAGCACCGCCTCGGCTTCCTTCCAGTCCTTGCGATCGACCAGGAGGATGCCGAGCTTCGCGATCGCTTTCGGGTGCGGGGGGTCGAGGTCGACGGCCTTGGTGTACGCGCTGAGCGCCTCGTCGAAGCGCTCCTGCACGCGATAGATCTCGCCGTACGCGTACCAGAACGTGGAGTCGTTCGGCGCCTTCTGCACCGCCCTGGACAACGCGACCTCCGCATCGGCTTGCTTGCCTTGCACGTTGAGCAGCAGCCCGAGCTCGAAGTACGCGCGGCCGTTGTCGGGGTCGAGCTCGATCGCCTTGTCGAGGTACTGGCGCGACTCGTCGAGCTCGTTCATGTCGCGGAGCGCCATGCCGAGGAGCGCGTTCGCCAGCGAGTCGTCGGGCGCGAACTTCACCGCGGCGCGGAACTCGAGCTGCGCTTCGTTGATCTCCTTGGTCTTGTGCAGCGCGGACCCGAGCGACATGTGGAACAGCGCGCTGCTGGGATCGAGCTTCACCGCCGTGCGCAGCGCGTCGATGCCTTCCTGCGTCTTGTCGAGGAGCATCAGTGCGCGGCCCTTGCGCTCGTGGCCGGTCGCGTTCTCCGCGTCGAGAGCGAGCAGCTGGTCCGCGACCTCGAGCGCTTCCTGCCCGCGGTGGTTGCCGAGCAGCGCCTCGGCGTACAGCGCGTAGGCGCGCGGGTCCGTCGGGTGTGCGTCGTAATAGGCCTTGGCGACGTCCTGCGCCTTCGAGGTGCGGCCGACGCGGACGAGGAAGTCGATCCGCTCCTCGAGGATCGGGAACTCCTTGTCGACCTCGTAGGCGGCGGCGTAGGCCTTGTCGGCAGACTCGATCTCGCCTGCCTTCGCGTCCTCGCGGGCCTCGGAGAGCAGGGTGCTGCGCTCGGTCTTCTTCTTCTTCGTCTTCGACGACTTGACCTGCCCACCGGGGCCACCGCAGCCCACGGGCACGGAGATCAACATCACGCCGGCGAGAGCCGCGCCCAGCAATCGGCGAAACATCCCGACAAGGTTAGCTAAAGCCGCGCGCCGATGCCACTTCGCGCGGGCGCGCTAGCGCCCGCGCAGGACGCTACGAAACCGACGCAGAACGCGACGACCAAATGCAAAAAGCCACGCTGCGCGGACGGGGCGCGTGAGCGACGTCGCGCGGTGGCGCGGTGGGGCAGGACGCCTCGGCGGAACGTAAGCTCGCAGCTCGTCGAGCTCTGCCTCCGTCGGGCGCTCCATGCGTTGCACACTGTCAGGGGGAGCACTCGACGTGCCAAGGCGGTCACGTGCCGCGCGTCGGGCGACGCAACACCAGCCAGATCGCGCCAACCATCAGCGCGCTCGCGGCGACGGTCGTCGCGCCGAGCGGCTCGCCCGAGACCGCCGCGCCGAGCAGCACGGCGAGCACGGGATTCACGTATGCGTAGCTCGTCGCGACCACGGGCCGCGCGTTCCGCAGCAGCCAGTTGTACGCGGTGAACGCGATCAGCGAGCCGAACACCAGCAGGTAGCCGAGCATCAGCCACGCGACCGGATCGGCGTGGACGGGGAGCCGCTCGCCGCGCAGCGCCGCGAGCGCCGCGAGCACGAGGCCGCCGGTGAGCATCTCCATCGCGGGCAACAGGAACGCGTCCTTGCCGATCGAGCCCGGCAGGCGGCGCGCGAGGATCGAGCCGAGCGCCCACGAGACGGGCGACGCGATGACGAGTACGAGGTGGAGCGGCTCGCCGGCGAGCGACGGTCCACCCATCAGCACGATGATCCCGACGAAGCCGATGGCGAGCGAGAGCCACTCGCGCGCGCTCGGGCGCTCGCCGGTCACGACGCCGAGCACGCCGACCCACAGCGGCATCGACGCGCAGACCACCGCCGCGCCGCCCGACGTGACGGATTGCTGCGCGATCGCGACGAAGCCGTTGCCGCCGACGAACAACAGGGCGCCGATCGGCAGCACGCGCAGCCAGTCGCGCACGCCCGGCCACGGAGCTCCGCGGCGAAACGCGATCAGCATCAGCACCAGCCCACCCGCGCTGAACCGCAGGCTCGCCGACAGCAGCGGCGGCATGTGGTGCACGAGCACGCGCATCGCGAGGTAGGTCGAGCTCCAGATCACGTAGACCGCGATCAGGCTCGCCACCAGTCGTGGGTCGATACCAGGGCGCCGCGTTGTCACGGAGTTCATGCTGATACGAACCGCCGAACAGTACAGATACACGAAACTCGGGGCGCGACCAGTACAGCCGCGCTGTGCCGGTCCAGCGCTCCAGATCTGTGCTGGTCGCTCCGATCCTCGATGAGTACACTTGCCGGCGTGGTGGCATCGACCGGCGGCTTCTTGTACGAGCACCTCGCGGACGAGCTGGGCCAGGCGATCGATCGCGGCGCGTTGCGCGCGGGCGACCGCTTGCCGTCGGTGCGGCGGCTCGCGCAAGAACGCAGTGTGAGCGTCGCCACGGTGCTCGAAGCGTACCTCCGCCTCGAGAACGCGGGCCTGATCGAGGTACGCCCGAAATCGGGACACTTCGTTCGCCGGCGCGGGGTGCAGACCGCCGAGCCGCGCACCGCGCGCGCGTGCACCACGCCGGCGAAGGTCACGGTCTCCGACGCGTACACGAAGATCCTGTCCGCGATGCGCGATCCCGAGCTGTTGCCGCTCGGCTGCGCGACCCTCGATGCCGCGTACCTGCCGATCGGCGCGCTCAATCGCATCATCACGCAGGTCACGCGCGAGATGACCACGGTCGGCGCGCGCTACGAGGCCGCGCCCGGTCTCCTCACGCTGCGGCGCCAGGTCGCGCGCCGCGCCGTCGAGGCCGGCGCCACGCTCACCGAGAACGACCTGTGCACCACGATCGGCGCCACCGAGGGGCTCTCGCTCGCGCTGCGTGCGATCGCGCAACCGGGTGACGTGATCGCCGTCGAGTCGCCGGCCTACTTCGGCGTGCTGCAGGCGATCGAGGGCCTCGGGATGCGCGCCCTGGAGATCCCCGCGCACCCGCGCCACGGTCTCGACGTCGGCGCGTTCGAGGACATCGTGCGCACGCAGCGCGTGCAGGCGCTGATGATCGCACCGACGGTGAGCAACCCGATCGGCTCGGTCATGCCCGACGAGGAGCGCGAGCGCCTGGTCAAGCTGACGCGCCGCCTCGACCTCCCCGTGATCGAAGACGACATCTACGGCGAGCTCGTGTTCGATGGCTCGCGCCCGCGCTCGTTGCGCTCGTTCGCGGGCCCGTCCGAGGACAGCCACGTCGTGCTCGTGAGCTCGGTGAGCAAGACGCTCGCGCCGGGCTATCGCGTCGGCTGGATCGCCGGCGGCCGCTGGCACGATCAGATCGTGCGCCTCAAGTATGGCCAGTCGCTCGCGTGCCCCACGTTGCCCGGCATGGCGGTCGCCGAGTTCCTCGCCTCCGGCGGCTACGAGCGCCACCTGCGCCGGCTGCGCACCGCGCTCGCGGGCAATGTCGAGCGTTATCGCGAGGCGATCGCGACCCAGTTCCCCGAGGGGACACGGGTGTCGGCGCCGCGCGGCGGCTTCGTCCTCTGGGTCGAGCTACCGCTCGGCGTCGACGCGCTGACCCTGCACGAGCAGGCGCTACGCAAGCGCATCGTCGTCGCGCCGGGCCCGCTGTTCTCGGCGCGCCAGCGGTTCACGAACTTCATCCGCATCTCCGCGGGCACGCCGTGGTCCGAGCGGATCGCCGATGGCATCAAGACGCTCGCGCGCCTGGTCGCCAGGGACTGATCACATCGAGAGTCCGCCGTCGACGTCGATCGTGCGGCCGTTGAAGTAGTCGCACTCGAGCACGAACTTCACGGCGAGCCAGATGTCCTCGGGCATGCCGATGCGGCCGACCGGGATGTTCGCGACCAGCGCGTCGCGCGCCTTCTGGTTCATGCCCTGCGTCATCGGCGTCTCGATCATGCCCGGCGCCACCGCACCGACGCGGATGCCGAACGCGCCGAACTCGCGCGACCACGTCACCGTGTTGGCGGCGAGCGCGGCCTTCGCCGAGGTGTAGTTCGACTGGCCGCGGTTGCCGTGGCGCGCGATCGACGACATGTTCACGATCACGCCGGGCTTCTGCTCGGCGGACGCCATCTTCGCGACCACGTCGCGCACCATGAACGTCGCGCCGGTCAGGTTGACGCCGATCACCGCGTCCCACTTGTCCTTGGTCAGCTTCGTGACCTCGCCCGTGGTCTTGTCCTTCTTCACGAGCAGGCCGTCGCGCAGGATGCCGGCGTTGTTGATGAGGCCGTTGAGGCCACCCATCGCGCCGTACGCCCAGTCGACGAACGCGCCCACGTCGCTCTCGTTCGACACGTCGAGCTTGCGGGTATGGACCTTGCCGGGCAGCCCCCGCGTCTCCTCGGCGAGCTTCGCGAGCCCCTCCTCGAGGACGTCGCCCGCGGCGACCTGAGCGCCGGCCTCGGCGAGGCGGCGGGCGAAGTGCGCGCCCATGCCCTGGGCCGCGCCGGTGACGATGATCTTGAGCGACGAGAGCTGCATGGCCGGCGCTATACCACGACGCGCCGGCGCGTATCAGTGCCCTTCAGGGCATCGCGCAGACGTTGGCGGTGCAGGTGTTCGAGACGCATTGCTCGTCACGGCTGCACGGGGCGCCCATGTCGAGGTCGGCGACGCATGCCCCCGCCGCATCACAATATTCGGCCGCGGTGCAGGTCGCATCGAGGGCGCACTCCGCGAACGTCGCAATCACGCTCCGTGCCTGAGTCATGCTGACGATGCAGGACGTGGCGTTCGTGCATCCAGGTGCACCTGTCCAGGACGTGAACACTGCACCATTCATCGTCGTCGCGCTGAGCGTCACCGACGTGCCGGACGCGTAGCTCTCGCTGCAGTCCGAGCCGCAGTCGATGCCGCCAGGGCTCGACTGCACGGTCCCATCGGCGGCGCCGGTGCCAGCCTTCGTCACGTCCAGCGTGAACGCGGCGGTGCACGCGGACGTGTCATACATGCAGCTCGCCGAGCACGCGAGCGTGCCGCCGCCGAAGCCCTGCGAGACGCACGTCGCGCCGCCGAGCGCCGAACCATCGCACTGCTCGCTGCCGTTGATCGCCGTGTCGCCGCAGAAGTCCACCGAGACGACGGACATGCACATGTTCGTGCACGCGATGCACGCGTTGCTCGCGCCGTACGCCGGCGGTGAGCCGTCCGCGCAGTCGACGCCGTTGTTGTCCATGGTGCCGTAGTCGCACATCTCGATGCCCTCGGTGATGCCGTCGCCGCACACCGGCGTGTGCGTGCACGTGCTGGGCTGGATGCCGGTGCACGTCCACCCCGGCTCGACCGCGCACATCATGCTGCAGCCGTCGCCAGGCATGGTGCCACCATCGTCGCAGCCCTCGCTGCCCTGCTTGATGCCGTTGCCGCACACCGAGTTCGCCGTGCACTTGCTGACCGTCGTCCCCGTGCACGTCCAGCCGGTCTCGACGGTGCACGCGCTGCCGCCCGTGCCGCGGCAGCCATCGCCGTTGCCGGTGTTGCCGTCGTCGCACACCTCGCTGCCGTTGATCTGTCCGTCGCCGCACTCCGGGATCTGGCAGGTCGTCGTGCACGAATCATTGTTTTCCAGGTCGCCGTCGTCGCACTCCTCGGTGCCGCCCGCGCTGGTGAACGGGTAGCCATCACCGCAGCGGTTCGGCTGACACATCGGCGTGCACGCCTTGGTCGCGCCGTTGTTGCTGGTGCCGTTATCGCAGCCCTCGATGCCGGCGAGCTGGAAGCCGTCACCGCACGTGTTCAGCGTGCAGTTCGCCTTGCACGCGGCGGTGTTGCTGTTCGCGGCGCCGTTGTCGCACTGCTCCGATCCGTCGAGGATGCCGTTGCCGCAGTAGACCCAGCGGCACGCGGTGACGCCGGACGTGCCGCACGTCGCGCTGCCGACCGGCGGCGTACCCGCGGCGCCGTCGCACTGCTCGCCGCTATCGAGGATGCCGTTGCCGCAGCGCTCGAACTGGCACTTGTCGTTGCAGCCGTCGCCATTGCTGGTCCCGCCGTCGTCGCACTGCTCCTTCAGGTTGCCCGAGCTCGGGACCGTGTACTTCGTGTTGACGACGCCGTCGCCGCACGACGAGAGCGTGCAGTTGATGTTGCACGTCGCCGAGCCCGTCGGGCCGCCGTCGCACGCCTCGGCGGTGCCGTTGTTATCGACGCTGTCGCCGCAGAACTCGCGCACGCACGCCGCGGCGCAGCCGTCGCCGCTGGTGTTGTTGCCGTCATCGCACTGCTCGCTGCCCTCGAGCACGCCGTTGCCGCAGTAGACCCACCGGCATGCCTGGGCACCCATGGTGCCGCACGTCGCCTCGTTGTGGCCGGCGGGCTTGGTGCCGGCCGAGCCATCGCACTGCTCGACGCCGGTCTGCACGAAGTTGTCGCCGCAGCGCGCGACCTGGCAGTTGACGCAGGTGTCGTTGGGGTCGGTGTTGCCGTCCTCGCAGGTCTCGCCCTGATCGAGGACGCCGTTGTTGCAGCCCTCGAACTGGCAGGTGCTCGAGCAGCCCGCGCCGTCGTTGACGTTGCCGCCGGGGCCCTCGTCGCAGGCCTCGATCCCGGGGCTTTCCTGGTCGCCCTTGCCGTCGCCGCAGACGTTGCGCTTGCAGGCGGTCGTGCAGTTCTTGTCGGTGCCGTTGCCGGTGCCGTTGTCGCACTCCTCCGTCGGAATCGCGAGCGGGTTGCGCTTGCCGTCACCGCACATGCTCGTCGTGCAGTCCGCGTTACAGGTGGCGGTCATGCCCGGGTTGCCGAGGCCGTCACCGTCGCACTGCTCGCCTTGATCGACGACGCCGTTGCCGCAGTTCTCGAACGTGCACGTCGCCGAGCAGCCATCGCCGGGGACGTTGTCGCCGTCGTCGCACTGCTCGCCGGGATCCTTGATGCCGTTGCCGCACCCGAGGAGGTGGCAGGTGTCCGAGCACGTATCCTCCTGGATCCCGTCGCCGTCGGTGTCCACGTCGCCGTCGCACTCCTCGACGCCGGCGCGGATCACGCCGTCGCCGCAGCGTGCGTTCTTGCACTCGAGGGCGCACGCATCCGTGTTGTCGATGTTGGCGTCATCGCACTCCTCGTCGGGATCGAGGCGACCGTTGTGGCAACCCTCGAGCTGGCACACGCTCGAGCAGCCGTCGCCGGCCGCGTTCGGGTTGCCCTGGTTGTCGCCGTCGCACTCCTCGAGACCGGCGCGCTTGTAGCCGTCGCCGCAGATCGCGGTCTGGCACATCACGCAGTCATCGGTGTTGTCATCGTTGCTGTCGTCGCAGTCTTCGCCGACGTCGATGACGCCGTTCCCGCAGTCCTCCTCGGAGCGGCAGTCGCCGGCACACCCGTCTCCGGACATCGTGTTGCCGTCGTCGCAGATCTCGCCCGGGTCCATGACGTTGTTGCCGCAGATCTCCGGCTTGCAGGCCGGCGAGCAGCCATCGCCTTCGTTGATGTTGCCGTCGTCGCACGACTCGCCGCTGTCGACGACGCCGTTGCCGCACGTCGTGACGAGACAGACCGGCTGCGCGGCCGCGCAGATGGTGCCTTCAGGGCAGGTGATGCCCGTCGTCGGGCACACGAACGACGAGGGTTCGGATGCACACGCACCGAGCACCGCGCCGAGGAAACAGAGGACGAGAAAACGAGTCGAGGACATGAACGGTCTCCTGGGGGAGTCGTTAGAACTTGCCGAACACAGCCGCACCCGCCATCGCACCATCGCGCCCGGGCTCGATCACGGGCGCCACACCGAGGACGCCCTTCTTGCGCTGCTCCGCCTTGTACTGGTCGGCGGTGATCTCGTAGCTCTGCTCGCGGTTGAGATAGAGCAGCACCGCGCCGGTGACGATCGCCGCGCCGGCGACGCCGTAGCCGACGATGCCGAGCATGCGCTTGGTGTCTCCGCTGTCCTTCATGTCCGCCACCGACGCGTCGGTGCAGCCCATCTGCCCGGTGTCGGTGTTGCAGCGCGCGACGGCATCGTCGTAGTCCTGGTACGACGAGCTCGCGGACATCTGCATCAGGCCGCCGACGCCGCCCGCGACGACGCCCGCACCGATCACGGCGTACGGAACCCACTTCGCGTTCCACCGTCGCTTGTAGCGGGTGAGCTCGTCGGCCGTGTACAGCGTCAGCTCGATGTGGAACTTCTGGCCGGGCTCGACGTAGGGCGCATCGACCTGCGCGTTGTAGCCGGGCTTCTCGGCGACGAACGTGTGCTTGCCGACGCGGACGCGGCCCTTGTAGCGGCCGACCTCGCCGGGCTTGACGGTGAACACTTCCTTGCCGTCGACGGAGACCTTGGCGCCGGCCTTCGCGCAGCTGACCTCGACCGTCGCGATCTGCTTCTCGACGAGGAGCATGTACTCCTTCGCGTGGTCGAACTTGTCCTTGTCGAGCGGCGCCGGGCCGAACTTGATCGCCTTCTCGAGCGAGTCGTAGACCTCGATCGGCTGGTCGAGGTTGAGCAGCGCGAGCGCGAGGTTGTAGTGAATCGCCGGGTGATTCCAGTCCTTGAGCGCCTCGCGATAGAGCTTCGCGGCGTCCGCGAAGAACCCGGAGTTGAGCTGGTTGTTGGCCTCGCGGAACCTCACCAGCGCCGCTTGCTGTTGCGCGGGCGCCACGCCGGCGGCCCACGGGCGTGAGTCGCCGCCGTGCTCGAGGGACTCGCCCGCTTTCTCGTCGGTACCGGGCTTCTTGTCCGGCGCGGGCGCGGGCTGCGCAGCAGCGATGCCAAGGCTCAGCGTGAGGCCGAGCCCGAGTGCGATGGGCTTGATCATGTCGTTGGTTCCCCGCCGTTGCGTTACTTGAGCTCTTCGACGGCCTTGCTGCCGATGCGCGCCGCCATCTCATCCGCGCGCGCCTTCTCGCGCTGGTACAGCACGTCGGCACGCTTGCGTTGCTTCTCCGCTTCGTCGCGCTGCTGGCGCGCTTCGATCGCCGACGCCTCGGCGCGCCGGATCTCGATCTCGAGCTTGCGGTTCTTCTCCGCGAGCTCCTTCTCCTTGCCGACCAGCATGGTGTCGACCTCGGCCTTCGCCTCCTGCACCTGCAGCTTGGCGGCCTCGGCTTCGAGGCGCTCCTTCTCTTTCTGCTGCGTCTCGGCGAGCCGCTTCTCGGCCTCGCCTCGCTGCTTCTCGGCCTCGACCTTCTGGTTCTCGGCTTCGGCGCGCGCCGCGAGCGCTTCGTTGGTCTTCTGCTCGAGCGCGCCCTGCTGCGCCTGCAGCGCCTGACGCGCCTTGCGCTCGTCGGTGCGCGACTTCTGGATCACGACGAGGAAGCCCATGACCACGACCATCACCGCGCCGAGCGCGACGAACGCCGCGATGATCAACGTGCGCTTCTTGCGAGCGGCGACGAGCTCGGCGTTGACGACCGCGTCGAGGAACGCGCGCTCGACGTCCGAGAGCGTGCCCTTGAACCGCTTCTTGAAGCGCTTGGCCTCGTCGGCCATCTCGCCGCGCCACAAGAGGCCGGCGTCGTGGCCCTTCGCGTGCCACTGGCGCGCGGCGTTGCGCAGCTGATCGACGAGCTCGGCGTCATCCTGGGTCTCGTCGAGCCAGCGGCGCAGCGTCGGCCAGTTCTGGACCAGCGACTCGTGCACGATCTCGACGGTCGAGCCCTTGCCACCGTCGAGCGTCTGGACGACGAGCAAGCGCGCATCGACCATCTGATCGATCAGGCGCTGCACCTCGCCGACCTCGCGCGACAGATCGCGGAGCTCGGCGAGCGGCACGATCGCACGCGTGCGCTCGGGCGTGACGAGGCGGAGCAAGATCGCGCGCACGAGGGCGTGCTTCTGCGCGCCGACCTCCTGCACGACGCGATCGGCGTGACTCGCGAGCGCGCCGGTCACACCGCCCATCTGCGAGTAGGCCGACTGCGTGAGCAGCTTGCGCGCCTTGTCGCGCGACTCCCACAGCTGGCTCGCCGCGAACTGGAGCAGCGGCAGGGCGCCCGGCGTCGTCGCGAGGTGGACGAGCATGTCGTCCACGATCGCCTCGCTCTCGAACCGGAAGCCCGCGAGCTCGGCGGGCTGCGTGATCGCCTCGCGCAGGCCTTCACGGCTCGGCGAGCCGAGGAAGAACAGGCCCTGCGTCAGCTCGGCGAGGAACTGCGGATCCTCCGAGACGCGATCGAGGAAGTCGGCGCGCACGGACAGCACCACGCGGAGCGGGCTCGTCGCGTCGTCGGCGCACGCAGACAGCGACGCCATGAACGCCTTCCGCTCCTCGGGGTCGGGGACCTGCGTGAAGAGCTCCTCGAACTGGTCGACGAACAGCAGCAGCTTGCGGCTATCGCGGCGTGCGCGTCCGCGGAGCACGTGGCCGAGGTGGCCGGGCTCCTTGCGCAGCGTGGCGACGGTCTTCTTCTGCTCCTCCATCTCGTCGGCGAGGTTGGCGGCGGTCGCGACCATCGGCTGGATCACGCCGGCGAGCGCATCGAGCGGCTTGCGACCGGGACGCAGGACGAGCGTCTCCCACTGCTCGCCGGACCGCTTGAGGGCAGGCACGAGGCCGGCGCGCACGAACGACGACTTGCCGACGCCCGACGGACCGACGACGGCCATCAGCGGCCGGTCGCGGATGCGCGTGACCATCGCCGCGATCTCGCGGTTACGGCCGAAGAACTTGCCGGCATCGTTCTCCTGGAACGACGACAGACCGGCGTACGGGCTCTCGTCGATCTGCAGCTCCTGCGTGCGGCGGCCCGGCAGGAACGGGGCGAGCGCGTCGAGCAGCTCCTTCGCGCTCTGCCAGCGCTGCTCCTTCATCTTGAGCAAGCAGCGATCGACGACCTGGATCAGCTCGCGCGGCACGTCGGACGGCGCGGCCTCGGCCATCGACGGCATCGGCAGCTCGAGCATCGCGGTCACGACGAGCTGGTTGCCGTCGAGTGGGTGCAGCGGGTGGCGGCCGCAGATCATGCGGTACAGGAGGACGCCGCACGCCCAGATGTCGGTGAGGTGATCGATCTCGATGCCGATGCCCCATTGCTCCGGGGACATGTACTTCAGCGTGCCCATGATCGTGCCGACCCGGGTCAGGCTGGTGTTGGTCCCCGTGGCGAGCTCGAGCGGGCTGGGCATCCGGATCTGACCCGATGCCTTGTTCATCTCGGTGCCCTGCTGGATCACCTTCGCGATGCCGAAATCCAGCACCTTCAGGTTGCCGGAGTCCTGGATGAAGATGTTGTCGGGCTTGAGGTCGCGGTGAACGATGCCTTGGTCGTGCGCGCAGTCGAGCGCCTTGAGGATCGAGCTCATCACCTCGACGGCGCGCGAGTACGGCAGGCGCTGGGCGTTCTCCGTGTACGCGGTGAGCGGCTTGCCGTTCAGGTATTCGAGGACGATGTACGGCGCGCCGTTGTGCTCGCCGACTTCGTAGATGACGACGATGTTGTCGTGCTGACAGCGCGCGGTCGTGCGGGCCTCGACGAGGAACCGCTGCGTCATCTCCGGCTGGTTGGTCTGCAGGAACTTGATCGCGACGCGGCGACCGAGGCGGAGGTCGCGGGCGAGGAACACCGAGCCCATGCCGCCTTCGCCGAGCAGCTTGATGATCTCGTACTGGTTGATGTGCTCGCCGAGCTTGGGCATCGCGCCGGCGTTGTGAACGCCGGTGGGGCCGTCGTACGTGTCCCACGGGCTCTTGCCCGAGCCGCCCGTCGACGGCGCTTGCGACGAGCGCTTCGCGCGCGAGTTGCCGACGATGGTCGCGTTCGCGTGGTTGCCGACCGCAGCGTTCGTGCCCGGGGGCGGCGTGCCCTGCGGGCCCGTGT
>DATLHR010000673.1:0-18806 GCA_035539815.1 Kofleriaceae bacterium
GCGAAGTGCCAGGACGGACGCGACAACGACGGCGACGGCCGCACCGATTATCCCAGCGACCCCGGCTGCTTCGCGCCGCAGGCCGACGACGAGACCGATGACTGCCCGAGCGGCCCGAACTGCGCGCAGTGTTCGGATGGCCAGGACAACGACGGCAACGGCGTCATGGACTACCCGAACGATCCGGGCTGCGAGGCAGCCGCGGACGACGAGGAGTTCCCGATCAATCCCGTTGCGTGCGGCGCGGGCCTCGTCATCCAGACGCTGCCGGTCACCGGCATCGTCGAGGGAGCGCTCGATGCGTCGAGCACGTCGACGCTGATCTCGCCGTGCGGCGGCGGCGGTGGCGCGCCGGCCCGCGCCTACGTGCTGCACCTCGACGCTCCCAAGGTCGTCGAGCTGTCGACCGATGACATCGGCACCACCGCGGACACGATCATCGATCTGCGCGCGATGAACTGCAGCGACGCGAGCGCCGAGATCTCGTGCAACGACGACATCGACGACGACAACACGAGCTCCTCGGTGACCGCGTCCCTGGATGCCGGCAGCTACTACATCATCGTCAGCGGCATCGACTCGGCGACCAGCGGCTCGTTCCGCCTGCAGGTCAAGCTGTCCAACGGCGAAGGCACGGCCTGCGTGGATGCGGGCGACTGCGGTCCGGGCCTCGTGTGCCGCGTGCCCGCGGACGGCTCGACGATGGTGTGCAGCCGCTCGGTCTGCGACGACGGCCTCGACGACGACGCCGACGGCAAGATCGACTACCCGGCCGATCCGGGCTGCGCGACGCCGGATGACACCGACGAGGCGGACGACTGCCCGAGCGGCCCGAACTGCCCCGAGTGCGCCGACGGCGACGACAACGACGGCGACGGGCAGACCGACTATCCGAACGACAGCACGTGCCAGGCCGCGGGCGACGCGAGCGAGTCGTGCACTACCACCGACGGCGTCACCCAGATCACCACGGCCGTGACCATGGGCGATACGTCGACGGCGAACAACGACGTGCGACCGAGCTGCGCGTCGTCGACGTCGCACACCGCGAAGGACCGCACGTATCGCATCGATGTGCCCGCACTGTCGTCGCTGACGATCAGCGCCGACCCCAACTTCGACGCGGTGATGGCGCTCTACAACGAATCCTGCACCGGCGCCGATCTCGACTGCGATGACTTCAACAACGAGCTCACGTTCACCGACGTCATGGCGGGGACCTACTTCCTCGTGATCGACGGTTGGGGCTCGGGTTCGGGCACCTTCGAGCTGACGATCACCGGCAAGATCGAGAACGGCGCCAGCTGCGAAAGTCCGCTCGTCACGGCCGGCGCACTGAGCTGCGGCCCCGGGCATGCGTGCAAGGGCGCGACGAACGCGAAGACCTGCCTGCCCGCGCTGTGCGGCGACGGCGTCGACAACGACGGCGACGGCGATATCGATTACCCGTTCGATCCCGGCTGCTCGTCGATCGCCGACGACACCGAGGACGACCCGACGCCGCTGCCCGCTTGCGCCGACGGCATCGACAACGACAGCCCGCTCGATGGCCTCATCGACTTCCCGGCCGACTACGGCTGTAGCGCGGCGTCGGGCACGAGCGAGGCGTTCTGCGCGGTCGAGACCGATCCGACGACGCTCATCTCGATGCCGGTGACGACCGGCACCACGATCGGCAGGACGCACAACCAGGCCGGCACGTGCGCCGGCTCGACGGCGACGGCGCCCGACGTGACGTACGCGCTCTCCCTGCCGGTGCCCGTCGACACCCTGGTCCTCGATACGATCGGCACCGACAGCGGGTTCGACAGCGTGCTCTACGTGAAGGATCCGACCTGTGCGATGCAGCTCGCATGCAACGACGACGGCGGTGGCAACCTCGCCTCGAAGATCACGATGACGAGCGTCGCGCCGGGCAACTACGCGGTCGTCGTCGATCACTACTCGAACACCAAGCCGCCGGGCCCGTTCACCCTGAACATCAAGGGCACGGTCGCGCCCCAGACGGTGTGCACCGACCCGTTGTTCACCGCCGGCGTGCTCGCGTGCCCCACGGGCACGACCTGCAAGAACGCAGCGAGCACCAAGCGCTGCCAGCCGTAGCACCTACGCGGCGCGGACGCGGCCCCGGCGTGCCCCCTCGCGCCGCAGCGCGGCGGCACGCGCGTTCATGACGCGCTCCTCCTCGTCGTCGCGGTGGTCGTAGCCGAGGAGGTGACACAGGCCGTGCGACGCGAGGTGCAGCAGCTCGGCCGCGAGGCCGCGCTTGGCCTGCCGGCGCGCGGTGTCGACGGAGATCACGATGTCGCCGAGCAGCGTCGGGTGGAGCGCGCCGCCTGGCCCTTCGCGCTGCGCGAACGCGAGCACGTCGGTGGGCTTGTTCTTGTGCCGGTAGTCGCGGTTGAGCGCGTGGATCTCGGCATCGGTGGTGAGCCGCAGCGCGACCTCGAAGTCCGGCTTGCCCTCGCTGCGGGCGGCGGCACGCACCATGCGCGCGAGCTCGGTGGTGAGCCGGCGGCGGATCGCGGGGGGGAGTGCCACGTCCTCGTCGACGGTGACGTCGAGGCTCATCGCTTCGGCGCGGTGAGCTGGAAGACGCGCTGGCCCACGAACACCTCGAACAGCTCGGAGTCGAGCTGGCCGCGCTTGACCTCGGAGGCCACGATATCGAGCGCCTTCTCCGACGGCATCGCCTTCTTGTACGGGCGGTCGCTCGCGGTGAGCGCGTCGTAGATGTCGGCGATCGCCATCATGCGTGCCGGGATCGGAATCTGCTCGCCGCGCAGCGCCTTCGGATAGCCGGAGCCATCCAGCTTCTCGTGGTGCGCACCGGCGATCTCGGGCACGTCGCGCAGCGCGCGGCTCCACGGGATGCGTGACAGGAACTGGAACGAGTGCACGACGTGGCTGTTGATCTCGATGCGCTCCTGATCGGTCAGCGAGCCGCGGCGGATCTGCAGGCAGCTCGCTTCGTCGTTGGTCAGGAACGTCGAGACGAGCCCGCCGTCGTCGGTGAACGTACGCCCTGCGATCTCGGCGATCCGCTCGAAGCCGCCCTGCTCGAGCACCGTGGGCTCGTTGGCGTGGAGGATGAACCGAATGATGTCGTCGAGCTCGCCGATCTTCGCGGCCATGTCGCGGTCGACACCCGACAGCGCCTCGGCGAGCGTCTCGCGCGACGCCTCGGTCAGGTAGCGGACCTTGGCCTCGAGGCCTTCGATCTTGTAGCCGCGCTTGATCAGCTGGAACCGCTGCAGGATCAGCTGGCGCTCGTGCTCGTACAGCTTCTTGGCCTTGACCAGGACGTGCTCGCGCACGCCGACCTTGCCGAAGTCGTGGAGCAATGCGGCGTACTGGATCTGCGTGATGTCGTCGGGCGTGAACCGTACTTCGCGGTAGTGGCCGCTCTCCGCGCGATTGACGGCGCGCGCGAGCCCGACGGTGAGCTCGGCGACGCGCTCGGAGTGACCGGACGTCGTGGGATCGCGCGCTTCGATCGCGGTGACCGCCGCTTTGACGAAGCCGTCGAACAGCGTCTTGACCTCCTGGTAGAGGAGGACGTTCTCGAGCGCGATGCCGGCCTGGGACGCGAGGGCGAAGATGTACGCCTCGGAGACGTCGTCGAACGGGACCACGCCGCTGTCGAAGTCACTCGGCAGGTCGAGCGTGATCCAGCCCTTCGCGCGCTTGTTGATCAGCTGGATCACGCCGATCACCTCGGCGCGCGCAGAGATCATCGGGACCGCGAGCACCGACCGGGTCTGGTAGCGATGCCGGTCGTCGAACGAGCGGTCGTGGATGAAGCCCCACGGATTGTTGCCGATGCCGGGCTGATCGAGCCCGTAGACGTCGGGGACGTTGATGCGATCGCCGGACAGCACGCACTGCCCGACGATCGACGTCGCGCTGACCGCCATCGTGTGGCCGGGCGGCGGCAGCGTGCGCGAGTCGTTCTGCGAGGCCTTGAACCGCAGGGAGCGCTTCGCGATGTCCTCGTCGTGCCCCTCGACGACGTAGATCGAGCCGGCGTCGGCGTTGGTCACCTCGCACGCGCGGCGCAGGATGATCGACAGCAGCGAGACGATGTCGCGCTCCTGCGACAGCGCGCGACCGATCGAGATCAGCATGTCGTTCTCGTGACGGCTACGCTCGAGCTCGAGCTCGAGGCTCGCCGACGCCATCCGCTGGACCACCGCCTCGGAGCGGGCGCGCAGCGTGAGCAGCAGGCGCGTCATGGTGATCGGCGCGACCACCGCGCTGATGTCGGCGTCGGCGGCCATCTGGTCGAGGCGCGCCGCTTCGATCTGCTCGTCGGTGCCGACCAGCAGCAGGCTGTAGTTGCCGGACCGCGCCCGGATGAGGTGCGGATCGAGCTGGATGGGATCGCGCCAGACCTCGGGCCACGCGAGCACGATCAGCACGGGCATCCGCGCGCGCTGCGCGACCACCTCGAGCTCGATCCAGCCGTCGCCCTGACGCCGCACGCGATAGCCGATCAAACGCCGGTCGCGCGCGACCGCGTTGACCAGATCGTCCGGACTGGCCACCACCACGTCTAGGACTCTATCGCGTTCGGCGGCCGATCACGAGCCTCCGACCGGGTGCGATCACGCGCGTCGTACGCACGGATCAGCGCGGCGACCAGCGGGTGGCGCACGACGTCGGCATCGCTGAACTCGACGACGCCGATGCCGCGGATGCCATCCACCAGCTCGAGCGCGTCGCGCAGCCCCGAGCGCTGCCCGCGCGGCAGGTCGGTCTGCGTGATGTCACCCGTGACCACGGCCTTCGAGTCGAAGCCCATGCGGGTGAGGAACATCTTCATCTGCTCGGGCGTCGTGTTCTGCGCCTCGTCGAGGATGATGAACGAGCCGCTCAAGGTCCTGCCGCGCATGAACGCGAGCGGCGCGATCTCGATCGTGCCGTCGGTCATGAACCGCTCGAGCTTGTCGGCGTCGATCATGTCGTGGAGCGCGTCGTACAGCGGGCGCAGGTACGGATCGACCTTCTCCTCGAGCGTGCCGGGCAGAAAGCCGAGCCGCTCGCCGGCCTCGACGGCGGGGCGCGTGAGGATGATGCGGCGGATCTGCTTGTCGAGCAGTGCGCGGACCGCGAGCGCGACGGCGAGGTAGGTCTTGCCGGTGCCGGCGGGCCCGACGGCGAACATGATGTCGTTCGTGCGGACGAGGTCGACGTACTTCTTCTGCGTGGCGCCCTTGGGCGCGATCGGCCGGCCCGTGCGTGGCGTCAGGATGGTGTCGCCGAACACGCCCTGGATCGACAGGTTCGAGCCGCTGCCGCGATCGGCCTTCAGCATCTGCACCGCGCGCACGACGTCATCCGATGACAGCGGCTTGCCGGCGAGCGCGAGGTCGTACAGCTGCTCGACCGCCTGCTTCGCGGTGTCGACCGCCGCGTCCTCGCCCTCGATCGTGATCTCGTTGCCGCGCAGGTGGACCTGCGCCCCCGCCGTGCGCTCGACGAGCTTCAGGCGGCCGTTGTTGCTGCCGCACAGCGCCTGCAGCGCTTCGGGATCGTCGAATGCGAGCTTCTCGCGGCGCATGGACTCGCTCGTATAGCACGTGGATTCGCTATGGTCCGCGCATGGCTGCACGTGGTTCCGCGCTCACCCGGCTCGTCGATGTCATGGACCGCCTCCTCGCCCCGGACGGCTGCCCATGGGACCGCGAGCAGACGCTCGAGACGCTGCGCCCGTTCCTCGTCGAGGAGACCTACGAGGTCCTCGACGCGCTGGCCCGGCACGACGTCGCCGGCCACAAGGAGGAGCTCGGCGATCTCATGATGCAGATCGTGTTTCACGCCGCCATCCGACGGCAGGAGGGTGCGTTCGACATCGACGACGTCTGCGACGCCATCGCCGACAAGCTCGTCCACCGCCACCCGCACGTGTTCACCGACCGCAAGGACGTCAGCACCAGCGACGAGGTGCTCGCGCAGTGGGAGCAGATCAAGGCCGCGGAGAAGGCCGCCAAGGGCGTGCGCCAGGACCGCGTGCTGTCGGGCCTCAAGCCGGGCCCTGCCCTCGCCCGCGCCCAGAAGCTCGGCAGCAAGGCCGGCAAGGTCGGGTTCGACTGGCCGGGCTGGGAGGGCTCGTTCGCGAAGATCGAAGAGGAGGTCCGCGAGGTCCACGAGGCCGCGGTCGCCGGCAGTCAGCCCGAGCTCCACCACGAGATCGGAGACCTCCTGCTCGCGGTCGTGAACGTCGCTCGCAAGGTCGGGGTCGACGCGGAGCAGGCCCTGCTCGACGCCACCGCGCGGTTTCAGCGCCGGTTCGAGTTCATCGAGGACCGCCTCGCCGAGCGCGGCAAGACTCCCGGGACCTCGAACCTCGACGAGATGGACGCACTGTGGAACGACGCCAAGGCTGCGGGGATCCACTAAGGGCGTGTACGGAAAGTGACGCTTTTTTGAGCATCCACGCTCGAGTGGAAGAGATCTCGCAGGGATCAGCGATCCGCTCACCAGGTCGCCATCAGGTTATCCACACGCGTCGATGAGTACTCCCGGTCCTGGCAACGCTGCACACTCGGGCTTGACAGGCGATCTATCGGCGGGGTAAACGCTCGCCTCCCCAGGAGAAAACCGTGGCCAATATTAAGTCGGCCGAGAAGCAGAACCGCAAGATGATCAAGCATCGCGCGCGCAACCGCGCCGCGATGGCGACGCTCCGCACTGCCGTGAAGAAGGCGCGCACCGCCGTCGACGGCAAGGCCGCCGACGCTCAGGCGCTGGTAAAGGATGCCGTCTCGATCATCGACAGTGCCGTGACGAAGGGCATCCTCAAGCGTCGCACGGCATCGCGGTACGTCTCTCGCCTCGCGACCCGCGCAACCGCGTAGGTCCGTCTAAACCTCATTACACGCGCGGCCTGGAGTCGCATGGGTCCCGCACGACGGTGCTCATGATGATCTCGAAGGCCGCTTTGCTGTTCGCGGTGTGCGCGTGCTCGTCGAGCTCGAGCACACCGAGCGCGAGCGGCGGCGTTGCCTCGACACCTCGCGCGCCCGCGCTGATCCGCAACGCCGGCGACGGCACGTTGATCAGCCGGCAGCTGCTATCGATGCAGGCGTCCGCGGAGGTCCAGCGTGCGGTCGAGCAGGCGACGCCCGCACGCGAGACCATCGAGCTCCCATTCAAGAGCACCGACGCGCCGGCGAGGGTCGTGCTCTATCGCGCGGCCGCGCCGGCACACGGCATCGTGTTCTACGGCGGCGCCATCTCCGACAAGCACCGCGAGTCGATCGTCCGGCTCCTGGCGTCGCGGGGGTACCACGTCGTGCTCAGCGACATGCTCGAGCTCTATGTGGTCAACGCCGAGCTGGCGGCGTGGGCGATGAAGGCGCTCGGCGAGCTGCCGATCGCGTGCGTCGACGTGCACCGGTGCAAGCCTGACCGCGATCCGCGCGCGGGCTCGGCTGCGCCGGCGGGCGCGCTGCCCCACGCCGCCGCGATCGTTGACGACGACGTCTGGCCGACCGACCTGTGCCACGCCGGATGCGCAGGATCGGCACCCGAGCTCGTGCTCGTCGGCCCTCCTGGCCGCTTGCTCACGGCACACGACGAGATTCGAACGAGGTGCGCCGAGAAACGCGAGCGAACGAGCGCCGTGGTCACCGGCGTGACCTTCCGCGGCAAGCCTGACCTGCGTGACATCGGCGAGTTCGCCGTCATCGAGGCGTTCCTGGCGCAGCACCTCGGCGGGCGTGCCGAGTCGCTCGATTTCGCCGAGCTGCGGCACGCCGGCCTGCGCGTCACGAACGGGCTCGACCACGTCACCGCCCTCGCCGACCACCACGACCTCGAGCTCGCGCCGCTCGACGAAGCGGCACGCGCCGAGCTCACCTCCGGCTTCGCGGAGCTCCTCGGCTCCGTCCGCGGCGCCGTGGCCCGCGGCTGCCCCGGACTCGCCGATCGCCTCGAGCAGCTCCCCGTGCCCGAGACCCTCGTTCGTTACTGCCAGAGCGACGAGCTCCAGCTGCTGGCGAACCGCTTCCAGGACGACGTGCTCGGCGCCATCGTGGACGCCGGCTGCGAGGAGGACGCCCTTGACGTTGCGCCTTGCGCGTCCGAGCCGCTGGCGGCGCGGTGCGAACGCTAACCGTCAGGTGCTCGCTTCGTGGGCGCTATCGCCGCTCCGCAGCCGGGGCCTAATTGTCGTCGTCGCCGCCCTGGTCGCCGATGCCGTACTTCCGTAACAGCTTATGGAGATACTTGCGATCCATGTCCGCGTCGCGCGCGGCCTTGGAGATGTTGCCGTCGGCCCGCTTGATCAACCAAGAGAGGTAGCGGCGCTCGAACAGCTCCGTGAACCTCTCCTTGGTGTCGCGGAACGACATGCCCGGCTCGAACTCGATGGCCGCGTCGAGCTGCGCCCCCCGCGCCGGCTCGCTCCCGCCGAGCGGCGCGACGAGGAGGCCGGGATCCGCGCCGAGCGCGAGGGCGCGCTCGATGACGTTGCGGAGCTCGCGCACGTTACCCGGCCAGTCGTGGGCCATCAGCGCCGCGCGCGAGGCCTCGGAGAGCTCGCTGCGCCCGTTCGGCGACAGCTTGCCGAGCATCGCGTCGAGGAGGAGCGGGATGTCCTCGCGGCGCTCGCGCAGCGGCGGCGCGGTGATCGGCACGACGTTGAGCCGGAAGTAGAGGTCCTCGCGGAACTTGCCCTTCTCGACCTCGCTGCGGAGGTCCTTGCGCGTCGCCGCGATCACGCGGAGGTCGACCTTGATCGTCTTGGTGCCACCGACGCGCCGCAGCTCGCGCTGCTCGAGGACGCGCAGCAGCTTGGGCTGCAGATCGAGCGAGAGCTCGCCGAGCTCGTCGAGGAACACGGTGCCGCCGCTCGCGAGCTCGAAGGCGCCCTGGCGCGCGGCGACCGCGCCGGTGAACGCACCCTTCTCGTGGCCGAACAGCTCGGACTCGATCAGCGTGCCGGCCACCGCGCCGCAGTCGACGACGATGAACGGCGCGTTCGCGCGCGGCGAAAGCTGATGCAGCGTGCGCGCGACCATGTCCTTGCCCGTGCCGGTCTCGCCTTCGATGAGGACCGTCGCGTCGGTCGGCGCGATGCGCTCGACGAGGCCAAAGATCTCCCGCATCGCGGGCGACTTGCCGACCATCTCGCCGAGCTGCTCCTTCTCGCTGGGCAGGATCTCGATGCGCTCCTCGAACGGTGTGAACTTGAGCTCGCACGCACCGAGCCCGATCACCGAGCCGGCGCGCAAGTACGCTTCTTTCACCTCGGCGCCGTCGAGGAACGTGCCGTTGGTGCTCTTCATGTCGCGCACGAGGTAGCCCTTGGCGTCGCGCGCGATCTCGAAGTGCACGCGCGACACGGTCTCGTCGGCGAGCACCAGGTCGTTCTCGGGCGCCTTGCCCACCTTGAACACGTCCCCCGACACCATGAACTCGGTGCCTCGTTGCGCACCTTTGATCACGACGAGCTTGCAGCGCCGTAGGTTGACCGTGGCCGGCGTCGCTTCGCGCCGGATCCGCGTCCCGGTCAAGTGCTCCATCGGCGAAATCGTACTCCGATCACGCCCCGGCGCGCTGCGGTTGTCCGACACCTCCAACAGCGATACCGTGTGAAAAGTGCGCAGCTCGCTCGGGGGACGGCCTGGCATCGCCATGGCCGCATGCATCGTCTTCGCGTCCTCGGTCGCAATGGCGCAATCAGCCTCGGCTCCCGAGCCCACGAAGCCGGCGAAGCCGTCGGACGCGCCGCTGCCATCGTGCCTCGATCAAACGATCCGCGATCAGCTCGGCAACGAGCTCAAGCCTCGCGGCGTGCAGAAGCGCGACTTCCGCAAGGACAACAAGCTGGTGCTCGTCGCGCACGGCGGGCTGTACGGCGGTGATCTGACGTCGTCGAGCTGGGTCGCAGGTGGCTCGCTCGGCTACTTCTTCACCGAGGACCTCGGGCTCAACGCCGAGTTCAACATGATCCCGCTGTCGCTCGATCTCGACGCGCCGCTGCAGAAGTTCTTCGGCGACAACCGCTTCGAGTCCGGCATGGCCTACACGGTGCTCGGCAACCTGATGTGGTCGCCGATCCACGCCAAGCTCAAGCTCGGTGGCGGCATCGTCCACGCCGATGTGATGTTCTTCCTCGGCGGCGGCCGCATGATCCACGACGCCGTCCAGGGCATCTCGTTCAACGCCGGCATGGCCCTCGACTTGTTCGTCACGCGCGCGATCACGGTGCGCCTCGACGCGCGCGATCTCACGGCGGTCCAGGAGGCCGCCGGGGAGACCCGCTTCACCAACAACCTCGTCGCGACGATCGGGCTCGCGGTGTGGATCCCGACGGGGCTGTGACATGAAGACGTGCGCTGCGCTCCTCGTCTTGTGCGCCTCGACGGCCGCGTTCGCCGACGAGGCTCCACCCAGGCAAGTCGCCGCCCGGGACGACGAAGCGGAGAAGCCACCGGGCTCGACCGCCGCGTGTATCGATCAGGAGATCGCGGATCGCCTCGCGATCAAGCGCAAGCGACGCGGCGCCGTCGATCGCCTGTTCATCAAGCAGGGCCGTCACGAGCTCACGCTCGGCGGCGGCTACTACGCGAGCGACCTGCTGTCCGGCACGTACCTGCTCGGTGGCTCGTACACCTATCACATGACCGACGAGACCGCGGTCGAGTTCGCGGGCTGGTGGACGCACGCGAACGCCGATCTCATCCGCGCGATCGAGGACAAGCGCGGCGTCGTGATCGCCGATACCTACGCACGGATGATCTTCGCCGAGTCCTTGCTCGTGTGGAGCCCGGTGTACGGCAAGCTCCGCCTCGGTGGGGCGATCGTTCACTTCGATCTGCACACCGACATCGGCGTCGGCGTGATCGACTCCAAGACGAGTCGAGGCGCCGCCGGCGTCCTCGGCTTCGGGATTAGGATGTTCGTCGGTCAGGCCGTCGCGTTCCGGATCGACGCCCGCAACCGCACGTTCCGCCAAGAGCTCCTCGACGAGCGCTTCCTCGTCAACGACAGCGCGGTCACCGCCGGGCTGTCCGTGTTCTTGCCCTTCCGAAACTGAGCGGAGAAATCGATGATTCGCAGCCTCGCTCGCCGCAGTTGGATCGTTCTCGCGCTCGTGCCTGCGCTCGCGCTCGCCGCGCCCAAGGGCAAGAAGAAGGTCACCGCGAAGAAGAAGGCCCGCGCGACCACGCCGGCCGAGCCGAGCGAGCCGGCCGAGCCGCCCGAGGATCCGCCCGACGCCGGGGGCGCGGCGCCGACGACGCCCGCACCGACGACCGCACCCGCGACGCCTTCGATGCCACCCGGCGGTGGTGCAGGTGGCAATGGCGCGGGCGGCGGCGCCGGTGGTGGCAACGGCGCGCCCGGGGACAAGGCGGCCGAGCCCGTCGATGCCACGGCGAGCGGCGACACCGATGTCGATACGCTGCGGCAGGAGTACCTCGCGCTGCGCGACGAGCTGTTCAAGTCTCGGGCGCGGGCGAGCACCGTGGCCAGCCAGCTCTACTCGACGCGGATCCAGATCAAGCTCACGTACACGACCGCGCGGTTCTACAACCCGGCGAAGGCGTCGATCCGGCTCGACGGCGCGAGCGTGTACGAGAACGCGAGCGGCGCGATCGCGGGCGATGACGGGCTGCGGTTCGACGGCTACGTCGCGCCGGGCCGCCACCTGATCACGTTCCGCGTCGAGGCCACGGGCAAGGACGACGACTCGTTCACGTCGGTCACCGAGACGCAGATCGTCGTGAAGGCGGTCGCCGGCAAGGACCTCCTGGTGTCCGCGCGCGCGAAGGACGCGGGCGACATCGCCTACGAGTGGAAGCGCAGCGAGAAGGGCAGCTACGGGCTCGGCATCGACGTCTCGGTGAAGACCACGGCGCGCGCCGACGCGGGGGCGAAAAAGTGAGAGCGAAGCTCGCCGCGCTGCTGCTCGCGATCACCGCGAGCGCGGCGGTCGCGCAACCCGGCGTCTCGGCGCCCGCGAAGGACGATCCGCTGCAGAAGTACTTCGACGCGCTCGAGGCGGCGAAGCTCGTCGACGTCGAGAGCGGCACGCTCGAGACCCTGCGCAAGGAGCTCGCGATCGGCGAGCAGATGCTGCGCGACGGGACGTTCGTGAACGCCGCGGTCGCGCTGTACGCGATCGTGAAGTCGCCGCGCTACGCGGCGTTCACCGACTTCGTCGAGTTCCAGAACGCCGAATACGATCTCGCCGTCGCCCTCGCCCGCTCCGGCAGCTACGGCGCCGCGCTCGACATCCTCGAGCAGATCCTCGCGCGCGGGCCGAGCGCGCCCTACTGGGGGCCCGCGCATCGACGCGCCGTCGACATCGCGCTCGAGACCCGCGACCACGCCGGCGTGCTCGCGCGCCTCGAAGCGATCAAGACCAGCGACCCGCTCCCGCCGTCACACGCCGGCGAGCGCACGTACCTGCGCGGCCGCGCGGCGTACGACGCGGGCAAGCTCGCCGACGCGGAGGGCGAGCTGACGTTGATCTCGAAGAAGAGCCGCCTTTACTCGTCGGCGCTCTACCTACGCGGCGTGATCAAGGCCCGGCGCGGCGAGTACAAGGGCTCGGCCGATGCGATGTGCGAGATCGCGGCGACGCCCGATGACGACAAGTTCACGTTCGTCGTCGACGGCCGTTACTTCACGATCAAGGACCTCGCCCGCCTCGGCCTCGGCCGCCTCGCGCACGAGAACGGCGAGTACGACGACGCGTACTACCACTACTTCCAGATCCCCGACGACTCGACCTACCTGCCCGACGCGCTGTTCGAGGCCGCGTGGTCGATGTACCAGAAGCGCGAGCTCGCGACCGCGCGCGACCTGGTGCGCGAGTTCCTGAAGGAGTTCCCGAGCTCGCCGCTGTGGCCCGAGGCGAGCCTGCTCGCCGGCTACGTCGAGCTCGCCGACTGCAAGTTCGACGACTCGCAGAAGGGGTACGACGCTCTGGTCGCCAAGCTGCAGCCGATCGTCGACACGATCGACAAGGCGCGCAAGGATCGCCAGCTGCGCGATCAGCTGTTCGCGACCGCGGTGACGCGATACCAGGAGGTCAAGCAGACCGGCGAGCTCGCGGGCAAGAAGGCCGGCACCGCGAGGCCCACCACCGACGTCGAGCACGTGCTCGCCCTGCTCCGCCTCGATCCCAAGTTCCTCCGGCTCAACGACGCGCTCGTCGGGCTAAGCGAGCTCGCGCGCACCGCGCCCGCCGTGGTCCGGCAGTGGCAGAACCTCGGCACCCAGGTCAGCGAGAAGAAGGTCGCCGCGGTGTCGGCCGAGAAGACGCTCGAACAGGAGCAGCTCGACGACGCGAACGCCGCAGTCGAGGATCTGCGCCGCCTGGCCGAGCAGATCACGAAGGCGCGCGCCGAGCTCGCGCGCGGCAAGCGCGAAGGCGCGGTGCCCGCCGACGTGGCGGCCGAGGAGAGCAAGCGCCTGGACGAGCTCGCCGGCAAGACGCATCGCACGCTCGCGAACGCGATCGCCGCGGCGGACAAGGCCGCAGCCGCGGTCGGCACCGGCGCCGCGTCGGGCATCCGCCCGCTGCTACAGGCCGACCTCGCCGAGGCGCGTCGCCTCGACAAGGCCGCACACGATCTCGAGACCAAGCTCGAGGCTACCGGCGACAAGCTCGCGCAAGCCGCGATCGAGCGGCTCTACAACGACACGCGGCGTGTCCTCGACAAGGCGAAGCTCGGCAAGATCGACGCCGTCATCGGCCAGAAGCGCAAGCTCGACATCGAGGTCCAGGATCTCGCCGCGGGCCGGTTCCCCGAGGAGCTCATCGGCAAGCTGTGGAACGCGAGCATGATCGGCGACGACGAGGAGTTCTGGCCGTGGCAAGGCGAGTTCTGGGCCGACGAATACGAGGGGTGGCGATGATGAAGAAGATCCTCGTCGCGCTCTTGCTCGTCGCGCCGTCCGCCGCGTTCGGCCAGGCCGCGCCCCCGCGCGATCTGCCCTCGACGTCGCGCGGTCCGACGTCCGAGCTCTACATCCGCAAGCGCCCGCCGACGCCCGAAGCGCCGGTGCTCAGCGACGAGCTCAAGCAGCTGCTCGTGACGACGGAGAAGAAGCGCGACGAGAAGCGCCTCGAAGCGATCGGGCTGCTGCGCGGCTTCTTGAGCTCCAAGCCGAGCGGTGAAGCGAAGGCCGAGGGCACGTTCAAGCTCGCGGAGCTCCTGTGGGAGGAGTCGCGGCGCACGTACCTCGTCAAGATGGAGGACTTCTCGCGCGCGATCGAGAAGTGCAACCAGGCCAAGGGGGAGTGCGCGATGCCGAGGGAGCCGCGCATCGATCTCAAGGAGGCCGAGGCGCTCTACCGCGACCTCCACGACAACCACCCCACGTTCCGCCGCATGGACCTCGTGACCTACCTGATCGGCTTCGCGGCCAAGGAGGACGATCGCGAGGACGAGGCGATGGCGCGGTTCCACGAGGTCATCAAGCGGTTCCCCGAGTCGACGCTGCAAGGTGACGCCTGGATGATGATCGGCGAGCACTACTTCGCCACCGGCGACTGGGTCCAGGCGAAGGCGGCGTACGCCAACGTCGGCGACGCGGCGGCGACGAGCGACCTCGCGATCTTCAAGATCGCGTGGTGCGAGTGGAAGCTCGGCAACTCGATGCAGGCCGCGAAGGACTTCAAGCGCGTCCTCGACAAGACGATCGAGGCCGAGCGCGTGGGCACCGAGGCCCAGAAGCGGCGCGGCGCCGACCTGCGTGATCAGGCGATCGAGTACCTCGTGACGGTGTTCACCGAGGACCGCTCGGTGTCGCCCAAGGAAGTGTTCGACTTCCTCGTCTCGATCGACGGCGAGCGCTACTCGCGGGACGTCATGGTCAAGGTGGCCGAAAGCTACGCCGGTCAGTCCGAGTGGGAGCGGTCGACGGATGCGTACCGGTTCCTGATCCGGATGGATCCCGAGTCGCTGAAGTCGGCCGACTACCAGCGCGCGATCGTCGCGAACTGGAACAGCGCGCTCGACCTCGATCGCGCGCAGGAAGAGACGAAGGTCCTGCTCGACAACTTCGGCCCGGGCACCGGGTGGGCGAAGAACCAGCGCAACCGCGAGGCGCTCGCGAAGTCGCTGCAGCTCACCGAGGAGCTCACGCGCTCGACGGCGATGAGCATCCACTACGAGGCGCTGCGCCGCGAGAAGGCGGACAAGAAGTCCGACCTCAACTTGTTCACGCGCGCAGCCGCCGCGTACGAGCAGTACCTCGCGGCGTTCGGCGGGCCCAAAGGCTCGGGGGAGCGCGCGGTCGAGGTGCGCCACTACCGGGCCGACATCCTGATGTTCCAGCTCAAGCGCTACGAGGAGGCCGGCGACGAGTACCTCGCCGTGGGCAAGAGCGCGCCGGTCGGCCAGTTCCACAAGAGCGCGCTGCGCAACGCCATGGATGCGTACGAGAAGGCGCGCCCGAAGGACACGATCGGCCGCGCGAAGCTGTATCCCGTCGACAAGAAGTTCGGCGAAGCGATCGACTTGTTCGCGACCCTGTTCCCCGCCGACCCGACGCTGGTGGGCGTGATCTTCAAGAACGGGCAGATGTTCTACGACTACGGCGAGTACGACGAGGCGATCAAACGCTTCGGCGTGATCGTCACGAAGTACCCCGACGACGCGAACGCGGGCCCCGCGGGCGATCGCATCCTGTCGGCGCTCGCCAAGGCGCAGGACTACGAGAACATCGAGAACTGGGCGCGCAAGCTCAAGAAGGCGAAGTCGTTCTCGAGCAAGGAAGACCAGGCGCGCCTCGATCGCCTGATCGTCGAGTCGATCGACAAGAGCGGCGCGAAGTACGCCGCCGCCGGGCGCTACGAGCAGGCCGCGACGTTCTACCTGCGCATCCCCAAGGAGACCAACGACCCCAAGATCGGCGCGCAGGGGTTGATGAACGCCGGCGTGATGTTCGAGCAGGCCAAGCAGCCCGAGAAGGCCGCGGAGATCTACCTCGAGGTCGCCGGCAAGTATGGCGACAAGGATCCGGCGATCGGCGAGAAGGCCGCGTTCACCGCCGGACAGGTCTACGAGAAGGCGATCTTCTACGACCGCGCCGCGAAGGCGTACGAGCTCGTGTGGACCAAGTTCCGCACCGGCTCGCGCTCGGCGGACGCGCTGTACAACGCCGCCCTGCTCCGCCAGGCGCTCGGTCAGAACAAGGAAGCGATCGCGCACTACCAGGAGTACGCGAAGAAGTTCCGCGAGCGCAAGGACGCGCCCGACGTCGCGTTCAACATCGGCGTCGTCTACGAGAACGCCGGCGATGAAGGCCCGGCATACCAGGCGTACGCCGACTACGCGCGCGTGTATCGCTCGACGGGCAAGCGGCTCGTCGAGGCGCACCTGCGCGCCGGCCGCATGTCGCTGCGCCTCGGGCAGAGTAAGCGCGCGAAGGAGGACTTCCTGACCGCGCAGCGGCTGTGGAAGAGCATGTCCAGCAAGGACAAGGCGGCCGCGACGACGTGGGTGGCCGAGGCGCGCTACCTCGAGGGTGAGCTGATCGTGCGCGAGTACGAGAAGGTCACGCTCGACGTGAAGCCCTCGCAGCTCGAGAAGGCGCTCAAGCAGAAGACCACGCTGCTCGCGAGCGCCGAGAAGGTGTTCGAGTCGATCGCCGACTTCAACGACCCGCGCTGGGGCACCGCGGCGGTGTTCCGCATCGGCCAGATCTACGACGCGTTCGCCGAGTCCTTGGTCAACGCGTCGACGCCGAAGGGACTGTCCGAGGCGGAGGCGCAGGCCTATCGCGATGCGCTCGACTCGTACGTCGTCAACATCCAGGACGTCGCGGTCGAGAAGTTCACCGTGGGCTATCAGCTCGCGATCCGCACCGGCGTCTACGACGAGTACACGGCGAAGATCCGCGAAGCGCTCGGTCGCCTCGCCGCCGACAAGTTCCCGCCCGAGCGCGAGTCGCGCAGCAAGGAGCGCATCGGAGATCGCCCGCCGAGCCTCGACTACATCCAGGAGGTGGCGCGATGAAACGCCTCTCGCTCCTCCTCGCGCTCGCGCTCGTCGCGTGCGGCGGGTCCGCGACGCGGCGCATCGGGCCCGGCGGCGCCAGGACCGTGAAGCTCGATCCCGTGAACCCCAAGGCGCTCGCGGCGTTCGAGGGCGCGATGCGCACGCTCCGCATCGGCGGCCCCGAGGCGCGCGAGACCGCGAAGGGCCGGCTCAAGGACGCGCTCAAAATCGATGGCACGTTGTGGGAGGGCTGGCACAACCTGGGGGTGATCGCGTTCAAGGACGGCGAGGACGACGCGGCCGTCGAGGCGTTCACCAAGGCGCTCGCGATCAACCCGGCACACACGCCGACGATGCTCGCGCGCGCGGAAGCGAACCGCCGCGCCGGCCGCAAGAAGGACGCGCGCGCCGACTACGAGGCCGCGCTGCGCGGCACGGACGAGGAAGATCCGAATCGCCGCGACGCGGCCGCGCGCCTCGCGTCGCTGTTGCGCGACTTCGGCGACTTCGACGACGCGGTCGCCGTGCTGCGCGACACCGTCCGGCTCTCGGGCGTCAATGCGAAGATGTACACGGAGCTCGGGCTCATCTACATCCAGCAGAAGAAGCTCGACCTCGCCACGCTCGTCCTCGCCAAGGCCATCGGTCTCGATGCCAAGGACCCCGCGATCTACAACGCGCTCGCGCTGCTCGCGATGAAGCAAGGCAATGCACAGGAGGCGTTCGCGCGGTTCGGTCAGGCGACCGCGCTCGACGCCAACTACCTCGACGCACGGTTCAACATGGCGACCGTGCTCCTGGACGCGGGCGACTATGCGCGAGCCAAGACCGAGCTCCTCGTGGTGGTCCAAAAGACCCCCGATGACTTTGCCGCCCAGGTCGCGCTCGGCGTCGCCCACCGCGGGCTCAAGGAGCTCCCCGACGCCCGGAAGGTGTGGGACCGCGTGATCGCCGAGGCTCCCAAGCGGAGCACGTCGCGGGCGGACGCCTTGTTCAACGTCGCGATCCTGATGCTCGACTTCACGCAGGACGCCGCCGGCGGCAAGGCCGCGCTGGAGCGATACCTGCAGGGAGCCCCGAGCAACCACGCGAAACGGCAGGCAGCCGCGGAGAAACGAAAGGAGCTCGGGCAATGAGTGTGAGGCTTATGGCCCCCGCTTGGGGGCTTGCGACCGCTGCCGCGCTCGTGTGTGCGCTCGTCGCACCTGCGTGGTCCCAGCCCAAGGGCAAGACGCCCGACAAGGATCGCGCGCCCGCCGCCACGGGCGCCGCGCCGACCAAGCTCGCCGGCGAGCCGATCGCGTCTGATCCAGCCTCGGCGAAGGCCGACAAGGACGCGAGCAAGAAGACGAAGGGCCCCAAGACCTACGACTTCAACGCGCTCGATCTCAACGGCCGCATGCGTTCACCGCAGCTCCTGTACTTCCTCGAGCGCGCGAATGAAGAGCTCGAGCGTGCGAGCCTCGAGAAGCGCTCGTTCATCCCGCACATGGTTCGCTCCGTGGAGGAAGAGGCCCTGTGACCGTCGCACTGCGGACGGCCCTGATCTGGCACGACGAGGTGATGCACGACCTGGTCGCCGAGCAGCCACGCAAGATCACGCTCGGCGCCACCGGCAAGTCGACGTTCGTCGTGCCCGACCTCGGGCTGCCTGCAGACTTCGCGATCGTGCGCCCGGGCAACCGAGGCTACTTGCTCACGCTCGGCGAGCGGATGCGCGGCACGATCTGCGTCGACGGTGAGGAGCGGGACGTCGCGGAGTTCGTGCGCCGTGGTGGCGAAGGCGAAGGCCCTGGTGGCTTCCGCGCGACGCCGATCAGCGGCAAGGACTGGGGCGTC
>DATLHR010000674.1:0-54199 GCA_035539815.1 Kofleriaceae bacterium
GACGAGACCTTTGGATCATCGCCACGACGGCAGGTGGCCCCGGCAACCGGAACGACCCGCTGCACTACCGCGGCTCATCCGTCGAAAAGCTATGTCGGCGACATGGTCGGGTGCTCGCCGACGGCGGTTACCGGGGCGTGACCGAGCTCGTGACGCCGCGGTTTCGGCACAACTGCATCGTGCGCGATCGAGCTTGGCGTCGACACCGACGACGTCGCGCCAGGGTCGAGCACGCGATCGCTCGCCTGAAGAACTGGCGCATCCTCCGAGACCATCGACGGCGTGGACGCCACTTGGCTGACACGCTCAACGCTGTGGCCTTCCTCCACAATCTCCACCTGGAGGACTTACGGGACAGCCTTTAGCCACCGAGCGCGCCAAGCGCGCCGCGTGAGCTGCGCGTAGCTCGCGCTGGCGTGCCCTCAGACCGCGCCCGCGCGTCGAACCGCGCGGGGACCCGTTTGCCGCGCGGATTCGGCGTTCTGGGCCGCCGTGGCTCGAATGGAGCTGTACGATCGCGCGACCGCAGTTGAGACCCCTGCGCCATGTGCGTGCGTGCTGGATCGCCGGCCGCCTCCGCGGTCAGAACGGTACCGCATGGTCACGCGGATCGCTCTTGACACTTGGAGGGTCGCGGCAAAGTATCGCGCCTGATGAGTGAAGCCGCCGATCCAGCACCATCCATGCTGCGACGGTTTGGCTTCCCCGGCTTCGTCGCATTGATTGGAACCACATTCGCGGTGGCGCTTAACTTCGAAAATCCTCGGGTCTTGACCCAGTCATGGAAATGGGTGGCATTCGGAATCGGCGTACTGGCTTTGGTGTTCGCCAGCCGCAGCCTCTATCGCGGCCTCACCAAAGGATGGAACACAGCGCCTCAGCTCGTGGTGATGGCAGTGTCGCTCTGCTTGGCGCTGCAGCCATGGATCCCGCAGCTCCAATTCGCAGCGTTCGGCATCGTTGTGCTGACGCTGCTAGGTATGGCGTTCAGTTTTTGATCTTCTTCGACGCGCGCAAAGAGCCGAGTGCCTTTGCGGATCGATCTCACCCGTTCACTTCAGCCGACGTGACCTGCCCATGAGAAGAGCCCGAACGGGTCATGCGACCGATCGGGGCCCGATCCTCGTTCATCCAACTCCGCTCGATCTTTGGTGGGCGCTGCAGGGATTGAACCTGCGACTTATTCCGTGTGAAGGAATCACTCTCCCGCTGAGTTAAGCGCCCGGGAAGGTGCATGGAATTACACCGAGCCGCGGGCTCGGTCAACCCTCTGTGGTTTCCAGGGCGCGGCGGATCGGGAGTTTTTCGAGGCCGTGCTACGCCTGAGGCATGCAGCGCAGCATCGTGAGGACGTCGCAGGCTCCCGCCGCGATCGGGCCGTATTCACAGGCGGTGGTGGTGCCGATCGGGGATGGGAAGCGGATGGTGTTTTGCAGCGGGCAGATTCCGCTCGACCCCGAGACCGGGACGATGGTCGACGGCGATGTGGTCGCGCAGACGCGGCAGGTGCTGAACAACCTCTCCGCCGTGCTCGCGGCGGCGGGCGCGCGGTTCGCGGACGTCGTGAAGACGACGATCTTCCTCGCGGACCTCGAGGACTTCGCGGTGGTGAACGCGGTGTACAGCGAGCGGTTCCCGCACGACCCGCCGGCGCGGGCTACGGTTCAAGTCTCGCGGCTGCCGCGTGACGCGCGCGTCGAGATCGACGCGATCGCGGTGATCTGAGTCCATCGAAACAAGGAGGCGTCATGTCGTCGATCGTGTCGGTACTGACGGAGACGCGGAGCTTTCCGCCGCCTGCAGGGTTCGCCAAGGAGGCGATCGTCGGCAGCCTCGCCGCGTACGAGGCGCTGTATGCGCGGGCGGAGGAGGACCCCGATGGGTTCTGGGCCGAGGTCGCGAGCGAGCTGACGTGGTCGCGCCCGTGGAAGAAGGTGCTCGAGGGCGGGTTCCCGGGCGGCCCGACGGCGGGCCCGATCAAGTGGTTCGTCGACGGTGCGCTGAACGCGAGCGTGAACTGCGTCGACCGGCACGCGAAGGGTCCGCGCCGCAACAAGGCGGCGATCGTGTTCGAGGGCGAGCCCGGCGACACGCGCGTGATCACGTACGGTGAGCTCCACCGCGAGGTGTGCAAGACGGCGAACGCGCTGACGGCGCTCGGCGTGAAGGCCGGTGACTTCGTCGCGATCTATCTGCCGATGGTGCCGGAGGCCGCGATCGCGATCCTGGCCTGCGCGCGGATCGGGGCGCCGCACACGGTGGTGTTCGGCGGGTTCTCCGCCGAGGCGCTGCGCGACCGCGTCGTGGACAGCAAGGCGAAGCTCGTGATCACCGCCGATGGTGGCTGGCGGCGCGGCGCGATCGTGCCGCTCAAGGACAACGTCGACAAGGCGATCGAGGGCACGACCGTCGAGAAGGTGGTGGTGGTCGAGCGGTGCAAGAACAAGGTCGCGTGGCACCCGCACGATGTGTGGTGGCATGACGTCGTCGACGGCGCCTCCGCGCACCACGAGGCGACGGCGTGGGACAGCGAGCACCCACTGTTCTCGCTGTACACCAGCGGCACGACGGGCAAGCCGAAGGGCATCTTGCACACGACGGGCGGCTTCCTCGCGTTCACCGCGTACACGACGAGGCTCGTGTTCGATCTGCGCGAGGACGACGTGTTCTGGTGCACCGCCGACGTCGGCTGGGTGACCGGGCACAGCTACGTCGTGTACGGGCCGCTCGCGAACGGCGCCACGGTGATGATGTACGAGGGTGCGCCCAACGCGCCGCGCTCCGCCGCGTACACGCACGGCAAGGATCCGGGCGCGGGGCTGGATCGGTTCTGGGACATCATCGCGCGCTGGGGCGTGACGGTGTTCTATACGGCACCGACGGCGATCCGCGCGTTCATGCGGTGGGGCGACGAGCATCCGGCGAAGCACGATCTGTCGTCGCTGCGGCTGCTCGGATCGGTCGGCGAGCCGATCAACCCCGAGGCGTGGATGTGGTACCGCAAGACGATCGGCGGCGACCGCTGCCCGGTCGTCGACACGTGGTGGCAGACCGAGACGGGCGCGATCATGATCTCGCCGCTGCCGGGCGCGATCCCGACCAAGCCGGGCTCGGCGACGCGGCCGCTGCCCGGCATCCTCGTCGACATCGTCAACAAGGACGGCATGCCGGTCGCGCCGAACCAGGGCGGGTTCCTGGTGATCAAGCGGCCGTGGCCGTCGATGCTGCGCACGATCTTCGGCGACCACGAGCGCTTCGTGCAGACGTACTTCAGCGAGATCAAGGGCCGCTACTTCGCGGGCGACGGCGCCCGCCGCGACGAGGACGGCTACTTCTGGATCATGGGACGCGTCGACGACGTCATCAACGTCGCGGGGCACCGGCTGTCGACGATGGAGGTCGAGAGCGCGCTCGTCAGTCACCCGAAGGTGGCGGAGGCGGCCGTGGTCGGTCGCCCCGACGACCTGAAGGGGCAGGCGATCGTCGCGTTCGTGACGCCCCGCGGAGGCGTCGCCGCCGATGACGGGCTGGGGAAGGAGCTGCGCGAGCACGTCGCCGCGCAGATCGGGGCGCTCGCGCGGCCCGAGGAGATCCGGTTCGCCGAGGCGCTACCCAAGACGCGGTCCGGCAAGATCATGCGGCGCCTGCTGCGCGAGGTCGCGTCGGGCAGCAAGGCGCGCGGCGATACGACCACGCTCGAGGATCAGAGCGTGCTCGAGAAGCTCGCGCAGTCGTTCGCTCAGGACGAGTGAGCTACAGGCGGCACTGCATCGACGTCCACGTGCCGGGCGCCGCGGCCGTCGCGCGGACGATGTCGAGCCGCTGACCGGCGCTGCACGCCGCGTCCTCGACGACGCGGTAGCACGGCGCGGTGTCGCCGACCGCGGCGCACGCGGGGAGCTCGGTGCGCTGCGCCGGAGTGGCCTCGGGCGCCTCGAACACGGTGCACGCGGCGCCGAACGGCACGGCGCGCGCGAGGCATCGATCACCCGCGAGCCGGCGCGCCGCGGCGCCGAGCTCGGCCTCGGCCGAGGCCAGGTCCTCGCTGCAGATCGACTGTGCCGAGCCATTGATCCCGAAGGCCCCGACGAGGGCGGTGAGCCGCACCGGCGGATCGGCGGTCAGCTGGCCGCTCGGCGAACCGAACGCGCAGCCGTGAGCGAGCGCGATGCGGCTGCCGCCGGCGGGGTGCGGACGCAGCTCGACCGCGACCGTCGAGGTCGGCCCCGCGAGGGTCGCGAACATCACGCGCCGCGCATCACCATCCTTCACCGCGAGCAGCTCGTCGCGATAGCCGGCGACGTCGTCCACCAGCGTCGAGTCCTCGCGCGGGGCGCAGCCGGTCTTCGGGCCGAGCTGCATCGGGTCGTCCGGCGCACACGTCACGCCGAACCGGAAGCAGCGGAACGAGTCGAGGGTGCCGAGCGAGGACGAGTCGGGGCCGAACAGGGTGGCCGCGCGCGCGGAGCAGTCATCCTCGTCGGACACGACGATGACGGCGAGGTTCGCCTCGTCGCGCAGGAAGCCGGCGTTGTCGGGATCGTGGAGCGCGGCGCGGATCGCGGCGAGCGGCTGCTCGAAGCCGCAGCCGGTCTCGCCGAGGAGGACCTGCTCGCCGAGGACCTCGGCGAGCGTGCCGGTGAAGTTCGGTGCGCCGGTACGCGGCACGGCGAGATAGCGCGCGGTCATCGCGCCCGCGGCCGCAGGTTGGACGAGCAGCTTGCCGGCCTTGCCCGTCGCCATGCAGCCACCCGCGCCGGGCTGACCGATCGCCGTCGCAGGCACGCTCGTGGTGCTGGACGTGCCCATGTCGGTGCTGATCACGCCGATGTGGAGATCGGGGAGCCCGTCGCTCGCACCACCGAGCTGCGCGATCAGCGCGGGCAAGTTCGCGGCGAGCGCGCGCTGCTTCGCTGCCATCCCCGCGGAGTCGTCGATGACGAGGAGCAGATCGAGCGGTCGCTGCTCGCTCGAGAAGCCCGCGATGTCGACGAGCGAGTCATCGCCTTGCGGCGGGTTCGAGCCGGTACACGCCGCCAACCACAGGAGCACGGAGAGCGTCTTGTTCATGCCGCCGCCCGCCAGCAACGGGCGTACCGTCACGCAAGGCCACGCATATCCCCGCGCGACGCACCGTGACCGTGAACGCGCGGTGACGATGCTGAGTGACGGTCACGCTACGGTGCCGCGGCGGCTTCGGCGTCGAGCTCGGCCTCTGACTCGTCGTGCACATCGCCGGGCTCGTCCGGTGCGGCGTCGGCGGTCGGCTCGGCAGCCGTGGTCGGAGCCGGCGGCGCGGGTGCCTTCTTGCTGGTCTTGGCGAGGTACGCGCACAGCGTCTTCAGCAGCTGGTCATGCGCGTGGCGCACGCGCTTCTTGTGCAGTGGGGTATCGGTGTTGGTGACCAGCGCGAACGCGAGCGGCCGCTCGGGATCGATGTCGAGCACACCCGACATCGCGATGGCCGTGCTCAGCGTGCCGGTCTTGCCGCGGATGCGGGCGCGCGCGTTCGGGTTGCGCACGCGATGGCGTAGCGTGCCGTCGGTGCCGGCGATCGAGAGGGAGTCGAGCCACGCCTGCGCGAGCGACGGATCGGCGATGTCACCGGCGAAGCCGCCGGCGCTGCGCACGATCGCGACCAGCTCGGCCGGGGTAATCTGCGTGCGATAGGAGAGCCCCGAGCCGGTGTCGATGACGAGGTCGTCCTTGCCGAGGTGCGTGTGCCGCTCGAGCCACCCGTACATCGCCTCGATCGCGAGCTTCATCGACGGCGGCGCGCGATGGGAGAGGGCGGCGGCCGTGGTGATCACGCGATCTGCGAGCCAGTTGATGCTGCGCTTGTTGATGCGCGCGACGATGTCGGCGAGCCGCGCCGACTCGTGGCGGCCGAGCTCGATGGGCAGCGCGCCCGCGGTGACCGACTCGCCGACGAAGTCACCGAGCTCGCGCACCTCGAGGTCACCGGTGACGTCGATGTTGTTCGCACGCAGCGCGGCGCGCAGTGCGTAGGCGGCGGTCGCCGTGCGCTCGCGCGTCCACAGCGCGTGGACCTTCGAGCCGCCCTTGCCGAGCGTGCCCGCGACGGTGACGGTGATCGTCGGGACCCCGGCCGGCGTGCGCGTGACCGCGGACGTGAAGGTCAGCTTCTGGCGGCGCATCCGCTTCTTCGCGGTCTTCGCCGTCACGTTCACGACGACGTGCTCCGCGCCGACGGGGACCGTCGCGATCGGCGCCTCGCCCGGCTCGCCGGCGGTGACCTCGATCGGGATGATCGCGCGGTAGATGCCGTCACGCGTCGGATCTGCACCGACGACGATGTCGCCCTCGATCGAGGTGATGCCGCGGTTCGACACCTCGCGCGCGATGTCGGTGAGGTCGCTCGTGGTGAGCGTCGGGTCGTAGCTGCCGAGCAGGAACACGTCCCCACGCACGACGCCGTTCACCGCGGGCGGCCCGAGCAGCCGCGTCGAGTAGCGGAACTCCGGGCCGAGCAGCTCGAGCGCGGTGGCCGTCGAGATCATCTTGACGTTCGACGCCGGGTTGACCGGCTCGTTGGCGTTGATCGCGAACAGCGGCGTGCCGGTGCGTGCGTCCGCGACGAACAGCCCGGTGATGCCGGTGCGCAGCGGTCCGCGCAGCAGCTTCTCGATCTGCTTCGCGGTCTCTTCCTCGATGGTCAGTGGTTCTTCGCGGCGACCGATCACGTCGCGCGCCGGACGCAGCTCGCCCGCGCGACCGATCGCGATACGTGCGGACGTCGCCTTCTTCGCGCCGACCTTCGTGCTGCGCTGCTTCGTCGCGCGCGGACTCGCCTCGGTCGTGCTCGCCAGTGCGAGCGCGAGCATCCCGACGAGGAGGAACGCGCGCTTGGACGACATGCTTCCATTCTGTACTGCGCGGGCGGTTTCATCGCCAGAAATCGTGCACGAGGTGCGCATCGCGCGCCGAACATCACGGCACGTCCCGGCAGGCCTGCGCGCGCCCGGGACACCGCGCGGGCGCACCGTCGCGGGCGTGCTCGCTCTGCGATCGCGCGGGGCGCCATCCCCCGGAATCGCGCGGACCCGCATGCGCCGACGTGGCGCGGGGGCTGCAACGGCGTTCGCTACCCGGAGGGCTGCATGGCACTTGAAGTGGACACGGGACCGTCGACGACCGAAGCACCCAGTACCGAACCGCATCTCGACGTTCCGCGCCCGCGTCCGTCGCGGCCCACCGCCGTGCCGGTGCTGTTGCGCGACGCACCTCTGGTCGTGCCGGTAGCCCCATCCGCGCCCGAGCCACCTCGACGCCCGCGGAGCGACCAACGCTCGTGGCTGCGGCTCGATTGGCGCGCGAAGGCGATGATCCAGAAGGTCCTGGGCGCCGTACCGGGAGGTGCCGAGCTCCACTACGTGCTGCAGCGCGTCGGCGGCGGCATGGCCCAGTTCGAGCGCGAGTGCGACGTCAAGGTCGACGACTGGCGTCTGATGGTCGAGCAGCTGCGGGCCGCCCGCGTCGACCTCTCTCACGCCACGATGCTCGAGGTCGGCACCGGCTGGTACCCCACGTTCCCGGTCTGCCTCTACCTCGCGGGCGCCGCGCGCGTGCTGACGTTCGACATCACGCGTCACCTGCGCCCGGAGATGGTGCGCCGGCTGGTGGCTCGGCTCGCGCATCACGTGCGCACGATCGCGAAAGCGGGCGGAACGTCCGAGGCGGAGGTCGAGACGCGCCGGGCGGCGCTCTCGCACGCCCTCGGCCGCGGCGCGTCGCTCCTCGACGCCACGGGGCACGTGGTCGATTACCGGGCTCCCGCCGACGCCACGGAGACCGGGCTGCCGGCCGGCGCTCACGACGTCGTGTTCAGCAACAGCGTGCTCGAGCACGTACCACCCGACACGATCCACCGGATGTTCCGCGAGGCGTACCGGGTGCTGCGTCCGGGCGGCGTGATGTTCCACTCGGTAAACTGCGGCGATCACTACGCGTACACGGATCCGTCGATCGATCAGCTGCACTACCTGAAGTACTCGGAGGCGCGGTGGGCGTGGTGGAACACCCGGTTCCTCTATCAAAACCGGCTGCGCTCGATCGACTTCACCGAGGCGGCCCGCGAGGCCGGATTCGCGATCGAGACCGACACTTCGCGCGCGAACCCGCGACATCTCGCAGGGCTGGATCAGATCGTCGTCGATCCGTGCTTCGCGGGATACACGCGCGAGCAGCTCGCGATCACGAGCATCGACTTCATCGCGCGCAAGCCCGCCTCGCGCTGAGCGTTGCATTCGGCAACACCGAGGCGTTTCGCCCGTCGTGGCTTGCGGGCCCTCGCTCGCAGGCGGTAGACCCAACGCAATGTCTTCCTGCCCGCGCGTGGCGTACTTCTGCATGGAGTACGGGCTCGACCCGTCCTTCCCGATCTATGCAGGCGGTCTCGGCATCCTCGCCGGCGATCACATGAAGTCGGTCGGCGACCTCCACGTGCCGCTCACCGGCCTCGGCCTCTTGTGGGATGAGGGCTACACGCGCCAGCTCGCGGTCGGTAACACCATCGAAGACCAGTATCCGAAGACGCCGCGAGATGCGGTGCGCCGCGTCGATGCGCGCGTCGAGGTCACGGTGCGCGACAAGACGGTGCCGCTGCGCGCATGGAAGGTCGAGCGGTTCGTGAGCTCTGCGCTGTATCTCCTCGAGCCCGAGCGCGAGGAGGATCGCTGGATCACGCAGCGCCTGTACGGTGGCGGTAACGAGGAGCGACTCGCACAGGAGATCGTCCTCGGCGTCGGCGGCGTGCGCCTGCTGCAAGCGCTCGGCGAGGAGCCCGACCTGTTCCACTTCAACGAAGGCCACGCGGTGTTCGCCGGGCTCGAGCTGCTGCGCCAGGGGCGGTTCGGTGGCGCGTCGTTCGCGGAGCGGCTCGAGCGGCTACGGCCGCACATCGTGTTCACGACCCACACCCCGGTGCCCGCGGGGAACGAGGTGCACGACCTGCCGCTGCTGAAGAAGATGGATGCGCACGTCGGGCTCGCCGACGAGGAGCTCGAGAAGATCGGTGGCGACCCGTTCTCGATGACGGTCGCGGGACTGCGGCTGTCGCGCCTGGCGAACGGCGTCGCGGCCCTGCACGGCGAGACGGCGCGCGAGATGTGGCGTCACGTCGACGGCGCCGCGCCGATCATCAGCATCACGAACGGCGTGCATCAGCCGACGTGGCAGGACGCGCGGATCCGCGCGGCGCTCGTGCCCGACAAGGTGCGCGAGGCGCAAGACCGCGCGCTGTGGGCCGCGCATCAGGCCATGAAGGCGGAGCTGATCGACGAGGTCGCGCGACGCGCGCACGTGGAGCTCGCGCACGACAAGCTGCTGATCGGGTTTGCGCGTCGCGCGTCGACGTACAAGCGTGCCGACCTCGTGATCTCCGACGAGCGCGCGCTCAGGAAGCTGTTCGAGCAGGGTGTCCAGATCGTGTATTCGGGCAAGGCGCACCCGCGCGACGGAGATGGCAAGAAGCTGATCGGAAAGCTGCTCGACGCGTCGAAGAAGCACCCGGGTCACATCGTGTTCCTCGAGAACTACGACATGCGCCTCGGTGCGCTGCTCACGCGCGGCTCCGACGTGTGGCTCAACACACCGCGGCGGCCGCTCGAGGCCTCGGGGACGTCGGGCATGAAGGCGGCGATGAACGGGGTGCCGAACCTCTCGATCCTCGATGGCTGGTGGCCCGAAGGCTGCGAGCACGGCGTCACGGGCTGGAAGATCGGTGATCCGGATCCCGCGGACGACGCCTTCGACGAGCACGACTTCGCGCGCGTCGACAAGCGCGATCGCGAGCTGCTGCACGGGGTGCTCGAGCGCGACGTGTTGCCGGCGTATCACGAGCGCGGCAGGTGGCTCGCGATCATGCGCGCGAGCATCGCGATGTCGCAGTGGCGGTTCTCGTCGGACCGGATGATCGAGGACTACGTGACGAAGGTCTACAGCGCCGGCTACACGCCGGTGCCGGGACGGTAGAGGACCTGGCGGCGCTTGCCCCGCCACTCCAGGATCAAGTAGTCGCCGAGCTGCTCGGCCGTCGCTTCATCGAGGATGCGGCGCGGCGTCAGGCGTAGGCACGGGTGGTCGCCCGGATCGGCGGCGCGTTCGTAGAAGTGCCAGTGCTCTTCCTCGCGCTGGCCGTCCAGCAGGTACGCATCGTCGAACGTCCACGACGGCGCTTTCGCGCACGCGAGCGGCTTCCCGTCGGCGCTGCGCACCGTGACGCGCCGGCGGTACGTCGCGTCGAGCTGCGTGTCGCTGCGGCGGCTGAGCTCCCACCACTCGGTCTCGTCGGCGATGCTGCCATCGGCGGTGACGCTGGTCGCGCTCCACCGCCACGCGCCCTCGAGCGCCGGCGTCGCGGGCCACGGGTCTGCGGGCAGCTCGGAGGCGTCGTCGACCCGCAGGAGCGTCTGTTCGCCGCCGTCGAACGCGAGGACGAGCCGGGTGGTCCCGGCGAGGGTGGCGCGGTACGCGCCGACGTGACGGAAGCCGTGATCGCAGGGTCCGGGCTCGGTGCGGTACTCGTGCTCGGTGATCGCGAAGCCGTGCTCGGCGATCTCCACGCCGACCTCGAACGCCGCGCGTTGCCGGTAGTGCGGGCGCTGGTTGCACTGGAACGGCACGCCGTCCTCGGAGGTGACCTCGACGTCCCGCAGGTACCGGCCGACGAGCGAGGTCGGCGTGGGGCCGGGCTGGAACGTCCACGTCTCCCGCTCGACGCGGGCGGTGCCGGCCTCGGCGGCCTCGTGCTGCCAGCGCCAGGTGCCGACGAGGTCGACGAGCGTGAAGCTCTGCAGCGGTGGGGCGGGGCGCGTGCTCGTCGGCGAGCCCGGAGGCTGACAGCTCGCGAGCGCGAGCGCACCGACCAGACCGACGCCGCGGAGGCCCGCCCGCGCGCGCATCAGCCGGGGCGACGCTTGTACGTGTCGGCGACCAGCTTCGCGATCGCCTGATCGGAGAGCGTCGCGGGACGCTGGTAGGAGCCGTTGAGCGGTTGGTCGTACTCCCACGCGACGTGGGCGATCAGGCGCTTCGTGGTGTCGGCCTCCGAGTAGCCGAGGCGATAGAGCAGGCCCGCGCGGCTCGCGAGCTCGTCGGCGACGACCTTTTCGCGGCGGTCCGAGCCGCCCGAGCGAGGTTGTGTGCGCGACAGCCAGGGGAAAGACATGCCGCGAGTATACTGGACGCGTGCGGCTGCTGCTGAGCACGTGCGCGCTGATGATCGCGATCCCGTGCGCGGCGCGCGCGGAGGGCGTCGGCGTCATCGCGGTCGGCATCGAGGACCGCGCTCCCGCGGCGCGCGCGATGGCCGAGGCGGTCGGTGCGCGGGGCGGCCGGGTCGTCGAGGACGCCGTCGCCGAGGCGAGGACAGCGCACACCGCGGGCGCCGTGCCGATCGCGATGCTGCAGTCGCACCGCCGCGTGCGCGACCAGATCGACGAAGGCTGGCGCGCCTTTCTCCGGGTGGCGGCGGAGCACAGCGCGTCGCGGCTCGCGTCCGCGCGCACCGCCGCGGAGCCGCTGGTCGCCTACCCGGGCGGCACCGAGCTCTACGCGGACGCAGCGCTGCGTCTGGGCGCGGTGCTCGCGTACCTCGGCCGCACCGACGAAGCGCAGGCCGTGCTCGCGCTCGCGCTCGCGCTCGACCCGGAGCGCCCGATCACGCTCGCGGAGTTCTCGCCGGACGTGGTCGCGGCCGTCGACGCCGCGCGCGGCGCACCGGTGGCGCTGCACCAGGTGCGCATCACGACCGAGCCGCCGGGAGCCGCGATCCGCATCGACGGCAGGGACGTCGGCCGCTCGCCGCTCGACGTTCAGGTCACGCGCGGCCAGCACCTCGTCGTCGCGCGGGCGCCGCTGCATCAACCGACCGTGCAAGGGCTCACCGCGGGCGCGACGTCGATCGAGATCCAGCTGCCGCCCGACGACGAGAGCGCGCGCCTCTTCGCCGGCGCCGTCCCCGGCATGAGCGAGGCGCTGCAGGTCCAGCTCGTCGAAGCGGTGCAGCGCTACGCCGAGCTCGACGAGGTCGTGCTGGTCGCCGACACGATCCGACGCGGTGGCCCGACGCTCCTCGTGCAGCGATGTGCGGGCTCGCCGATCACGTGCAGCGCGGTCGTCGAGATCGGCTACGCGGAGCGCGCGGGCCTCGCGGCCGCCGCCGCCAGTGCGTGGCAGGCCGTGCGCGCGGGCGAGCTGCGCTATCCGCCCGCCGTGCTCGGCGACCGTGGCCGCCGCCCGCCGCCCGATCACTGCGGTTGGTGCCGTAGTCCGTGGCTGTGGACGGGCGTCGGCACGGCCGTCCTCGCCGCGACGGTCATCACCGTGTTCGCGGTGACCGCCGACAAGCCGGTGCCCACGGTCGGCGTCGACGGCGGCGCGTTCGGCGGCGGCCGCTGACCGACGGCTAGGGCTTCGTGAAGTCGGCGAACACGTCCTGGGTCGCGTCCGCACTGACCTCGATCGGGAACGACTTCTTGCGCGGCGGATCGTCGCCGGCGAACACGACCTCGACGACGTGCTTGCCCGCGGTGACCTGGAGCGTGAGCGGCGCGCGCCCCTTGCGCACACCGTCGACGAGGACCTCGCCCCACGGATCGGCGCCGATCTTGAGCGTCGCGATGCCGGCGGGGCGCACGATCGCGTTCGCGTCGATCGGGAGGGGCGCGGCGTCGCGCGGCGGCGGTGCTGCGTCCGCGGCCGCGCGAACGGCAGCATCGATCGCTACGATCGTCGCCGGCGCTGCGTCGAGCTGCACGTCGGGAAGCGTCGGTTCGGCCGCGTCGTCGACCATGCCAGCCGTCGCATCGAGGGCACCCGCATCGGTCGCGATCGGGGCCGCGTCGGATGCGAGCACGGCGTCGCGGCCGCGCACGAACACGTAGACCGCCGCGATCGTGAGCGCGATCATGCCGAACCCCGCTGCGACCAGCAGCCAGCTCGCCGGCCCGCGTGTGAAGTCGCCGCGCTCCGCGCGTACCCGCAGCGTCGAGCCCGCCGGAGCATCGGTGGCGTCGCGTGCGGGCTCGTCGGCCTTGGCGTCGCTCCCCTCCACGCGGCGAGGCACCACCACCGTGCTCGGACCCTTGGCCGCATCGTGGGGGCGAGCATCCGGTGGCGCGTCGGCGGCGGCCGCGGCGTCCCCGCGCTCCAGGAGATCGCCGAAGTCGACGTTCGTGGCGAAGCTCTGCTGGCGCGTGGGAGCCCGTGGCAGGCGGCCCCGCGCGGCGCCGTCGCGCGGGAGCACCGCGGTGCGCGGGCCTGCCGGTGGCGGCGTGCCCTGCGCGTCGTCGGGCGCTGGGGAGGCGGCGGGCGCACCCTCGTGCGTGACGGTGGACAGCCCGTCGCCCTCGGCGTGGGTCGGCATGCGCCGCGTCTCGGGAGGGCAATAGCGGGCGACCAGCGCCGCGACGTCGCGCGGGCCGGGCGTGTCGTCGAGCGCGTAGAGGTACTTCTGGATCGCGGCGAGCATCTCGGCGGCGTCGGCCCACCGCGTGCGCTGCGTGCGCTCGAGCGCGCGCTTGAGGACGTCATCGAGACGGGCGGGCACCTCGGGGCGCAGGCTCGACGGCGCCGGGATGTCGGCGCCGGTCACCGCGGCGAGCGTCGCGTCCGGATCATCGCGCGCGAACAGGCGGCGGCCGACGAGCATCTCCCAGCACAGCACGCCGACGGAGAAGAGATCTGTCTGGCCCGTGAGCGGCTCGCGGCGGACCTGCTCGGGGGACATGTACGGGAACGAGCCCGTCGGCGCGGACTGCGATCCATCGTCGGCCCCGGCGCCGAGGGTCACCGCGATCCCGAAATCGACGAGCTTGACCTCGCCGTCGCGCGACAGCATCACGTTGCGCGGCGACAGGTCGCGGTGGATGACGCCTTCGCCCTTGCGATGCGCGTAGTCGAGCCCCTCGAGGATGCGCCCCGTGATCCACGCCGCGACCGGCGGCGCCATCTGCGCACCGCGTCGCTGGAGCGTCTCGGTGAGCCGATAGAGCGTCGGCCCGTCGATGTACTCCATCGCGATGAAGTAGGTGTCGTCGACGACCCCCAGCTCGTAGACCGGGACGATGTTGCCGTGGGTCAGCGTGACGAGCGTCTTGGCCTCGGCGACGAACAGGTCGACGAAGTGGCGCTGCCCGGTGAGCTTCGGATGGATCTGCTTGAGGACGAGCTGCTTCTCGAAGCCGCCGGGACCGACGATCTTGGCCAGGTAGATCTCGGCCATGCCGCCCGTGGCCAGCTTCTCGGTCAGGAAGTACTTGCCGAACGTCGTCGGCAACTCGAGCATCGCGGCGAGAGTATCATCGCGAGGCCGTGTTCTGCCGGACCGCACCTGTCGCGCTCGCCTCCCTCGGGGTAGCGATCGGCTGCGGCCACGATGCGGCGCGCGTCTCGCTCGTGCCCATCGAGCACGGCGCGTGCGGGCAGCCCGCGGGCGCCACGGGGATCCGCGTGATCGCGTATGGACCGAGCGGTGACGACGTGCGTGCCGTCGGTCTCGACGAGGTGATCGGCATCGACGACTTCCCGGCGGACACCGAGCAGCTCGGCGTCGAGGTCACGGTCGGCGGCGGTGCGATCGGTGCGGCCGGCAAGTCGGCGCCGATCGTGTTTCGCGACCTGCCGACCGGCGCCGAGATCCCGGTGTTCATGGCGCCCCCGGGTGGTTTCTGCCCGACAGCGGGAGAGCTCGGCACGCCGCGCGTGGCGCCGCTGCTCGCGCGCGCCGGTGCGGGCGTGCTCGTGCTCGGCGGTCATGACGGCGGCGGCAACTGGCTCACCACCGCCGAGTACTACGACCCCGTGACGTCGACGTTCACGCCGCTCGACGTCCCCGACGTCCTCGGCGACAACGGGTTCGCGGGCACCCAGGTCACGACGCTCCCCGACGGCAACGTGGTGATCAGCGGCGGCCCCCAGCGCGCGCTCACGTTGTTTTTGTCCGAGCAGCGGACGTTCCGCGAGTCGGTGCTGATCGTGTCGCGCGCGTTCCACACGTCGATCGCCGTCGGCGAGCACGACGTGCTGCTCGCCGGCGGTTGCCAGGCCGTGGTGAACGGAGCGTGCAGCGGCCTCGTGCGCAACAGCTCGCTCGTCTACGACGTGGAGGCGCTGAGCGAAGAACCGGACGCTGGTCCGGTGCTGCGCGGGCGGCGCGTCGGTGCGTCGATCTTCGACATCGGCGTGCAGGCCAACGGGCACCGCGCCTACGTGATCGCGGGCGGCACGCCGCCGGCCGGCGCCGCAGATCCGACGGCGGCGGATCGCATCGTGCCGGCTGACCTGTCCACGGTGGAGCTCACCGGGACACATCCGTACGTGGCCGCGCTCGACGGTGGCGCGGTGCTCACGGTCGGAGGCAGCGCCGCGAGCGTGATCGCACCGACGGCGGCGGCCGCGCGCACCATCGGGCTCGCTCCGGGATTCACCGACGGCGTACGCTTGATCGCACTCGAGGATGGTCACGTCCTCGCGGTCGGCGGCCATGCCAACGGTGACCTCGCGCTCTACGATCCGACCAACGATCGGTGGCAGGTCACCGCCCCTGCGCCTGCGATCGAGCCGCCACCGGAGGTGCCCGGCGCCTCGGCGATCCGGCTCGCCGACGGCAGCGTGCTCGTGCTCGGCGGCGAGCTACCCTCGGCGCGCGCGTGGATCTACCGCCCGCCGCTGCTCGGCGCGTCGTCGGGCTCCGTCACCGTGGTGCCGCGCAACAACGCGGCGACGGTGCTCACGCCCGCGGATCCGGCGACCGTGACGCGTGACACGGAGTGGGAGCTCGCGGCCAGCGACGGCCTGGCGCGCGCGCTCGTCGGCGGCCCCCGCATGGCGAGTGGCTCGGTCACGGCGAGCGTGCAGCTACGCAGCGGCGGCCTGGCGCTGATCGCGCAGGACCAAGGGCCGGGCAGGGCGCTGGTCGCGGAGCTCGTGCCCGGCGCGCCGGCGCGGCTCGTGCGCCACGCCGATGGCGAGACGCGCGTGGTGTGCAGCGGGCGCGACGTGCCGGCGATCGCGCCCGACAGCGCGGTCACTGCGCGGCTCGACGTGGGCTCGACGCTGCGCGTCCGCGTTCAGGAGCTCGAGCTCGTCGCCTGCGATGCGGATCTGGCGGAGGCCGGCGCGTGGGGGCTCGGTGCGCTCGGCCCGGGGGCGCGGCTTGCCGTCGGAACGGTCACCGTCGCACGGTGACGTGATACGGTGGGGCCCGATGCACTGGGCCCAGAGGTCGATCGTCGTCACGATCGGACTCGTGATGGCCGCGACCGCGCGTCCGGCGCATGCCTACGAGTTCTGGGTGCGCGCGCAGTCGATCGGCCAGGCGTACCAGCTGCGCGACTACCGCCTCGTCGGACCGGATCTGTTTCAGGGTCGCCGCCGCTACACGCAGATGCTCGCGCTGCGCATCACCGACGTCGGTGACCTCGCGGCCACGCGCCGGCGACAGCGCCTGCCGGATCGCGGCGTCACCATCGGCTGGCAGAGCTACCTGCGACTCGATCACGACTTCGGCTCGTTCTCGAGCGGGCGGATCGCGCTGGCGCCCGCGGTGCGGCGCGACGCGATCGACGTCATCCCCGAGCTCGCCGAATCGGTGGCCGCGCTCGATCTGCTCTACGGGCACGTGATGGTCGAGGGCATCGCCGATGAGCGCGTGCACGTGAACCTCGGCCGCATGCTGCTCGACGACGGCTGGGGCACGTTCGGCGTCGACGGCATCACCGTCCGCGGCGAGCTCCCGCTGCCGGTCGCGATCGACGTCGCGGGCGGGCTCCGCGTGCGCGCGCGCTCGCCGCTCGGCCTTTCCACGTTCGAGCTCGACGGCACCTCGGGCGCCGGCTGCCAGGAGTACGTCGAGGGCCCGACGCCCGGCACCGGGACGTGGAAGCTGATCGATCGCGATCGACGCATCAACAACGCTCGGCTCGCGAGCGACCTCGAGGTGTGCCCGCAGCGCGACATGCGGCAGCCCACGCTCGGCGTCGCGCTGTCGACGCTGCACACACGACGGTGGGGCGCGCAGGTCGGGTACCGCCGCACGTGGTCCGATACCGTGGGCCTCATCGACGACCCTTCGCGGTTCGACTTCCCCGACACCGGGCTCTACCCGGACGAGCTCGGTCAAGCGCCCGCCAGCGGCGTCAACGAGGAGCGCCTCTACGCGCGCGCGCACGCCGTGCTGCGCGCCGGCGCGTTCACGCTGTCGCCGTACGCGAACGCGCGGTTCTCGCTGCTGCACGCGGCGTTCGATCGCGCCGACACGGGCGTGCGCGTGAAGCGCGGCAAGCACGCTGTCGAGCCGTCCGTCGAGTACTTCCTGCCCACGTTCGACGGTGACTCGATCTTCAATGCGTTCTCGGTCGAGCCGACCACGGATGCGAGGCTCGGCTATACCTTCGACGGAACGGTGCGCATGCGCGCGTCGGCGTGGCTGCGCCGGTACGCGCACGGCGACGCGACCAGCTCGTACGCCGGTGGCGCCGACGCGGGGCTCGATCATCCGCTCGGCCGGCGCTCGCGCGCGCGCGTCGATTTGCTGTGGGACGACGGCTACGGCGGGCGCCGCGTCGGCGGTAGCAGCGAGGCCGGCTGGCGGCCCCGCGACTGGGTGTGGGTGCGCGGTCGCGTGATCGTCCTCGGCGTCCGGCCGGACGACGACCGCGCGCGCTATGTCACGAGCTCCGCGGTGGCCTCGAGCTCGCTGCAGCTCGCGGATGCGCTCGCGTTGCACATCGTCGGCGAGGTCGACGTCGACAAGCCGCACGATGTTCAGGGGCGCATCATCGGCGTCCTCGATTTCAGCTTCACCCCCGAGCTATGAAGGTCGCGCTGTTCGTCCTGTTCGCCTTCGCCGCCGTCCTCGTCGGCGCGGCGGTCGTGCACGCGGATCGCGATCCCACGGGCTGGTCTCCGGTCGTGTATCCGCTGCAGCGCCTGCCGCTGGCGTTCTCGCATCGCGTGCACCTCGCGAAGGGCGCGACCTGCGCGACGTGTCATCCCGGCGCGACCACCTCGCAGTCCGCCGTGGATAACCTGTTGCCGACCGAGCTCGAGTGTCGCGCGTGCCACCCGATCGATCGCATGGATCCCGAGAAGGCCGTGCCCGGGGCACCGACAGCGAGGTGCGCCGCGTGTCACCCCGGCTGGCAGCCGGGCGCCCCCGTCGCGCGGGTCTACCTGACGCCGCCGCCGCTCAAGTTCGATCACTCGCGCCACACCGGCACGCCGTGCGCGACCTGTCATGGCGATCTGACGAAGGTCGACCTCGCCACCACGCAGCACCTCCCGACGATGTCGGTGTGCCTGTCCTGCCATCGCGAGGGCGCCGCACCGCGCCGGTGCACCGACTGTCACCTCGCGAGCGCCGCCGGCCGCCTGCAGACGCGGTTCACCCACGGCGATCTGGTGCCGCGCAACACGGGGCTCGGCGACGGGCACGGGCCGACGTTCGCCAAGGATCATCGCCAGGAGGCCTCGCAGGTCGGCGCGACGTGCACGGCGTGTCACGATCGCTCCGAGTGCGTCGCCTGCCATCAAGGCGTCGTGAAGCCGATGGAGTTCCACCCCGGCAACTACGTGCTCACGCATGGCGTCGAGGCGAAGCGCGGCACGCCCGACTGCTCCGCGTGTCACCGCGCGCAGTCGTTCTGCGTCGCGTGCCACGAGCGCTCGGGCATCTCGATGGGGCGCGTCCCGAGCGAGTTCTCGGCGACGGAGCCGGGCCGTGCGTTCCATCCCACGGGCTGGGCGAGTCGCACCGCGGGCCCCAACCGCCATGCGGGCGAGGCGCGCAAGAACCTCAACGCGTGCGCGTCATGTCACCGCGAAGAGGACTGCCTCGACTGCCACAGCAACGAGCCGGGCAAGCTGCAGGCCTCGCCGCACGGCAAGGGCTGGCGTGCCAGCGCGCGCTGTCGGGCGCTCGATCGCAGCAATCGCCGGATGTGCCTGCGCTGCCACATCACGCAGGACGAGCTCGGGTGCGACTGGCGGGCGCGGTGATCAGCGCTTCGGCAGCTTGAACGGCCGCGAGCGCTTGCCGTCGTAGGTGACGACGACGCTCTTGGCCTGTAACGCGTTGCCGACGACGAACATCGCGGTCATGCGGCCGTTGTCGACGCCCAGCGTGACCGGGCTCTGCGAGACGATGTCGCCCGCCGTGGTCTCGAGCAGGAGCTTGTCCGGATCGATCCGGTACGCGAAGCTCGCGAGCTCGACATCGACGTCGACGAGGAACACGGCCGGCCCTCGCTCGGCGTCCAGCTCGGCGGGCCACACGCCGTCGTGCTTCTTCGCGGCGTGCACCTTCAGAGTCGCGCGCGCGAGCGCCTGGTCGACCGCGGCGGGATCCGGATCCTCAGTCGCAGCGGGCGGCGGCACGTCGGCCGGCGCGGCCGGCGTCGGCGGCGTCACCGGAGGTGTCGGCGTCGTGGCGACCGGCGCGGTGGTCGCTTCGACGGCCGGCGGCTCCGGCGCGGGCGACGGCGCGCTGGGAGGAGCGGCGCGCCCAGCGCAGGCCGCGAGCGCGATGACGATCGTGAGCCACGAGCGATGCACTTTATTCCATGTATCACGCCCCCGTCAGCGCGGGCTCGCGCGTGGGCTGCGAGACACGCCTCGCTGCGTTCGAGCGGCCACGGTTCGCGCGTCCTCGTCGGAGACGGCGCTGGAACGCGATGTGCTGGGCTCGGCGCGATGCCCGAGCCACGCCTCGATCCGATCGTCGACACTCGTGCTCCACCAAGGAGCTCGGCGCGTGCACGAACAAGGATGCGACGCGCGCGACGCTGCTCACCGCGGGCCGGCTGTCGCCGGTCGAGGGAGGGCGCACGCTCGCGCTCTGGGGCGGCGCGCTCGTGGAGCTGTGTGGTGATCGTGCGCGCCAGCTCGCGCGCGCGTTCCCGTTCGACCGGATCGATGCGGTCGACTCCACCGGGCGCCCGCTCGTGCTGCACGAGCGCACGCTGTTCCGCTGGTCACCGGCGCACGGTTGGCGGCGGCTGTTCGTCGCGCCGGACCTGCCATCCGACTAACGGTCGAGCGTGGACGCGAAGTCGTCGTCGAGGCGCGTCGGCACGCGCAGGGCCGTGTTGCGGTGGCCGAGCTCGATCGCCTCGGCATCGCCGACGGCGAGCGCCTCCTCGAGCAGCCAGGTGGAGATGGCGTGCGAGATCGAGAACTCGTCGAGCTCGTTCCACAGCCATGCCGCCATGTTGCTGCCCGTCGTGAACGCGTGCGGGAACGCGAGGCGGCGCAGCTCGGGGCCACCGGCGGTCACCGCCGAGGTGTACGCCTGCTTGAGGGCGAGGAACTCGCGCCACTCGTCGATCGGCGGACGCGCGGACGCGAGCTGACCGCGCTGGACGTACTGGTCGCGACGCGCGATCCAGGCGTTGAACGCATCCTCGAGGGCATCGAGCCGGCCGTGGCGCAGGCGGCGGGCGAGGGCCTCGCCGATCGGGCCGTGCGAGGCGGGAGCGCCGAGCCGCGCGGCATCCGCGACGCGTGCGAGGTCGTCCGTCACCATGGTGGTCAGCTCGCGCAGCGCACGGTCGACGGCGCCGAGCGGCGCGTCGAGCTCGATCGCGCGGCGGGCGAGCCACGCGTGGGTGCCGCCGTCGGTCAACGCCGCATCCCACGCGCGCACCGTCGCGCCGAACGTCGTCGCGGTCGCGCGCACACCGCCGAACGCGAGGTGCGCGGCGATCGCGCGCGGCAGCGGCGCGCGCTCGGGCGGCGCCGCCTCGAGCTCCGCGGCCTGTGGCTCGACGGGGGGCGCGGGCTCGCCTTCGCTCTTCGGCGCCTCGAGCGTGATGCGCAGCGCGGCCTCGACGAGCGTGCGCGTGACCCGCCGGTACGGCGCGATCAACCACCGGGACCACAGCTCGAGCGCACCCGGCGCCCACTCATCCTTCAGCTCACGCGCCGCGATGCCTTCGAGGAGGAACGTCATCGGCGACGCGGGGAACCGCGCGGCGACCGCATCGTCGGCGAGCTCCTGCCAGGCGCGGCGCTCCGCCGCGTCGCAGGCGAGCCACTCGCCCGCCAGCTCGCGCACGGCCGGATGTGACTCGGCGAGCATCAGCGTCGAGCGCATGAGCAGGCGCGCGGTCTCGAGGTCATCGCGCGCGGCCGCGAGCAGCGCCGTGGTCACCACCTCGGCGTCACCGAGCGGCACGCGCGTGTTGCGGCGCGCCGCGATCCACGCTTCGCCCGACGCGGAGGGCGCACGCCCGAGCGCCCACGCGGCCACGCACAACGCGTACGCGCCGGCGTCCTTGCCCGGGCGACTCGCGTAGCCGATCGCGTAGGCGGCGCGATACCAGCCGAGCGGCACGAGCACGCGCCGGACGAGCCACAGCCCGACGACGGGCAGCACCGCGAGCCCGACGATCAGGATCGACACCCACCACAGCCCGACGTCGTAGAACAGGTACGCCAGCGCGATGGTCGCGACCAGCAGCACCGCCGCGCACAGCGCCGCGACCGCGGACCACGCGTAGTACGCGCCGGTGCGGCGCTTGCGGCGCGCGTCGAGCGCGAACCGTTGCAGCCGGAACAGCACCAGGAGCGGAAGCGCCCACATCTAGGCCCACCCCAGGCGGCGGCGCAGCCCGCTCGGCGGCGGTACGGGCGCGACCCGCTCCTCGACCGGAGGTGCAGGCGGCGGCGCGTGGCGTGCCCACAGCTCGGCGATCAGCCGGCGGTACGGATCGCGCAGCGCGGCCACCGCGGCACGCACCGCCTCGGGCGTGCGCGGGCGCAGGCCGAGCGGCGTCCGGTACGTCTGCGCGTCGGCGAAGCCGAGCTCGAGCATGCCGAGCAGCTTCTGCGCCTCGCGCTCGATCTCGATCCGGCTCGCGTCGGGGGACACCCCGAGCACGAAGAACGGGTTGTCGTCGAGCCAGGCGGACGACCGCGGCTCGGCCACTAGCGAACCCCCGAGTCGAACGCCTTCTTGCGCGCCTCGCTGTCGGCGGGCAACAGCCGCCACAGCGCGTTGACCACCCGCCGCAGCTCGGGCGTGTCGTTGCGCTCGATCGCGCGGCGGCCTTCGGTGACCAGCGCGTTCGCGCGGGGAAGATCGGTCGATCGGCTGATCTCCGACGCCGCGTCCTCGAAGTACCACTCCCACGCTTCGCTCGTGCGATTGAACGCCGCGCTGGTCAGGCGCGACGCGAGCCGCATCTGGCGCTCGAGCTCGGGCGCATCCTTGTCCTTGCGCGCCTTGTCCATCGCGGCGAGCACCTCGTTGAGCAGCGTGCGCTCGGCGTCGGTGCCGTGCATGCCGACCGTCGACGACGCGGTGATCGCGATGCGCCGCGCCTCCTCGTCGAGCTGCGGCCACTTGCGCGCGAGCTCGGCGTCCGCGAGCGTGCCGTCGATGTCGAGCAGGGCGCGCCGCGCGCGCTGGGCAGCGTCGGCGTCACCGCCGTGCGCGGCGTCGATGTCACGCTCGGCCTCGGACATCCGCGCCTCGATCCGATCGAGCTTCTCGATCACGTGACCGAGCTGGTGACGGAACGCATCGGCGCGCAGCTCCATGAGCTGGCGGCGGAGGTCGCGCAGCGCGGCGTCCAGCGCCTCGGGCGCCGCGTCGGGCACGAGCAGGTGCGCGACGTGCTCGAACACTTGACCGATCGACGGGATCAACGCGCGCGCCGACAGCCGGCCGCCGCGATCGAGCTCGATCGTCACCTCGACCGGCGCGCCCGTTGGCAGCGTGTCCTTGACCGCGTCACCGCCGATGTCGAGCGTGCCGACGAGGCGGCACAGGTCGGCCTGGCCCATCTCGCCCTGCACGATCGGGATGCGCAGCACGCTCTCCGAGCTGCCCTTGGCCACGGTCTCGACGGTGTGATGCGTGAACGTCCGGCGAGCGGGCAGGGGAGCGCCGCGCTCGAGGTAGACCTGCACGTGCCCGTTCGCGAGCGCCACGCCGAGTGTTCGCGAGAGCGGCGGATCACCGATCGTGAGGCCCTGCACGATCGTCAGCGCCGGGGGCGTCACCGCGACCAGCGCCCCCGCGGCCGAGCGCGCCTGGATCTGGAACGTGCACGCGCGCCGCGGCAACAGCGACACGCTCGTGAGGAACGTGCCGTCGGGCGCGACCGATGCCTCGGGGCTCGACCACGCGCCGTCGTTGCGCACGAGCGTGACCTTCGCCGGCGCGTCGGGGCCCTCGTCGCCGACGAACTTGCCGACGACGTGCGGCGTGAGATCCGCGGACACCGCCGGGTACTGGAGCCACACCTGCCGGCCCGCCGGCGCCGCGGTGGTCGCCGCGCGTCCATCGAGTCCGGCCGTCGCCGCGTACAAGGCCGCGCCCTGCGCGACGAGCGTCATCGGGTCATGGCCGTCAGCGAGTGAGGCCTCGAGGCGCGCGGCGACGCGCTGGCGCACCATCGGCATCACCGTCGGGCCGCCGACGAGCACGATCTTCGCGAGCCTGCCGGCGCCGAGCCCGTGCGCGGAGAGCAGGCGCGCGCACACGTCGAGCGCGCGGTCGACCAGCGGTGCGCACAGCTGCTCGACGGTCGCGCGCGTCAGCTCCAGATCGACGTCGACGTCGCGGCCGTCGATCACGAGCGGCTGCGCGAGCGTGACCTGCGCGCGCTCGCCGCGCGACAGCTCGATCTTCGCATCCTCCGCGGCGAGGCGCAGCGCGCGCAGCGCCGCGGCATGCGCGGGGTTGTTGCGGCGAGGCACCACCGCGAGCTGCGAGGCGAGGTGCTCGGTGATCGCCCAGTCGAAGTCACGCCCCCCGAGGAAGTTGTCGCCATCGTGGCCGACGACGCGCAGCAGGCCGTCGCGGGTCTCGAGCAACGAGGCGTCGAACGTGCCGCCGCCGAGGTCGAACACGAGCCACGTGCCGGCGCCGTCGTCCTCCGCGCGCCAGCCCGCCGCGAGCGCCGACGCGATCGGCTCCTGGAGGAGCTCGACGCGCGCGAACCCGGCGAGCCGCGCCGCCTCCGAGGTCGCCGCGCTCTGCGGCAGCTCGAACAGCGCCGGCACCGAGATCACGGCGCGTTCGACCGCGACGCCGAGTTGATCCTGAATGTCCTGGCGGAGCGCCTTCAGCACCTCGGCCGACAGCTCCTCGGGCTTGCGCGAGACTCCCGCGCCCGGGAACTCGATCGCACGCCCGGTGCCCATGAGGCGCTTGAACTCGGTCGCGGTGTTCGCCGCGTCCTGCTCGACGAACCGACGCGCGCGGGTACCGACGGTCATCCGCCCCTGCTTGTCGAGGCGCACGACCGATGGCGTCACCGTCGCGCCTTGCGCGTTGCGGATCACCGAGACGCGCTCGCCGTCGAAGACCGCGGCGGCGGAATTGGTCGTGCCGAGATCGATACCGACGTAGAGGGGCGTTTCCACGCCGGCAGTCTAGCAGCGTGCGCGCCATGCGATCCCGGTCACGGCCCTGCACGTGCGCCTCGTGGGCCGCCCGCCCACTCGATGACCTCGTCCGCGCCTGTCAGCGCTGGCGGTAGACGATGAAGCCGCGGGTCGGGTCGTACGGCGAGACGGCGACGGTCACGCGGTCACCGAGCACGACACGGATGCGGTGGCGCCGCACCTTTCCCGCGAGCTTGGCAAGGACCTCGTGGCCGTTGTCGAGCTTGACGCGGAAGTTGCCTCCCTTCGCGATCAAGATGACCTCGCCGTCGAGATGAACCAGCTCTTCTTTACTCACGGTGCTTCCTAGATGTCCTGACCCTACAGGGTGCCTCTGAGTAGCAAGTTTCAGAACCCGCTGCACCCTCCGCGCCAGGAAAAGCGCTCCCGAGCCAGGGCTGATCTACCTTAGGGACGTGGATCGCCAGCCCCCTCGCGCGACGAGCGACGAGATCGACCTCTACATCCGCACCTATTACTCGCTGTTGCGTTCGAGCGGCGACGTGCGCGTGCGCGCGTTCGAAGAGGCGCACCTCTACTCGCGATCGAGCCTGCACCTCGGCGCGGAGGAGGCCGACCCGGATCTCGCGGCCTTCGCGTACAGCGCCGGACGCTTGCCCGACTGCATGCCGCGCGTGCGCCACATCGTGCTCGGGCAGAGCCTCGCGCAGTTCGATGCCGCGGGATATCGCGTCGAGCGGTGGGAGACCGTGCGCACGCGCGGGCGCCGGCGCCCACTGCGCTGGGATGGCGGCGACACGCTCGCCGCGTTCATCGCGTCGGCGTCGGACATCGACGACCTGGTGCCGATCGTCACCGCGTATCAGATCGAGTGGAACAAGCTGCGCGAGCGCCTGCTCGCCGCGAAGCTCACCGATGCCGCCGACGACGTCGAGCTCGAGGATGCGCTCGGCGGCCCCGAGGCGGTCGTTCGCTTGCGCGGCGCCCTGGGACCGCGCTCCTCGGCGATCTTGCGCGACATGATCGCGCACGACTGCGACGTGTTCGTGCGCCTGCTCGATGGCTCGTTCCGCGAGTACCAGCGCTCGGCGCAGCGGTGGTTCCAGGCGATCGCGCCCGCGCTCCCCGCCGGCCGCCCGGTGTACTACATCTCGTCCAACAGTCACTCGATGGCCAACCTGTGCGGCGGCTACGCGCGCGCACACCGCGCCGAGATCGTCGACTTCCTCCACCGCCGCAACCCCGAGGATCTCGCGCCTCGCTACGACGAGGCCGTCGCCAAGGGTGACGAGGCGCTCGCGACCAACATCCTCAACTACTCGCTGCGCGCCTTCATCCACGAGCCCGGCAACCTGAGCGGCGCCCCCGACGCGAACGGCCGCATGATCTCGGTGCAGGAGTGGGACGCCGCCGCCGGCATCCGCGCGATCGTGTCCCCCGGCAAGATCGACGTGGATGCGCAGGTCATCGAGCTCTCGCAGCTGCGCCCCGAGAACCTCGATCCGCGCGTGCACGTGCCGGGGATCGAGCGGATCTCGGAGAGCGATGCGGTGCTCGTGAACATCGACTACCCGCTCGGCATGGCGGCGTATCACCACCTCACGTCGGTGGCGCTCGGCGTCGAGGACCTGCGCGGCGTCTACATCATGGGCAAGGCCGCGACGCTCAACGGCCGCGTCGGCGACGTCATGATCTCGAAGGTCATCCACGACGAGCATTCGGCGAACACGTATCTGATCCGCAACGCGCTCACCGCGGCCGACGTGCAGCCGTTCATGAAGCACGGCACCGTGCTCGACAACCAGAAGGCGCTCACCGTGCGGTCCGCGTTTCTCCAGAACCGCGACTACATGGACGTGTTCTATCGCGAGGGGTACACGGTGATGGAGATGGAGGCCGGCCCGTACCTGTCGGCCGCGTACGAGACCGCCGAGCCGCGCCGTCACCCCAAGGACGAGCTGGTGTCGCTCGTCGATCAGAGCTCGTTCGAGCTCGGCGTCATCCACTACGCCTCGGATACGCCGTACTCGCGGCGCCAGAGCCTGCTCTCGAAGAGCTTGTCGTACTTCGGCATGGAGAGCACCTACGGCTGCGCGATCGCGATCGCGCGCCGGATCTTCGCGAGCGAGCTGGCGAGGCTGTCGTGATCGTCGAAGACGCCGATGTGGTGTGCATCGGCGCCGGTGTCTCGGGGCTCGGGTTCGCGAACTGGTATCGCGAGCTGCACCCCGAGGCGCGCGTCGTCGTGCTCGAGGCGGAGGCGGAGCCGGGCGGCTACTGCCGCACCGTCGCGCAGGACGGCTTCGTGTGGGATTACTCGGGCCACTTCTTTCACTTCAAGCACCCGCACGTCGAGGCGTGGCTGCGCGCGCGGATGCCCGGGCAGGACATCCGCACGGTCGTGAAGAAGTCGTTCATCCGCTACGCGGGGCACGACATCGACTTCCCGTTCCAGAAGAACATCCACCAGCTGCCGAAGGCCGAGTTCCTCGAGTGCCTCGTCGATCTGTTCTTCCGCCCGACGGGCGACGCGCCGCCGGCGAGCTTCAAGGAGATGCTGTACCGGCGCCTCGGCACCGCGATCACCGAGAAGTTCCTGCGCCCCTACAACGAGAAACTCTACGCGACCGACCTCGATCGCCTCGATCCCGACGCGATGGGCCGGTTCTTCCCGCACGCGGACATCGCCGACATCATCGCGAACATGCGGCCGGGCGCCTCCGACGGCGGCTACAACGCGACGTTCACGTATCCGGCGGGCGGCGCGATCCAGTACATCAACGCGCTGCTCGTCGATCTGCCGCCGGAGGCCGTCGCGTGCGGCGAGCCCGCGCTGTCGATCGACCTCGGCGCACGCGAGGTGGTGACCCCGAAGCGGCGCCTGCGGTTCGGCAAGGTCGTGAGCTCGGCGCCGCTCCCCGCGCTCGCGCGGATGTGCGGCGTCGTCCACGACGCCTCGCTGTTCACCTCGAACAAGGTGCTCGTGTTCAACCTCGGGTTCGACCGGAAGGGCATGCGCGACATCCACTGGATGTACTTCCCGGATCGCTCGCTCTCGTTCTATCGGGTCGGCTGGTACGACAACATCCTCGAAAGCGATCGCATGTCGCTGTACGTCGAGATCGGCGCGAAGCACGACGCGACGTTCGACGTCGATGCGTTGCGCGAGCGCGTGCTCGCCGATCTGGCGCGCGAGAAGATCGTCGACGGTCACCGCCTGGTCTCGCACCATCACGTGGTGCTCGATCCCGCATACGTGCACATCACCAAGGCCTCGATCGCCGAGACCCAGCGCATCCGCGATGGCCTCGCGCTCGCGGGCGTGCACTCCGTCGGCCGCTACGGCGCGTGGACCTACTGCTCGATCGAGGACAACCTGCTCGAGACGCAGGCGCTCGCGAAGGTCATTTGACGATCGGCAGGCGCAGGATCGCGGCCTTGCCGTCGACGAGGCCGACGAGATCGAGCACCTTGCCGTTGCTGTGCGCGACCGCGGGCTCGAAGTTGACGCCCGGGAACGTGTAGAACGCCGGCGCGCTGGCCTCGCTCCACACGCCCACGACGCCGCGGTGGGCGAGCGCGGCGACGACGCGATCGCCGACGAGGCCGGAGACCGCCGCGTGGCGCAGGCCCTTGATCGTGGCCTGGCGGCACGACTCGGTGCACACGGCGTACTCGCCCGGCAGCCCCGACTTCTGGAACAGCGCGTGGTCATCGCCGCACGCGTACAGCGCATAGCCGTTCATGAGGTGTGGCTGCGCCGCGGTGGCGTCGAAGCGCACGAACTGCGGCATCTCTCCCGCCCACGCGTGGGCCTTGGTCAGGCACGCGGAGGTGGCGCGGCCGGAGCCGAGGGGGAGCGGCTTGAGCTCGGTGCCGTCGACCAGCAGCGCGCCGGTCAGCGCACCGGAGTAGTCACTCCATGCGACCGCCGCACGTCCGGTCACGTCGCCGGCCGCGGCGACCGACTCGACGAGCACGGGCTTGTCGGTGAGCGCGAAGGCACCACCGCCGGTGGCGCGCGCGAAGCCGAGGTTCGCCGCGGCCCGATACGCGACGACGCCATCGCCGAGCTTGCCGGCAGTGGCATACACGCCCACCACGGGGTCCTTGGTGTCGAGCATGACCGACGGCGTGATCGCGCCCTCGGCGGTGACGGGGCCCACGACGAGCTGCGTCTCGAGCGCGCTCGCGCCCCAGGTGAGGTCGGGCAGGGCCCCGGTGCTTCCGTAGCCGACGCGAGCGAGCTTGGGCGCGGCACCCGGGACGACCACGACCTCTACGCCGCGCGAGCCGACCATCGTGTCCTTGGCGCTGACCCCACCGATGATGATCGCGCCACCCGCGGAGGCAATCGTGGTCTCGTCCAGCTTGGTGACCGGCTCGGTGCCGTCGGTGATCGCGATGAGCTCGGCCTTGGGGAGCTTGGGCCCGGTGACGGAGCGTGGCGGCGACATGCCCGCGGCGGCGCGCAGCGCGGCGTGCGCGCTATCGAGCTCCTTCAGCGCCGTCGGCAGCGGCGAGGGCTTGCCGCGGTCCTCGAACTTCTCGCCGAACGGATCGACGTGGGTCGCGAACGCACGCGCCGCGCGCGTCGCTGCCTTGTCGATGTCCTCCCAGGCCTGCTCGACGGCGGGGATGCCGGTCTCCTCACCGGTGGCCTCGCCGGCGCTGCGCGTGAGCTTGCCGATCAGGCTCGTGCACGACTTGTCCCACAGATCCGGCGACAGCTCGCGGACCGAGAGCGCCTCCGCGCTGTCGCTCGACGCGGGATTCGCGCCGAGCAGGCACGTGCGCGCCGCGGTCAGCCGCTGCTCCCACGCCTCGATCTCGCCCTGCGCGATGCCGCGCTCCCGGTTGGGGAGGTGGACCTTCAGGATGTAGACCGCACCGCCGACGACGGCCGCGATGCCTCCGAGGATCAACGCAAGGCGGGCTCGATCGTTCATGCGACTCCTGTATGCCACGGGTTCCATCGCGTTTCCGGACGAGGCTTGGTAGCCGGCCGTCGCATATAGTTCCCGAATGTTGGAGCTCGCGTGCGATGCCTTCGTCGACGGTCGCTGGATCCCCGGGGGGCAGCGGTTCGCGGTGCACGATCCCTATGACGGGGCGGTGGTCGCCGAGGTCACGGACACCGACGACGCCCTGGTCGACGCGGCGGTCGCGGCGGCGGGGCGCGCGTTCGCGGCGTGGCGGCGGCGGCCGGGGCCCGAGCGTGGTGGGCTGTTGCGCCAGCTGGGGGCGCGCATGCTCGCTGACGAGCGCCGGCTCGCCGACCTGTGCACGCGCGAGAACGGCAAGGCGCTCAAGGAGTCGATCGCGGAGGTCCGCTACGCCGCGAGCTTCCTGGCGTGGTTCGCGGGCGAGGCGGAGCGCATCTACGGCGAGACGATCCCGGCGAGCAACCCGGCCCAGCGCATCGTCGTGATCCGCGAGCCGGTCGGGCCGGCGGGGCTGATCACGCCGTGGAACTTCCCGTACGCGATGCTGACCCGCAAGATCGGCGCGGCGCTCGCTGCCGGGTGCACCGTCGTCGCGAAGCCCGCGGAGGCGACACCGCTCTCGGCGCTCGCGCTCGCGCAGCTCGCAGAGGCGGTGGGCGTGCCGGCGGGCGTGCTCAACGTGGTGCCGAGCTCCGACGGTGCACGCGTCGGCGGGCGGCTCGTCAGCGCGCCCGGGATCAAGAAGGTGAGCTTCACCGGCTCGACCGAGGTGGGCATCGTCATCCAGCGCGCGGCCGGGGCGGACCTCAAGCGCGTGTCGCTCGAGCTCGGCGGCAACGCACCGTTCGTCGTGCTCGCCGATGCCGACCTCGACGCCGCGGTCGCGGGTGCGATGGTCGCGAAGTTCCGCAACACCGGCCAGAGCTGCGTGGCCGCGAACCGGTTCATCGTCGATGCGCTCCTCGAACGCCGCGGCGCGCAAGCTCGTGGTCGGGCGGGGCAGTGATCCCGGCGTCGATCTCGGGCCGCTGATCGACGACGACGCGGTAGCGAAGGTCCGCCGCCTCGTCGACGATGCGGTCGCGCGCGGCGCCCAGGTGCGGCTCGGCGCGCTGCCGGCCGAGCGTACGCGCCTCGTGCCCCCGATCGTGCTCGCGGGCGTGACGCCGGAGATGGCGCTGTGGCGCGAGGAGATTTTCGGGCCGGTGATCGCGCTGCGCACGGCCGCTGACGAGGCCGACGCGATCGCGCAGGCGAACGACACCGAGCACGGTCTCGTCGCGTATGCGTGGACCCGGGATGGTGCGCGGCAGGTGCGCGTCGCCGAGGCGCTCGAGGCCGGCATGGTCGGCGTCAACGAAGGGCTGGTCTCGACCGCGCAGGCGCCGTTCGGCGGCATCAAGCACTCGGGCCTGGGCCGCGAGGGCTCGCGCCATGGGCTCGATGACTACACGAACCTCAAGTACATCAACACGCGCGTGTAGCGACGCGCCGCGGAAGGCGCGCTAGGCTGCGAACCGATGTTGGAAGCACCTCGTCTCGTTCGTACCGCGCGCGATCCGGCCGCGCCGCTCGCCGGCGCTCGGGTCGTCGTCGGCGTCTCCGGCGGCATCGCCGCGTACAAGGCCGCCGAGCTCGTGCGCTTGCTCGACAAGGCCGGCGCCATCGTCGACGTCGCGATGACCGCGGCGGCGCAGCAGTTCATCGGACCGATGACGTTCCAGACGCTCACGCGTCGCCCGGTGTTCACGAACCTGTGGAACCTCACCGAGGAGGCGCAGATCGGTCACATCCAGCTCGCCGATGCGGCGGACCTCGTGATCATCGCGCCCGCGACCGCGAACACGATCGCGCGCCTCGCGGCGGGGCAGGCCGACGATCCGGTCACCGCGATCGCGCTCGCGACGCGCGCGCCGGTGCTGCTCGCCCCGTCGATGAACGTCAACATGTGGAACCACCCGCTCACCGAGGGAAACGTGCTCAAGCTCGTCGATGTCGCGGGCTATCACGTCGTCGGGCCGGGTGACGGCTTCCTCGCGTGCCGGTGGACCGGCCCGGGCCGCCTCGCCGATCCGCCCGACATCGTCGAGGCCGCGGCGCACGTGCTGTCGAAGCAGGACCTCGCGGGCGTCAAGGTCGTCGTCACCGCCGGGCCGACGTACGAGGCGATCGATCCGGTGCGGTTCATCGGCAACCGCAGCTCCGGCAAGATGGGCGTCGCGATCGCGGCCGCCGCACAGCGCCGAGGCGCGAAGGTGACGCTCGTGCTGGGTCCGAGCGCACTCGCGCCGCCGGTCGGTGTCACGACGATGAGCGTCGAGAATGCGACGCAGCTGCAGTGGGCGCTCGACGACGCGACGAAGGACGCCGATGTCGTCGTGATGACCGCGGCGGTCGCCGACTACCGTCCGGCGCACGAGGAGAAGCACAAGATCAAGCGCGGCGAGCTCGGCCCCAAGGCCACGATCGAGCTCGTGCAGAACCCCGATCTCCTCGCCGAGCTCGGCAAGCGTCGTGGCAACAAGACGACGCCGATGCTCGTCGGCTTCGCGGCGGAGACCGACGACGTGATCGGCAACGCCGAGAAGAAGCTCGCGACCAAGAAGTGCGACCTCGTGGTGGCGAACGACGTCACCGAGGCCGGCTCCGGGTTCGCCGTCGATACCAACCACGTCACGCTCGTCGATTCGGCCGGCGCGATCGAGGTGCCGGCCGGGACCAAGGGCGAGGTCGCGCACCGCATCCTCGATCACGTCGTCGCCCTGCGCGCCGCCGCTGCCGCGAAGCCCGCGCCCCGCGCGAGGGCCGCGAAGCCGGCGAAGCCGCGCAAGAAGAAGTGAACGTCAGACGAGGATGCCGGGCGCCGGGAACTTCGCGCACAGCTCGCGGATCTCGCCGGCGACGCGCTCGTGCAGCGCCGCATCCGCGGGCGCGGCGACGACCTGATCCATCCACGCCGCGATCTGCCGCATCTCGGGCTCCTTCATGCCGCGGCTGGTGACCGATGCGGTGCCGAGCCGCACGCCCGACGGATCGAACGGCTTGCGCGGATCGAACGGGATCGAGTTGTAGTTGAGCTCCATGCCCGCAGCGTCGAGCGCCTTCGCGGCGACCTTGCCCGCGATGCCCTTCGGCGTCATGTCGGCGAGGATGAGGTGGTTGTCGCTGCCGCCGGTGATCAGCGACCAGCCCTTCTCGACGAGCGCGGCCGCGAGCGCGCGCGAGTTCGCGACGATCTGGTGCGCGTAGGTGCGGAACTCCGCCGTCTGCGCTTCCTTCAGCGCGATCGCGATGCCAGCCGTGGTGTGGTTGTGCGGTCCGCCCTGCAGGCCCGGGAACACCGCGCGATCGATCGCCTTCTGGTGGGTGGCCTTGCACAGCAGCATGCCGCCGCGCGGGCCGCGCAGCGTCTTGTGCGTCGTCGTCGACACCACGTCGGCGACCGGCACCGGCGACGGATGCGCGCCCGCGGCGATGAGCCCGGCGATGTGCGCGATGTCCGCGACGAACACCGCCCCGACCTCGCGCGCGATCTCGGCGAACGCGTTGAAGTCGATCGTGCGCGGGATCGCGGTGCCGCCGGCGAACAGCAGTTTCGGCCGCTCCTTGCGTGCGAGCTCGCGGACCTCATCGAAGTCGATGCGATGCGTGTCCTTGCGCACGCCGTACTGCACGGCGCGGAAGTAGCTACCGGTGATCGAGACGTTCCAGCCGTGCGTGAGGTGGCCACCGGCGGGGAGGCCGAGGCCCATCACGGTGTCGCCGGGCTTGAGGAACGCGAAGTAGACGGCGAGGTTCGCGGGCGATCCCGAGTACGGCTGGACGTTCGCGTGGTCGGCGCCGAACACCGCCTTCGCGCGATCGATGCACAGCTGCTCGACGCGATCGATGTACTGCTGCCCCTCGTAGTAGCGCTTGCCCGGATAGCCCTCGCTGTACTTGTTGGTAAGCACCGAGCCGGTCGCGGCGAGCACCGCGCCGGATACGTAGTTCTCGGACGCGATCAGGCGAATCTTGTCGCGCTGCCGCCGCTCCTCGGCGGCGATCAGCTCGGCGATTTCAGGGTCGACGGCGGCGAGGGTGCTCTGCAGCGCGGGGTGCATGCTCCGAGCTATACCTCGACGCGGTCACCGCGGGTACGCGGTGATGTCCTCGATCTCGTCGTGGTGCTCGACGGGCTCGCGGATGATCGAGTCGGTGTTCGGGGGCGGCAGCGCGGTGAGGTTGGTCGAGGCGATGAGATCGACGAGGTCGGCGCGCGTGCCGTTGAAGAAGTTGGTGTCGACGGGGCCCACGATGCCGCTGATGCGGCCCCGGTCGGAGTTCTGCCAGAACGCCCAGCGCCGCCACGGCGACGGGAGGCGTGGGCATCGCGACGTGTATTGCGCGATCCAGAACGGATGCTTGGCGTAGGCCGTGCCGCCACGCACCTGGTCGCGCCAGAAGTACGAGCCCGAGTAGATGATGGGGCGGCGGCCGAGCTCGCGCTCGACGTGGACGATCCAGCGGTCGAGCTTCGACCGCAGCGCGGTGGGCGAGAGTCCGCCGGTCACCTCGACGTCGACCACGGGCGGCAGATCGGTCGGTCCCAGCTGGCCGACCGCGGCGATCAGGCGGTTCGCCTGCGCGATCGGATCCTGCGACGGACGGAAGAACTGATACGCGCCGCGCACGACACCCGCGGCCTTCGCGTTGGTCCAGTTGCGGTTGAACTTGGGGTCCAGCGACGCGGTGCCATCGGAGACGCGGATGAACGCGAACTCGATGCCGGCATTGCGGACACGACCCCAGTCGATGTTCCCCTGCCACTTCGAGACATCGATGCCCTTGAGCGTCGCGCCATCCGCGCAGACGCGATCGCCGATGCCGTCCGCCTTCCCGTCGCCGAAATCATCGAGCCCGTCCTCCTCGGCGAGGCCCTGACCGGCGCCGAGGTCCTCTTCCTCTCCGGTCATGCACCCTGCGAGGGCGGAGGCGGCGGTGACCAGCAAGACAAGGGCACTGCGACTCGACATGGGGTCAGCTGACTGCAGCTCGCGTGCACGCGTAAGCGGCGAGAACTGCGAACGCGATCTCCACGTGATGCGGCGCGTGGCAACTGCGGTGGCCGCTGCTTGTCATGTTCGGCAAACCGGGTGTCGCTACGAGACGGCGATGCCGGCGCGCGTCAACGCAGCGGTGACGCGCCCGGCCAGCGCCTGGCCCATGGGCGTCGCGAGCATCGGGAGCATCGGCACGATCATGTCCAGCGCGTCGTCGATGAGGCCGTGCGTGCGACGCTCGCCAGGGCTTTCGTCGTTGATGAACAGCAGCATCGCGGCCATCTGGAACAGCCACAGCGCGTGCGCCGCGAGGGCGCGGACGTCGGACGGCAGCTGCGCGCCCTCGAGTGCCTCGGCGAACAGCGCGATCGAACGCTCGCGGATGGCGCGCGATTGCGCGGAGAACGCGCCGACCGGATCGCCCGGATCGACGAGCCGCTGCACGATCGCCGCGAGCATCTTCTTCTGCGGGCGGATCGCCTCGAGCTTCGCGTGCATCATCGTGCCGAGCCGCTCGCGTGGACTGCCGGTCGCCCGCCGCGCGACCTCCTCGGCCTCGGCCTGGTTGTCCTCGTAGTACGCGAACACCAGCGCTTCCTTCGACGGGAAGTAGTAGTACGCCGCGCCGAGCGAGAGCCCGGCGGCCTTCGCGATGTCGCGCATCGTGGTCGCCTCGACGCCGCGCTTCTGGAACAGCGCGAGCGCGCGGGTCTGCAGCTTGCGGCGCGTCGCATCGCGCTTTCGTTCACCTTCGCGCGGCTTGCTCGGAGCGCGCTTGCGGGTCGCCATGCGGACGCTCAATGTACGATGGCGCGAGGCAGCGCGACCAGGATGACCAGGCTCGCGGGAACGGTGAACCACGTGTGCCGTCGGTTCATCGCGCGACCACCGCGCGAGGAAGTCCGAGCTCGATCTCCTGAGGGCGTGCGAGGTGAGCAGAGGCCATCCAGATCGCGCCGCCCGCGATCAGGAGCGCCGAGCCGACGCCGAGCTCGACGGGCGGCACGCCGAGCCACGCGAGCGGGAACATCCCGACCAGCCCCACGGCGCCGAGCCAGATGGCGATGAAAGCGAGCCGCGTGGGGCGCCCCTCCGTTGCGCGGAGCACTGGCACCGTGAGTGCGGCGGCGAGCGCGCCGTAGGGGAGCCAGAAGATCGCGATCGCCCAGGACCACACGAACGCGCACCACCCGACGACGTTGATGGCGGCGGTGCCCGCCGGCGGGACCAGGGAGGTGGTGGGGGCGAGCGATGCGAGTGCGACGAACGGCAGGACCGCGAGCGGCGGGGCCAGCCCGATCGCCCACAGCGGCGACTCTCCTCTCGCGAACGCGATCAGAATCGACATGACTGCCGGCACGACGAGCCAGCGGTGGAGACGCCCCTCGCGGACCGCGGCCTCGAGGTGCTGCCATGGGCGACGCAAGCCAAGGTTGAACATGTTTAAAAGATGAGATCGTCCGCTTCCGTAGTCAAGGAAGAAACTGAACATGTTCAAATGTGCAGAGCTCGCGTGAGGGCGGCGTGTTCACGGGCGCGTGAAGGTCGTGATTCCGAGCGGTTCCGACCCGGGACAGGGCGGGGTATAACGACTCCCGATGTACACGCCGTCACGCGACGAGTTCATCGCGGCAGCAGGGCGCGGGAACCTGATTCCCGTGTACCGCGAGCTGCTGGCCGACGGCGACACGCCCGTGTCGGCGTACGCCGCACTGGGGGCGAGCGAGCACTCGTTCCTGCTCGAGTCCGTGGTCGGCGGCGCGACGTGGGCGGCGTACTCGTTCGTCGGGGTCGCGCCGCGTGCCGTCGTGCGCTGGCAGGCGGGGACGGCAAGCGTGACCTGGTACGACGTCGACGCGGGCGGCCCGGCGCGCACCGCCGAGTGGGCGACGCCGGATCCGACCGCCGCGCTCGCGGAGGTGCTCGGCGAGCTCGTGCCCGTCGACGTGCCGGGCCTGCCGCGGTTCTGGGGCGGCGCCGTGGGCTGGATCGCCTACGACTGCGTGCGTGCGTTCGAGGAGCTGCCGGCGCGCGCGCGGCCGACGCCCGGCTACGACCTGCCGCCGCTGTGCATGGTGGTCACCGACACGCTCCTCATCTTCGACAACCTGCGCCAGACGCTGAAGGTCGTCGCGACGCCGTACGTGGCGCGCCCCGATCGTGCGGAGGTCGCGTACGAGCGTGCGTGCGCGCGGATCGACGCGATCATCGAGAAGCTGCGGGCACCGCGGCGGCCGCTGCCCACGCTGTCACCGCCGCGGCTCGGCGAGGCGCGCTCCACGAGCGTTCCCCCGTCGTCGTTCGAGAAGCACGAGTTCCTCGCGGCCGTCGATCGCGTGAAGGAGTACATCCTCGCCGGCGACGCGTTCCAGGTCGTGCTGTCGCAGCGGTTCGGCGAGCCCGCGGCGGGTGCGCGCCCGCTCGACGTCTATCGCGCGCTGCGCGTGATCAATCCGTCACCGTACATGTTCCACCTCGAGTTCCCCGACGCGCGGGTCACCGGTGCCTCGCCCGAGACGCTCGTCCGGTTGTCGGACGGTCGGGTCGAGGTGCGGCCGATCGCCGGCACCCGCCCGCGCGGTGCGTCGCTCGCCGACGACGAGCGCCTCGCCGAGGAGCTTCGCCACGATCCCAAGGAGCTCGCCGAGCACCTGATGCTGATCGACCTCGGGCGCAACGATGTCGGCCGGGTCGCGGAGGTCGGCAGCGTGAAGGTCGCCGAGCAGATGGTGATCGAGCGCTACTCGCACGTCATGCACCTGACGTCGCACGTGGTCGGCACGCTCGCGAAGGGCAAGAGCTGGCTCGACGTGCTGCGTGCCGCGTTCCCGGCGGGTACGCTGTCGGGCGCCCCGAAGATCCGCGCCATGGAGATCATCGACGAGCTCGAGCCGCACCAGCGCGGCGTCTACGGCGGCGCGGTCGGCTACGTCAGCTACACCGGCAACCTCGATCTCGCGATCGCGATCCGCACGCTGGTCACCTGCGGCGACACGATCTACGTGCAGGCGGGCGCCGGCCTCGTCGCGGACTCGGTCCCCGAGCTCGAGTACGAGGAGACCGTGAACAAGGCGCGCGCCGTGCTGCGCGCGGTGGAGATGGCCCGTACGGCGGAGGGGTGGCAGCGCGAGGAGAAAGACAAGTGAAGCTCCTCCTGATCGACAACTACGACTCGTTCACCTACAACCTCGCGCAGTACTTCGGCGAGCTGGGGGCCGAGGTCGCCGTCGAGCGCAACGACGCCATCTCGCTCGAGCAGATCCGCGCGCGCGCGCCGGAGGCGATCGTGATCTCGCCCGGGCCGTGCACGCCGAACGAGGCCGGCATCTCGATGGACGTGATCACCACGTTCGCGGGGCAGGTGCCCATCCTCGGCGTGTGCCTCGGGCATCAGTGCATCGGCCAGGTGTTCGGCGGCAAGGTGGTGCGCGCGCCTCGCATCATGCACGGCAAGACCTCGAAGATCTTCCACGACGAGAAGGGCCTCTATGCCGGCGTCGAGAACCCGTTCGTCGCGACGCGGTACCACTCGCTCGTGATCGCGCCCGAGACGATGCCCGACGCGCTCGAGGTCACGTCGAAGACGTGGGAGGACGAGATCATGGGCGTCCGGCTCAAGGCACGCGGCGCGCCGCTCGAGGGCGTGCAGTTCCACCCCGAATCGATCATGACGACGGCGGGCAAGGCGCTGCTCGCGAACTTTCTGGCGATGGCGCGCGGATGAGCATCGTCAAGGCCATCGCACACGCGCTCGCGCACCAGCACCTCGGGCGCGCCGAGATGGCCGAGGTGATCGGTCAGATCATGGACGGCGAGGCGACGCCGGCGCAGATCGGCGGCCTCCTGATCGCGCTGCGCGCGAAAGGCGAGGCGGTCGACGAGATCGTGGGCGCCGCCGCGGCGATGCGGAGCCGCGCGCTGCCGCTCGAGTGCCCGCGTCGCGAGCACAGCATCGACACCTGCGGCACCGGTGGTGACGGGGCAGGGACGATCAACGTCTCCACGCTCGCCGCGATCCTGATCGCCGCGTGTGGCGGTGTGGTCGCCAAGCACGGCAACCGCGCCCTGTCGTCCAAGTGCGGCTCCGCCGACGTGCTCGAGGCCCTCGGGGTCGCGATCGAAGCCGAGCCCGCGGTGATCACGCGCTGCATCGAGCACGCGGGGATCGGGTTCGCGTTCGCCCCGAAGTTCCACACCGCGACGCGCCACGTGTCCGGGCCGCGCCGCGAGCTCGGCACGCGCACGATCTTCAACCTGCTCGGTCCGCTCACCAACCCGGCCAACGTCCGTCATCAGGTCGTCGGCGTGTTCGACCGGAGGTGGTGCGAGCACGTCGCCGCGGCGCTCGGCGCGCTCGGGCTGCGCCGCGCCGCGGTCGTCCACGGCGCGGGCGGGATCGACGAGATCGCGGTGCGTGGCGAGACGCACGTCGCGATCTACGATGCGGGCATCGTCCTGTCACGCACGCTGACGCCGCGCTCGTTCGGCATCGACGAGGTCGACCCCGCGGGCCTCGCCGGCGGGGATGCGGCGCACAACGCAGGCCTGTTGAAGAAGGTGCTCGCGGGCCAGCACATCGGCCACGGCGAGCGCCTCGAGGCCGTGCTGCACGCGAGCGCGATGACCGCCGCGCTCGGCCTCGAGCTGCTCGAGCCCGGCGAGCTCGACCTCGCGCGCCTGCCCGATCAATACATGCGTGCCGCGACCGTCGCGCGCGACGGCGCCGCGCGCCTGGTGCTCCACCGCTGGTGCGAGGCGAGCCAGGCCGCGCCCGATACCGACCTCTCCGAGCTCGCGGCCCGCACCGCCGACGAGTTCCGGGGGGTGGAGTGAGCATCCTCGACACGATCCTCGCGACCAAGCGCGAGGAGGTCGCCGCCGCGAAGGCCGTACGCTCGTTCGCCGAGGTCGACGCCATCGCGCGCACGCAGGGGCCGGTGCGCGGCCTGCAGCGCGCGCTCGCACGCCCACCGGGTGCGCCGGTGCGCGTCCTCGCCGAGATCAAGCGCGCCTCGCCGTCGGCAGGGGCGATCCGCGCGGGCGCCGATCCGGCGGCGATCGCCGAGGAGTACGCGCGCGCGGGCGCGGCGGCGATCTCGGTGCTCACCGATCGCCGGTACTTCGACGGTGACCTGGCGTTCCTCGCGGCGTGCCGCCCGCGCGTGGAGCTGCCGCTGCTGCGCAAGGACTTCCTGATCGACACGTATCAAGTCGCCGAGGCGCGCGCGGCGGGCGCGGACGCGATCCTGCTGATCGTCGCCGCAGTGTCGCCGGCGCAGCTCGCCGAGCTGATGTCCGCCGCGGCGAGCTACCAGCTCGATGCGCTCGTCGAGGTGCACACCGTGCGCGAGGCCGAGGTCGCGCTCGCAGCACACACGACGCTGCTCGGCGTGAATCACCGGGACCTGCGCACGTTCCACATCGACATGTCGCTGACCTCGGTCGTCGCGCCGATGTTGCCGCCCGACGTCGTACTCGTCGCCGAGAGCGGCATCCGCACCTCCGCCGACGTCCACCTGCTCGGCGCGGTCGGCGCACACGCCGTGCTCGTCGGCGAGCAGCTCATGCGCGCGCCGTCGCCGGGCGAGGCGCTGCTCGCGCTGCGCGAAGGCCCGTGACGTGACGACCCGGGTCAAGATCTGCGGCGTCACGCTCCCCGACGACGCCGCCCACGCGGCCGCCGCCGGCGCCGACTTCCTCGGCCTCAACTTCTGGCCATCCTCCAAGCGCTACCTCGATCCTGCGCGCGCGCCGCTTGTCGCCGCGGCCGCGCGCTCCGCCGGTGCCGTTCAGCTCGCCGGCGTGTTCGTCGACGCACGACTCGACGACATCGTCGCGATCGCGTCCGCGGTCCCGCTCGACATCATCCAGCTGCACGGCGGCGAATCGACCGCGTTCGTCGCCAAGGTCGCCACCGCCACCGGCCGTCCCGTCTGGAAGGCCATCTCCGTCGCATCGCGCACGGACGTCGACCACCTCGACGCATGGCCCACCGAGGCCATCCTGCTCGACACACCATCCGCCGGTCGCGGGGGGAGCGGCGCCACGTTCGACTGGAGCCTCGCGGCGCTCGCGCGTCGCGACAACCCGGCGCGCCGCGTCGTCCTCGCGGGCGGCCTCGAGTCAACCAATGTCGCGCGCGCGGTCGCCGAGGTCGCGCCCTATGCCGTCGATGTCGCGAGCGGCGTCGAGGCGGCGCCCGGCATCAAGGATCCCGCGAAGGTCATCGCGTTCATCGCAGCCGCCCGCGGCGCGTGATCCGCTCGCCGCGCATTTCTCCGCAACTGCGGAGCAACGCCGACGATACGCGCGCTCAAGCAGGCAACACAATGGTCGCATTCTGGGTGCTGATGATGTTCGTTTGGGCGATGGTCGCCGGATCGATGGCGTCATCGCGGCGGCGCGTGCTCCGCGAAGGTCGAGGACCCGCAGCTCACGGCCTGAGCGCTCGACGCCGCGATGTCCGTTCCCGGCCCACCATGGCGCCAACGACCATCATCGCTTCGAATCGGTTCGAACGATGTACTAACGGCCCCAGTCGGGCCAGCCTGAGCTCGAGCTCGAGCGGGTGGCACGCACGCTCGCCGGACGCAGCAAGGCTCCCGCGCTGAATCGAGGCGGTTAGAACAATGTTCGAACCGGTCTCGGATGGAGAGGATGCGTGTGCTGCGCCGGTGCGTGTGCGGCGCCGGTGCGTGTGCGGCTACTTCGCGGCGGAGCCCGCGGCCGAGCCCGCCGAGCCGGTCGCCGGCTCCGCAGCCGGGCCGTCCGCGGGCGCCTTGCCCGTCGCGGCCAGGCACTCGGCGTCATCGCTGGCGACCGTGGCCGTGCCCGGAGACTTCGCGGTGCCGCCCGCGTCCTCGAGGACGTAGAACGCGCAGCGGTCGCCTTCGACGACCCCCCACTGGTACTTCGTGCCTTCGACGCGCGTCGGCTCGCCGATCACCGTCTTGGCCTGCGCGAGCGCGGCCGCGAAGGGCGCGGGCTTGCCATCGGGCGTGTAGACCTGGATCTCTCGCGCCGCCCCCGACAGGACCGCGAGGGTGAGCGGCCCCGTGAACTGCTTCTTCGGGGCCTCCGCGGAGCCCGCGGCAGAGCCGGCGGCGGAGCCCGTTGCGGCGGGCTCCTCGTTCTTCTTCTTGCTGCAAGCGACGAGAGACGCGCCGACCGAGAGGGACAGGACAATCGCGACGAGCTTCATGGGGTAACGGACGTTCCTTTCCGTGCAGGAGTCGCAATCAGAGGCGGTAACCGACGGTGAAGTCGATCGCGGCGAACGGCGTCGAGGCGCCGAACCCATCGTCACCGCCGATGTAGATGTACTGGCCGCCGAGGCCGGCGCGCAGATCGAGGCGCTTCGTCAGGCGGAACGCCCAACCGACGAAGGCGCCGGCCGTGATCACGGGGCCCGAGCCGTCCATGCCATCGTGCTCGCCGCTCGCGTAGCCCGCGCGGACATAGGGCGTGACGTACACGCCCCTGCCGTCCTGGTCAGCGAACCACGTGGCGCGCACACCGCCGACGCCGCCGACGACTCGATCGCCGAGATCGAACCACGGCAGGAAGTACGAGCCGAACACGCCGGCTTCGACCTGCAGCGCGGCATGCGCACCGACCGGGTGCTCGTAGCCAACGCCGATGATCGACAGGCCGCCGTCGACCTGGAGCTGTGGCCGCAGTTGTTCCCGTGGCATCACGGGCGTGTTCTCCAGGGGCTCTGCGACCGCGTGGGTCGCAGCGAGGACGACAAGGGCGAGTACGATCTTCATTGGATGTAGAAGTCGAACATGACCTGCGCGGGCGCGGGCACGGTGACCGCCTTCGCGGGCGCGCTGACGATCACGCTCGCGGAGTCGATCAGCTGGGCTTCGATGGCGTAGCGCCCCGCCGGCAGCGAGATGTTCACGGGGTTGAGCACGCACGCGTACCGGTACGTCTCATCGAGCCCCTGCTCGGGGCGCACGAGGATGTAGACGTCGGTCGCGTTGGCGTTCGCGCAGTTCAGGACCGTGCCGCCGTTGCGGATCGTCCAGTTGAACGAGGTCGCGACGCCATTGCCGCCGTCGGGGCCGGGCGGAGCTCCGTCGTCGGGACCGTTCCCGCCACACGCGCCGAGGCCGACGAGGAGGACAAGCGCTGCTAGCCGCATGGCGGCGGACGTTACTCGATGGCGCTTCGAAAGTCAGAGGAATCCGCACGCCGCGGCGGACCTCAGCGCGCGCCGGCGTGGTACGCGATCGGGGATGTCCACCGTCGAGGAGATCGCTCAGCTCCCCGAGCCCGTGCGCGGACGGTTCGGTGAGTTCGGCGGGCAATACGTCGCCGAGACGCTGATGCCCGCGATCGCCGAGCTCGAGGCCGCATGGCGGGCGGCGCGCGCGGATGCCGGCTTCTGGGCCGAGGTCGACGCGCTGCTCGCCGACTACGTCGGACGGCCATCGCGCCTGTATCACGCGCGGCGGCTCTCGGCCGACGTCGGTGCCGAGGTGTTCCTCAAGCGCGAGGACCTCAACCACACCGGCGCGCACAAGATCAACAACTGCATCGGGCAGGCGGTGCTCGCGCGCCGCATGGGCAAGCGCCGCCTGATCGCCGAGACGGGGGCAGGGCAGCACGGGGTCGCGACCGCGACGGTCGCCGCGCTGTTCGGCCTGCCGTGCGAGATCTACATGGGCGCCGAGGACGTCGTGCGTCAGGCGCTCAACGTCGAGCGCATGCGCCTGCTCGGCGCGACCGTCCACGCGGTCGAGAGCGGCACGCGCACGCTCAAGGACGCGATGAACGAGGCGCTGCGCGACTGGGTCACCAACGTCGGCGACACGTTCTATCTGATCGGCTCGGTCGCCGGCCCGCATCCGTATCCATGGATGGTGCGCGACCTGCAGAGCGTGATCGGCCGTGAGGCGCGCGCGCAGCTGCACGCGGCGATCGGCCGGCTCCCCGACGCGCTCGTCGCCTGTGTCGGCGGTGGCAGCAACGCGGCGGGGCTGTTCGCGCCGTTCGTCGCCGATGCGAGCGTGAAGCTCGTCGGCGTCGAGGCGGCCGGCGATGGCGTCGAGACAGGCCGCCACGCTGCGACGCTGGGGGCAGGGCGGGTCGGCGTGCTCCACGGCAGCAAGAGCTACGTGCTCACCCACGAGGACGCAGCGCGCCTCGGCCAGATCGCGCACGCGCACTCGATCAGCGCCGGCCTCGACTATCCGGGGGTCGGCCCCGAGCATGCGTGGTGGATGACCTCGGGTCGCGCGACCTACGTCTCGCGCACCGACACCCAGGCGCTCGCCGCACTCGAACGGCTCGCGCGCACGGAGGGCATCCTGTGCGCGCTCGAGACCGCGCACGCGATCGCCGCGCTCGACGAGGTCGCGTCGATCGTCGGGACCGGGGGCGTCATCGTCGTCGGTCTCTCGGGACGCGGCGACAAGGACATGGTCACCGTCGCGCAGCGGCGAGGAGGTCACCCGTGACCCAGCGTCTGCGCCAGGCCTTCGCGCGCGCGGCCGGTGAGCAGCGGGCCGCGCTCGTCGCCTACCTCACGTTCGGCGATCCGGATCCTGCCACCTCGATCGCGGTGCTCGAGGCCGTCGCCCGCGCCGGCGCCGATGTCATCGAGCTCGGCGTCCCGTTCAGCGATCCGTCCGCCGATGGCCCGTCGATCCAGCGCGCGATGGAGCGCGCCCTCGCGGCCGGCGCGAGCCTCCCGCGGGCGCTCGATGCCGTGCGTGACCTGCGCGCCCGCAGCATCGACACGCCGGTCGTCCTGTTCGGCTACTACAACCCGATCTTCGTCATGGGCGTCGAGACGTTCGCCCGCACCGCCGCCGCCGCCGGCGTCGATGCGGTGCTCACCGTCGACCTCCCCATCGACGAGCTCGGCGAGCTCGCCACGCCCCTCGGCGCGCACGGGGTCGACGTCGTGCCGCTCGTCGCCCCCACATCGACGCCGGACCGCATCGCGCGCCTCGCCTCGGTCGCGGCGCCGTTCGTCTATTACATCTCGCTGACCGGCGTCACCGGCTCGCGCGCCGCGGCGCCCGTCGACCCCGAACGTCTCGCCGCGATCCGCGCGGCCGCCAACGCCCCGGTCGCGGTGGGGTTCGGCATCCGCACGCCGGAGGATGCGCGCCGCTTCTCCGCGATCTCCGACGGCGTCGTCGTGGGGACCGCGCTCGTGGACCGCGTGGCCGCCGGGGAGGCCTCGGGCGCCCCGGCGCGGGTGGCGGCGCTCGTCCGGGACCTGGCCGGCGCGATGCCCCGCTGATTCAGGTCTCAGTGAGTTCCTTTTCACGCGCGACCGATCGCATGCTGCGCGCCTATGAACCTGAGAGTCGGCGTGGTGGTTGCGATGCTGGTGGCGGCGTGTGGTGATAACCGGATCCCTGATCTCGGCGATGCGAGGGTCGTCCTCGAGCCCGCGAGCGGGTTGACGACGACGGAGGCCGGCGGAACGGCGACGTTCACGATCGTCCTCGCGGGCAAGCCGACGACCGACGTCGAGATCCCACTCGCGTCGAGCGACACCGGGGAGGGGACGGTGAGTCCCGCGTCGGTGACGTTCACCACCGATAACTGGAACGCTCCGCAGACCGTCACGGTGACCGGCGCCGACGATGCGGTCGCGGATGGCGCGCAGCCGTACACGATCCAGACCGCGGAGGTGATCACCGCGGATCGCCGGTTCTCGGGCCTCGATCCCGACGACGTCTCGGTCACCAACCTCGACGACGAGACGCCGGGCTTCATCGTCACGCCGACGTCGGGCCTGGAGACCACCGAGGCCGGAGGTCAGGCGACGTTCACCGTGGTGCTCACCTCCGAGCCGACGGCCAACGTGACGGTCGCGCTGACCTCGAGCGACACCGGCGAAGGCATCGTCGCGCCCGTCGCGTTGACGTTCACCGCCGTGAACTGGAACGCGCCGCAGACGGTCACCGTGACCGGTATCGACGACGCACTCGCCGATGGCGCGCAGACCTACACGATCGTCACCGAGCCCGCGCAGAGCGCCGATGACGGCTACCTGGCGCTCGATCCGGCCGACGTCGAGGTCTCGAACCTCGACAACGACAGCCCCGGCGTGACGGTCGCGCCGACCACGGGGCTGGTCACGACCGAGAGCGGCGGCGAGGCCACGTTCACGGTCGTCCTCAACTCGCAGCCCACGGCCGACGTCACGATCCCGCTGTCGTCGAGCGACACGACCGAGGGCACGATCGCGATCGCGTCGGTCACGTTCACCTCGACGAACTGGAGCGCTCCCCAGACCGTCACGGTCACCGGCGTCGATGACGCGATCGCCGACGGCAACCAGGTCTACTCGATCGTGACCGGCGCCGCGACGAGCACCGACGCGGGCTATGCCGGGATCGACGGAGCCGACGTCTCGCTCTCGAACACCGACGATGACTCGCCGGGGGTCACGGTCGCGGGCGGCCCGCTGCAGACCACCGAGGCGGGAGGCCAGGACACGTTCACCATCGTCCTCAACTCGCAGCCGACCGCGGACGTCACGTTCACGATCATGAGCTCGGACGCGGGCGAAGGACTCGCCGACGTCACCACGGTGACGTTCACCGCCGTGAACTGGAACGCGCCGCGGGTGGTGACGGTGTCCGGCGTCGACGACGCGCTCGCCGATGGCAACCAGCCGTACACGATCCTGATCGGTCCTGGCGCCTCGACCGACGCCGGCTATGCGGGCGTCGACCCGACCGACGTCGCGGCCGTCAACCTCGATAACGACTCGGCGGGCGTGCTGGTCACTCCGACGTCGGGCCTGGTGACCACCGAGGCCGGCGGTGACGACACCTTCACCATCGTGCTCACCTCGCAGCCGACGGCCGACGTCACGATCGCGCTGTCCTCGAGCGATAGCGGCGAAGGCACTGTCAGCCCGGCGAGCGTCACGTTCACCGCGGCGAACTGGAACGCGCCGCAGACGGTCACCGTGACCGGCGTCGACGACGCGGTCGCCGACGGCACCCAGCCGTACCAGGTCGTGACCGCCGCGGCGACCAGCGCGGATACCGGCTACGCCGGGCAGGATCCGGCGAACGTCCTCGTCAACAACACCGACAACGACAGTGCGGGCATCACGGTCACGCCGACGTCTGGACTCCAGACCACCGAGGCGGGCGGCACGGCGACGTTCACGATCGTCCTCAACTCACAGCCGACCGCGGCCGTCACGATCCCGCTGCAGTCGACCGACACCAGCGAGGGCACGGTGAGCCCGGCTAGCGTCACGTTCACGACCGCCAACTGGAACGCGCCCCAGACGGTGACCGTGCAGGGTGTGGATGATGCGGCTGCCGACGGCAACCAGCCATACAGCATCTCGACGCTCGCCGCGACGAGCGCGGACCCGGGCTACGCCGGGCGCGACGCCGCGAACGTCTCGCTCACCAATATCGATAACGACTCGGCCGGGTTCCTGGTCACCCCGATCTCGGGGCTCATCACCACCGAGGCGGGCGGCCAGGCGACGTTCACGATCGTCCTCACCTCGCAGCCGACCGCGAACGTGAGCGTGGACCTGTCTTCGAACGACACGAGCGAGGGCGTCGTCGCGCCGACCACCGTGGTGTTCACGCCGGCGAACTGGAACGCACCGCAGACGGTCACGGTCACCGGCGTCGAGGACGTCGCGGCCGATGGTCCGCAGCCGTACACGATCGTGACCAGCGCCGCGACCAGCTCGGACGCCAGCTATAGCGGGCTGAACCCGAGCGACGTCGCGGTCTCCAACACCGACAACGACAGCGCCGGCATCACGGTGGCCACGCTGACGTCGCCGCTCACCACGACGGAGGGCGGTGGCCAGGCGACGTTCACCATCGTGCTCAACTCGATGCCGTCTGCGATCGTGACGATCCCGCTGTCCTCGAGTGACCCGGGCGAAGGCACTGTCTCACCCGCGAGCGTGACGTTCACGCCGCTCAACTGGAACGCGCCCCAGGTGGTGACGGTGACCGGCGTCGACGACGCTCTCGCCGACGGCAACCAGACCTATACGATCGTGACCGGCGCGGCCTCGAGCACGGATCCCGGCTACACCGCGCGTGACGCCGCGAACGTCTCGGTCATCAACGTCGATAACGACTCGGCCGGGTTCCTCGTGGTGCCGACCGTCGGACTGACGACGACCGAGGCCGGCGGTCAGGCGACGTTCACGATCCGCCTGACCTCGCAGCCGACGAGCTCTGTGACCGTCGCGCTCACCTCGAGCGCCACCGACGAGGGCACCGTCAGCCCCGCGAGCCTCACGTTCACCGCCGCGAACTGGAACGCGCCGCAGACCGTGACGGTCACCGGCATCGATGACGATATCGCGGACGGCAACGCGCCGTACACGATCGTGACGGCCGCCGCTGTCAGCGCCGACGCGAACTATGGCGGCCTCAACCCGAGCGACGTCAGCGTCAGCAACATCGACAACGACTCCGCAGGCTTCGTGGTCACCCCGATCAACGGCCTCACCACCACCGAGGCGGGTGGCTCCGCGACGTTCACGATCGTGCTCACGTCGCAGCCGACCTCGCCCGTGACGGTCGGGCTGACCACGGACGACGCCTCCGAAGGCGCGGTGAGCCCGGCGAGCGTCGTGTTCACCGCGCTCAACTGGAACGCGCCGCAGACCGTCACGGTGACGGGCGCGGATGACGCCATCGCGGACGGCGACCAGACCTACCACGTGGTCACCGCGGCGGCGACCAGCCCCGATGCCGGCTACAACGGGCTGCCGGTCCCCGACGTCACGGTGTCCAACACCGATGATGACACGGCTGGCATCACCGTGACGCCGACGGCGGGCCTCACCACCTCCGAAGCGGGCGGTCAGGCGACGTTCACGGTCGTGCTCAACTCGCAGCCGACTGGCAACGTCGTCATCGCGCTCACCTCGAACGACCTCGGCGAAGGCACCGCGGCGCCCGCCACGCTGACGTTCACCGCGCTCAACTGGAGCTCGCCGCAGACCGTGACGGTGACCGGCGTCGACGATGCGATCGCCGACGGCAGCCAGGAGTACACGATCGTGCTCGCGCCCGCGGTGAGCACCGACCTCGGCTACCTCGCGGTTGACCCGGCAGATGTCGTGGTGTCCAACACCGACGACGACTCGGCCGGCATCACCGTGTCACCAGTCAGCGGCCTGCAGACCTCCGAGGGCGGAGGACAGGCGCAGTTCAGCATCGTCCTCACGTCGCAGCCCACGGCGAGCGTCACGATCGCGCTGTCGTCGAGCAACACGAGCGAAGGCACCGTGAACCCGGCGAGCGTGACGTTCACGACCGCCAACTGGAGCGCGCCGCAACTCGTCACCGTCACCGGCGTCAACGATGACATCGCCGACGGCAACCAGCTGTTCTCGATCGTGACGGCACCGGCGACCAGCGGCGATCCGCAGTACGCCGCGCGCAACGCGGCCGACGTCAGCGTCACGAACCTCGACAACGACATCGCCGGCATCCTCGTCAACCCGACCAGCGGGCTCCAGACCGCGGAGGACCCGGGCGGGACGGCGACGTTCAACATCGTCCTGCAGTCGCAGCCGACGGCGGACGTCACCATTCCGATCAGCTCGAGTGATGTCGGCGAGGGAACGGTGGCGCCGACGAGCGTGACCTTCACGATGCTCAACTGGAACGCGCCGCAGACGATCACCGTTACCGGCGTCGACGATCCGATGGCGGACGGCAACGCGCCCTATCAGGTCATCGTCGGCATCGCGACCAGCGCCGATGGCAACTACAACGGGATCAACCCGCCGAACGTGTCGGTGACGAACATCGACAACGACTCGCCGGGCGTCACGATCACGCCGCTCTCGGGCCTGCAGACCACGGAGAGCGGCGGCACCGCGACATTCACCGTGGTGCTGACGTCGCAGCCGAGCGCGGATGTCACGATCGGCCTCACGTCGAGCAAGCCCGGTGAGGCCACGCTGTCGACGCCCACGCTGACGTTCACCACGGCGAACTGGGCGGCCGAGCAGACCGTCACGATCACCGGTGTGAATGACTTCGTCGCCGACGGTAATCAGACCTTCACGGTCGTGACCTCTGCGGCGAGCAGCGCGGACGCCGGCTACAACGGGCTCGTCGTGTCGGACGTGTCGGGCACGAACGTCGATGACGATTCACCGGGCATCCTGGTCGCCCCGACCTCGGGCCTGGTCACGTCGGAGAATCTGGACACCGCCCAGTTCACGATCGTGCTCGCATCGCAGCCCACCGCCGACGTCGTCGTCGGGGTCACGAGCTCGGACCCGACCGAAGGAACGCTACCGTTCGCGAGCGTGACGTTCACGTCCGCGAACTGGAACACGCCGCAGACCGTGAGCATCACGGGCGTCGACGACGCGATCACCGATGGTAACCAGGTCTACTCGATCGTCACCGCGGCCGCGACCAGCGCCGACGGCGGCTACGACGGGATCGATCCTGCCGACGTCCTCGTCACGAACACCGACAACGACATCCCGGGGTTCACCGTGGAGCCGACCAGCGGCATCTTCGTCTCCGAGTTCGCCGACTTCGACACGTTCACGATCGTGCTCAACACGGCACCGACCGCGAACGTCACCATCCCGATCGTCTCGGGTGACGCCACCGAGGGGACGGTGAACGTGACGAGCCTGACGTTCACGCCGGCGAACTGGAACGTCCCGCAGGAGGTCACGGTGACCGGCGTCAACGATGCCGAGGCGGACGGCAACGTCACCTGGTTCGTGTTGACCGGGGTCGCGTCCAGTACTGACCCGAACTACAACGGCCTCGATCCGGCCAATGTGGAGATCACGACGATCGACAACGACACGCCGCAGGTCTACATCAAGGCGCGCAAGCTGCTGCGTACGAGCGAGGGCGGGGGTCCGAGCCCGTTCTTCCGCATTCAGCTGACGACCATGCCATCGGCGAACGTGACCTGTACCTTCTCGTCGAGCGATACCACCGAGGGCACGATCGCCACCTCGAGCGTCACGTTCACGCCGGCGAACTGGAACACGCAGCAGCAGGTCAACCTGCAGGGCGTCGACGACGCGATCAAGGACGGCGATCAGCTGTACAGCATCATCACCGCCCCCTGCACGAGCACCGATCCGAACTACAGCGGCCTGAACCCGCGCGACGTGCAGGCGCTCAACCGCGACAACGACTAGGCGGCCGGCGCGATCTTGCCGCTCGCTTCGTATTCGATCACGGTGGCCCGCCAGAGGTGGTCCATCGTGATCGGGGTGCCCGCGTGCGCGGCGAAGAACGCCGACCGCAGCACGGCGTTGCGGATGTGACCGCCCGAGAGCGCGGTGCGTCGTGCGAGCTCCTCGAGCTCGAGCGAGTCAGCCACCGGCGCCTCGGGCGGCAGCATCGACGCCCACAGGCGCGCTCGCTCCGCCTCCTCGGGCATCGAAAACCGGACGTGAAGGGTGAGCCGACGGGTGAAGGCCTCGTCGATCGCACGTTCGTGGTTCGTGGTGAGGAGGCAGATCCCCGTGAACGTCTCGAGGCGCTGTAGCAGGTAGTTGACCTCGAGGTTCGCGTAGCGGTCGGTGCTCGACTTCACCTCGGTGCGCTTGCCGAACAGCGAGTCCGCCTCGTCGAACAGCAGCACGCACGCCGTGCTCTCGGCGGCATCGAACAGCGCTGCCAAGCTCTTCTCGGTCTCGCCGATGTACTTGGAGACCAGCTGCGAGAGATCGACGCGGTACAGCGGGAGGCCGAGCTCGTTCGCGATCAGCCCGGCCGCCATCGTCTTGCCAGTCCCCGGCGGCCCCGAGAACAGCGCCGCGATGCCAAGCCCCTTGCCGACCTTCGGGCCGAAGCCCCAGGTCTCGTACACGCGGCTGCGCTCGCGAACGCGCACGACCAGCTCGACCAGGGCGTTGTGCTGCTCGGGCGGGAGGACCAGGTCCTCCCAGGCCTGCGTGACGCTCACGCGATCGGCGAGCCCCGTCAGCCGTGCATCGACGACCTCGTCGATCAGCTCGCGCAGCAGCTCGGGGCTCGGGATCACGGGCCGGCGTGCTTCGAGCACGCACCCGACCGCGTGGATCACGGCCGGGGCGAGCGGGTAGAGCGAGGCGAGCAGCTGTGTCTCATCGGAGGCGATGCCAGGAATCGCACGGGCCCACAGCGCCGCTCGCTGCGGCGTCGTGAGCGGCCCCAGCTCGAGCATCACGATCGTGCGGCTCGCGCGCAGGCTCGCGGGCCGGCGGCGCGCCGTCGCGAACAGCGCGACCTCCGAGCGTGCCAGGACCTGCTCGATGATGGCGGCGCGCGCTTCGCCGCCGTCACCGGCGAGGACATCATCGAGGCCACGCACGAGCATCGCTCGGTCGAGCAGGAGCGCTTCGCGCACGAGGACGTGGAGCTGCGCGCTCAGCTCCTCGGGGTGCTTGGCCAACGCCGCACCTTCGACCTCGATCGCGCTCGTGCCCGCGTCGGCGAGCGCCGCACGCAGCAAGGTCGTGCGCCCCACGCCATCTCCTCCGACCACGACGACGAACGGCCGCCGAGATCGCGCGTGGATGCGCGCTCGCTCGATGACGCCGTCGGCGACCACCACCTCGTCGAGCCGGAGTGCGTCAGGCGAGAGCCGCGCGACGTGCGCGAGCTCGGCGGCGAGCGCTGTGTCGCCGAGCGCCAGCCCGCGCACGCGATCGGTCACCTGGAGGCCGCGCCGATGATCCGGCATGCGGCGCTCGCGCTCCGCCGGCACGACGAGCCCGAGCTGCGCCAGTCTCCCCTCGGCTCCGAGCTCGCGCCACGCTACCAGCGCATGTCCCGGGGCTCGATACACGACCCGCTGGACGACCTCGACCGTCGGCTCCTCCGCTTCTCCTCGCCCCAGCGTCCGCAGCATCGCGCGCATCGCCGGCGAAGCTGCGCTCGCGACGAGCAGCCACACCGCCGTCTCCTCGGTGCGCGACAGCCCGAGTCGCGTGCGCAGCCAGGTTGCCGGGATGTAGGCAACCTCGGGGCGCATGCGCTCGAGTTGCGCGTCGAGGGTCGCCGCGATCGCGAGCGCGTCGTCCGGGCACGCGCCCGCGGCGTCACAGAGCGCTGCGTCGATCCGGGCCTGGATCGCGGCGAGCCACAACGACATCCAGTTCTGAGAAGCGACTTCGATAGAGTCGGACATGGCGCCGCGTATCGACACGCCTCAGCAACGGTTGCGACTCTCAGTCGTCGCGAAACCCCTTCGGCAAGTACGCTTCGTCGAAGCCGTAGGGCTCCCGCGTGCCCCAGATTGGCAAGAGCCGCTGCTCCATGTGACGCTCGAGTCGCCGTGCGACCGCGCCGAAGTCCTGGTCTCGAAGCTCCTGCCGGCGAAGATCGAGCTCGGAGTCACCGGGCACGTCCATGCAGGCGTCGGCCACATCCAGTATCGGTGGATATCTAGCATTCGGGTTCTTGAGAGCCGCCGCGGTGACCTCGCACACGTACGCAACACTGGACATCCCAGCGTTGACGTAGCGGGTTGCACGCTCGATGCGCTTGCGCAGAAGCGCGATGTAGGCCGTCGAAGCCACGAGGAGGAGCGAGAGACAGGCGGTTGCGATCACCCATTTGCGTTTCGCCGACATCACTTCAGATTCTCCCCCAGGTGGAGCCCCAGTAGCGTCAAGCCTTCGTCATCGTCGGGAGCGGTCCACGGTATCGGCGAGGTCGCCCAGCGCGCGTCCTTCGCATCGACACCAATGGGCTCGGACCCACGAGCCAGCGCGACCTCGTACAGCGATGGATCGATCCAGGCCTCGAAATCCAAGCGCGTGCTGCCATCGTGGCGAAGGACGTGCGCTACGTCGAAGGCACACTCCGCGAACCCCGCCACTCGGTCGCAGAGCCGTGGTCGAACGGCCGCGAGTCGAGCGGGGCGCCCTGCCGACGTGACCCATGCGAGGCGAAGTGGATGTCCTGTCCAGTTGACGGTGCCGAGGGCGACCACCGGTTGATATTCGGTGACGAGCCTCGTCATCTTCGCGTCGAAGTACGCACGGTCAAATGGTGTGCTGTCGAGACCTTCCGACAGGGTCACCAGGTCGGGGTCCGTCAACTGCGCCACGTCGATCTGAGCGTTATCCCGCCAGGACCTGGCGATCTCGTTGGCCTGACGGTGGAGGTCGTTGGGAGTTTTCGGCGCGGATGCAGCTGCGGCCTTGGCGCGGTCGGCGAGTTTCTTGGCGAGGCTTGGCAGCGTGCTCGCGCCCTGTTTCAATGCCGCAGCCCGAAGCGGCATGATCGACCACGACGTGTCACTGGGCAGAAACGCGAGGCCGAGCTGCTCTGCGGTCTGGCGGTCGGCGTACTTCACCAATGCCGAGGCAGCCTTGCCGCCAACGAAGGCACTCCCTGCGTCGAGCAGAAGCGTGAGGAGCGGGTGCAGTCCGTGGTCAGCCGCGAGATCCGCGAGTGCCGCGTTTAGCGCGCTCTCTTGAATCGCATCTCTCCACGCATCCGCAATCGAGCCGATACGCAGGATGACCTTCGCGCGGATCGCTGCTCGCTGTGGCCCGCCGAGCGGACATACGTGCGAGTCCGGTCGCTGGAGTTCCGAGTCGTCGCACAGTCCGAGAGGCGTGTTTCTCGCGGCGCGCGCACGAACCTGGTCCGGCTCGGAAGCAGCGCTGTCATCGCCGCGAAGCTTCGCGAGCGCGCCGTCGTCCTTGCCTTCGAGGCGATGCGCGATCTCGAGCGCCTTCCTTACCTCGGCGGCCAAGTCGTTGGCGATGCGTCGCGCCACCTCGCATGCATCGACGAGATCCTTCGCATCCCCTCCTGGCAGCATGACGGCGTAGGTGATCACCGCGCTCGCGATCTCGAGCAGCAGCTT
>DATLHR010000675.1:0-7211 GCA_035539815.1 Kofleriaceae bacterium
GCTCATCGCGCGCCGTCTCGTCGCCGCGGGGGCGAACGTGCTCGCGGTGCCGAGCTGCACCGACGCGCTCGCCGGCTACCACCGCGTGCGCATCGCGGCGCAGGCGCGCGCCCTCGAGAACCAGTGCTACGTGATCCAGGCGCCCACCGTGGGGCTCGCGCCGTGGTCGATCGCCGTCGACGAGAACGTCGGCGCGGCGGGGGTGTTCGCGCCGAGCGACCGCGGGTTCCCGGCCGACGGCGTGGTCGCGCTCGGCGCCCTCGATCGACCGGAGGTGCTCGTCACCGAGCTCGACCTCGCGCGCCTCGACGACATCCGCGCGGATGGCCAGGTGCTCGGCCATCGTGACTGGGACCTACCTCGCCTCTGGGCGGTGAGGTCGTCCGCGTGCGGCTCGGCGGTAGCCAGCACGGCGCAGCGTGGTAGATGCGACGCACCATGATCGTGCGCAGCATCGCTCGTCGCATCGACCTTCCGCCGCCGTCGCGCGGTCAGTTCGGGCCCGACCACCAGGTCGTCGAGGTCGTCCGCCCCGATCGCTGGGCCGATCAGGATCCGTTCATCCTGCTCATGGACGATCGCCTCGACGGCACGCTGCAGGCGGGGCCGCATCCGCACGCCGGGTTCGAGACGGTGACGTTCCCGCTCGCAGGCGGCATGGAGGCCGAGGGCGGCGACGGCCACCTCGCACCGGGTGACGTCGAGTGGACCACGGCCGGCAGCGGCATCGTCCATGGCCCCGAGGGCACGGTGCGTGGACAGTTCCGTTTGCTGCAGCTGTGGCTCACGCTGTCGCACGCGACGCGGTGGACCGAGCCCGACAACCAGATCATCCGTAGCGCCGACGTCCCGGTGCGGCGCGAGCCCGGCGTGGAGGTGCGGCTCTACAGCGGGCGCACCGGTGACCTGGTGTCGACGACACGCAACCGCGTCCCGGTGACGCTGCTCGACGTGCGGCTCGACCCCGGCGCGCGCGTCGAGCAAGTGCTGCCGGCGAGCTTCAACGGCTTCCTCTACGTGATCGACGGTGTGGTCAGCGTCGAGGGCACGGAGCTGTCGCCGACGCAGGTCGGCTGGCTCGATCGTCCTGCCGTCCGCAACGGTGACACGCAGCTGGCGATCGCCAACCCCGGAACCGCGGCGGCGCGCCTCCTCGTCTACGCGGGCGAGCGCCAGCAGGTCTCGCTGGTCTCGTACGGGCCGTTCATCGGAGAAACCCGTGAGGACATCGAGCGCTCGATCGATCGGTACCGCGCCGGGACGTTCCGCAGCTACACGCATTAACATCGGCGGCGATGCCCATCACGCACGACGTCGCCCGCCTCGCCGAGGTCGCAGGTCAGCTCGGTGCCGCGCTCGAGCAGCACGCGCGAGGCGAGCGCGTGCGGCTGCCCGTGCTCCAGCGCGCCGACGCGGCGGGCCTCACCATGGTGATGCACGCGGAGCTCGACGCGGCGATCGAGGAGCGCGCCGCGACGATCGCGCAGGAAGGCCACGTGCTCGCGTGCGGTGCCGGTTGCAGCAGCTGCTGCGTGTCGCCGCTGCTCGTCGGAGAGGGCGAGGCCGTCACCGTCGCCGAGTGGCTCTCGCTCCCGGGGCACGCGGAGATCAAGGCGCGCTTCCTCGCGAAGCTCCCGGCCTGGAAGGCCGGCGTCGGCGATGCAGGTCGCGCGCTCGGCCGCGCTCGCACGCAGGAGGAGCTGCGTGCCGCCGCGCTCGAGCTCAAGCGGCGCGGGGTGATGTGCGCGTTCAATCACGAGGGCCTGTGCTCGATCTACGAGGCGCGCCCCGCGCGCTGCCGGACCACCCACGCGCTAGACGACAACACCCACTGCGGTGCCACGGGCGACGGCCAGGTCGCCTATTACCAGCACGCGCGCACCGAGATGACGTTCGGCGAGCAGGAGCCGATGCGCGCCGCGATGCACCAGGCGCTGCGCTCGGGCGCCGACTACGAGTTGCTGTGCTCCGCCGTCGAGCGGTTGCTCGGCGGTACCGCCAACGTCGGCCGCAACGATCCGTGTCCGTGCGGCTCGGGACAGAAGTACAAGCGCTGCCACGGCCGGTAGCTTCACGCGTTGCTCACGCGGCGGCCATGTCGTGCTCACGAGGAGGTTGGGCACAACGTCGGCATGTCCAACGTCAAGATCCTCGCAGCCGCACTCCTCGCCATGGTCACCGCATGCGGTGACGACGGCACGAACCCCATCTCCCCCGACGCGCCGGAGACGCCGGCGCCCGACGCGCCCGAGACGCCCGATGCGCCGCCGAGCGCGTGTCAGCCGACGGCGCTGCGCACCGACCTGACCTGGTACGGGCAGAACCGCGAGACGCTGACCACCTGGCTCGACAGCAAGGGCTGCGCGAGCGCCGGCTACGACGCCAACGCGAAGCCCATCGCGCTGTTCGACTGGGACAACACCGTCGTCAAGAACGACGTCGGCGACGCGATCACCTTCTACATGATCAACCAGGGCAAGGTGCGTCAGCCGCCGAACAAGGACTGGCACCAGACCAGCGCGTTCATCACGCAGGCCGCCGTCGATGCGCTCGTCCGCGACTGCGACCAGAGCATCGCGGCCGGCGAGCCGCTGCCGACCAACACCGCCGCCGGGCAGAAGTGCGCCAACCAGATGCTGTCGCTCTACATCGACAACAAGGTGCTCGACGAGAACGGCGTCGCCACCTCGACCGCCGGCTTCACGGGCCACGACTACCGCCGCATGGAGCCCACCTACGCGTGGACCCCGCAGCTGCTCGCGGGCTACACGCACGCCGAGGTCGAGCAGTTCGCGCTCGACGCGACGGCCCCGATGTTCGCCGCGGCGAAAGGCACGACGCAGACCGTCGGCACGCGCGCCGGGCTCAACGGCTACCTGCGCATCTACGACCAGGTGTCCGATCTCATCAAGGCGATCCAATCGCGCGGCTACGACGTGTGGATCATCACGGCCTCGCCTCAAGATGTGGTCGGCGCGCTCGCACCGATGGTCGGCGTCGCGAAGGACCGCGTCGTCGGCATCCGCTCGCAGACCGACGCCAGCGGCAAGCTGCTCTACACCTTCGAGGGCTGCGGCCCCGTCGCGGACGGCGAGCAGACGATGATCAGCTACATCGAGGGCAAGCGGTGCTGGATCAACAAGGTCATCTACGGCGACACCACGGCCACCGCGATCGAGCGCCGGCCCGCTGCCATGCGCACGCGCCAGGTGTTCGCGGCCGGCGACTCCGACACCGACATCGAGTTCCTGCGCGACTCGCAATACAAGCTCGTCGTCAATCGCGGCAAGGCCGAGCTCATGTGCTTCGCCTATCGCAACGAAGGTGACACGTGGCGCATCAACCCGATGTTCATCTCGCCCAACGGCCAGAAGGGCCCGTACGCCTGCTCGACCACCGCGTGCAAGACCTCCGCGGGCGTCGGCGGTCCGTGCCGCGACGACGCGAACGCGATCATCCCGGACCAGACCGACACGATCTACGCGCAGTGATCAGCGGGCACGCAGCATCTGCGCACGAAACACGACCTTGCCCGCCGTCTCGGTCGTGAACTGCACGGGTGGCCCCGGCATGTCCGCGGCGAACCGGCTTCGGCGAAGCACCACATCCGGCGAGCACGAGCGCGATCGCGAGCTTCATCGTGCGACCGAATCACCGCAGCCTGGCACTATCGTGCGCATGAGCGGGCGACGAGAGCGCGCAGAGACCAGATGGATCCTGCTCGCCATTCTAGCGAGTGCTTGTGGCTCGAAAGACTCGAGGCCGCACGAGGGTTCGCCTGCCGGCAGTGCGGCCCCTCTCATCACGGCTCCGCGTGATGCAGCGATATCCGTCGACCCGATGACACTCTGCGATCTGGCAGTGCGGTTTCACGGACGTGCCATCGCGTGTGCCGCGCCGGAGGCAGCGAAGCCTTTGGAAGACGCGCTCGCCAACACCAAGCTCATGATCGACGAGGCGAATTCCGCAACTGCGCCCCGCAACGCCCGAGAGAAGATCGCGGCGTTGTGCGCCCTGAGCACCGTTGCACAAGCTGCACGGTTCTCTCCGCGGACAGACCTGCGATGCCCGGTCGCGCTGAGTGCCGACGAACTCGAGCGCATTCGCGCTTATCTCGAGGCCCACTACGGGCGCCGAACGAAGCCGCGCCCTTCCGGCGACACAGCACTCGACAAACAGCTCACCGAGCTCGCAGCGAGCCGCGACGTGATGTGTAGCTGCACGAACGCCGACTGCATCCGTCAGGCGCACGAGACCGTGAATGCCGCTGTCGGTCCGATCCCGCGAGAGAACCGGGGTGCCATGGAGGACGGCGAAGCCATCATCGATGAAGTCTCGCGCTGCGCTGAAGGGATCGAGCTCGGGATTCTGCCTTTGCCTGGGCGCTAGCGCCTAGCTCCACGCGTTGCACGCTCGATGGAGCGCGCCCAGCGCGTTGACGGCATGCGCGCCCCAATGAATGTCGAATTGGAAGCGCCACTCCCAGATCGCTTCGGAGGTGTGCGACGCGTCCCAGAGTGCGAGCCCTCGGGAAACATCTGCATAGATGTCGAGCACGTCATCCGACAGCGATCCGGCAACCAGAGAAGACTCGTCGTACGGGTCGAAGAACATCCAGTAGAGGTCGTGTCTTCGAAGCCCTGCCAGCCCTCCGGATTTGCGGGCCGCGGGCCTGCGTCTACGCTGCCCGGCTCCGGCAACGGCGGCAGTGCGAGTGCCGCTGTGTACAGAGCCGACAAGCGCGAGTGCGCATTCGCGAGCCTTTCATCTAGCGGCAGTGTCGAGGCGCGCTGGACGTAGTCGACGAACGCGCGCACCTCGACGACGATGGCTTCGATCGGGCGCGACACGAGCCGGACGACACCGCCGAGCGCGACGTTGCCGAACGGCACCGCCGCACCGCCGGGCGCGATCTCGATGCGCTGGAGGTCGAGCGGCGAGACGCCGCGCCAGTACATCCAGCCGCCGAACGGGTCGTTCTCGGGCACGCCGTCGCGCAGCACGAGCGCACGCGATACGGCGGACGATCCGACGCCGCGCAGGCTGAGGCCCTGCGACGTCGGATCCGCGATCGCGCTCGAGCTGCGCCGGAAGGTGCTGGCCCACGGGACGGTGCGAACGAGGTCGTCGGCGAGCACGCGGGGCGAACGTGCGAGCTCGCGGCGGTCGAGCACGGTCACCGGCGTGGCGACGTCGCGGATCGGGCGCACCGGCACGGGCTCGGTCACCACGATCACCTCGCCCGGGGTGGTGGGTTCGCCTTGGTCGTCACGCGGACGAGCGGGAGCGCCGGACTCGTCCGCCTGGACGGGAGCCGCCATCGCGGCACAGACACAAAGCGTGATCGTTGCGGCTCGCATCGCGCGGGCGCGGTTGGTGCATCGCTCGCGCCGACATGAACGCGCGCTCTTCGCGATCACACCCGCGGTGGACGTGCGCCGCCGCCGCGACGCGCGTACTCGGCTGATCGTGCGCACGATCCCCGCTGGCAGAAGCCCATGGGGAATCGCGGTCGTGCCGTGACGGCCGCGCTATCGTCAGGCATGCGCGTCTGGCTGGTGCTCCTGTGGCTCGTGACCGCGGGCCCACGCGTGGCCGCCGCGGAGCCGTTCGAGCCCGCGGCCTTTCGCGTCGAGGTCTCCGGTACGGGGCGACCGATCATCTTCATCCCGGGCGTCGCGTGTCCCGGCTCGGTGTGGACCGACGCGGTCGCCCACTTCACCGGTTACCAGGCGCACGTCATCACGCTCGCCGGCTTCGCGGGCGTGCCTCGCATCGAGGAGCCCGGGATCAGCGCCGCCACCGTACGCGACCTCGCGCGCTACATCCGCGACCGCAAGCTCGATCATCCGATCATCATCGGTCACAGCCACGGCGGCTTCATCGCGTACTGGCTCGCCGCCGAGGAGCCCTCGCTCGTCGGGCCGGTGATCAGCGTGGACATGAGCCCTGCACTCGACGGAGGTCTCGAGGAAGCGACCACGCTGCGCGATCGCTGGTACCGCGCGAGTGACAAGCAGGCGGCCAGCCTGCTGTCGGGGAAGTTCTACTCGATGACGGGCCAGCGCAAGCGCATGGCCAAGACGCTCGAGGCGATCAAGAAGACCGATCGGCGCGCGCTCGGCGACGCCACGTACGAGATGGTGATGACCGACCTGCGGCCGCGCCTGCCCGCGATCACCGCGCCCGTGCTCAGCATCGTCGCGAATGGCGGGGGCCAGCACCGGATCAAGAAGCGCACGCGCGGCATCCCCGATCACCGCTTCATCGTCGTCCCGACCTCCGCGCACTTCGTGTGGTGGGATGCCCCCAAGCCGTTCTTCAAGGCGGTCGATGCGTTCCTCGCCGAGCACGCGGACAAGTGACGACTACGTGCGCGTGGTCGGCGACAGCAGCTCGACGTAGCCGTCGGTGCCGTTGACGCGGATGCGCTGGCCATCGGCGATCCGCCGCGTCGCGCCCTCGACTCCGACGACCGCGGGGAGCCCGTACTCGCGCGCGATCACCGCGCCGTGGGTCATGAGGCCACCGACCTCGGTGACGAGGCCTTTGATCGACACGAACAGCGGCGTCCAGCTCGGATCCGTGAACGCGGTGACCAGGATGTCGCCTTCCTCGAGCGCCGCGTCTTCCATCCGCGTGAGGACGCGTGCGCGTCCTTCGATCACGCCCGTCGAGACCGGGAGTCCGACCAGCGCGCCGGCCGGGAGATGCTCGCGCTTGTACGAGCCGGTCACGATCTCGCCCTCCGACGTCATCACGCGCGGCGGCGTGAGCTTGTCGTAGAACGCGTAGGCGTCCTTGCGCTCGTCGATGATGCGAAGGTCGAGGGCGCTGGTGCGCACCACCTCGTGAAGCTCGGCGAACGTGAGGAAGTAGACGTCCTCGACATCGCGGAGCACGCCCTCGCGCACGAGGCGCGCGGCTTCTCGCAGGATCGCTCGGCGGTACGCGAAGTAGCGCTGCACCATGCCGTACTTCGGATACTCGCGATAGCCGATGAAGGTGCGCAGCAGGCTGATCTTCTGCTGCGTCTCCTCGGCCTTCCGCTCGCCGTCGGGGAGTTGCCGCAACCGCGCGAGCACGTCGCGCTCCTTCGCGAGCGCTTCCTGGCGGCCTCGCTCGGACCTCCGGCGGCGCTCGCCCGGTGCGAACATCTTCACGTTCGCGAGGAGCAGCGGGACGAGCATCGTCGGTGCTTCGACCCAGCG
>DATLHR010000676.1:0-4353 GCA_035539815.1 Kofleriaceae bacterium
CGCGAGGACGTGCTCGCGCGCTACGGCGGCGAGGAGTTCGCGATCGTGCTGCCGGAGATCGACCACTACAACGCGATGCAGTTCGCGGAGAAGATCCGCAAGCTCGTCGAGATCGCCGAGTTCAAGTTCGAGGACGCGCTCATTCCCGTCACGGTCTCGATCGGGGTCGCCGCGCTGCGCGGCGAGATCGAAGATGCGCTCGAGTTCATCAAGCAGGCCGATACGTTCTTGTTCGCCGCCAAGGAAGCGGGCCGAAATCAGGTGAAGGGATAGCTACCGTGGTGTCGGGGGCCGCCGACGACAGTGCACGCCAGCTGCGCGAGAAGGAGAAGAAGCGCGTCCTGGCGGCTCTCGTGGTCCACGACCTGCGCAGCCCGCTGTCGGCCATCCAGGGCTACCTCGGCCTCTTGCGCGAGGAGCTCGAGGAGGCCGGCGGTGCACCGGTGCCACAGGCACTCGCGTACATCGACGACGCGGCCACGCTCGTCGGCAAGGCGCTGGGCCTCGTGGCCACGATCCTCGACGTCGAGGAGCTCGAGGACGGCATCCTGCGCGCGCACCGTGCGCCGGTGCGGGTGATGCAGCTGATCGACAACGCACGCGCCGGCAACCGCGCGCAGTTCGAGATCCGGCAGGTGCGGCTCGAGTGCGAGGTCGCCGAGGACCTGGTCGCGCGCGTCGATCCGGATCTCGTCGGCCGCGTGCTCGAGAACCTGATCGACAACTCGGTCCGCTACGCACCTCGCGGCGGGCGCGTCTCGATCACGGTGAAGCGCGATGATCGCGGACTCGAGCTCGCGATCGGCAACGACGGGCCGCCGGTGCCGGAGAGCGAGCGCGAGCAGATCTTCGGCCGCTACTTCCAGGTCGAGGCGCGGCGCGCGTCGGCGCGCGCGAATCGCGGCCTGGGCCTGTATTTCTGCAAGCTCGCCGCGGAGGCCCACGGCGGGTCCATCCATGTCGAGCAGCGCGGCGAGCTCGGCGCGGCGTTCGTCGTCCGGCTCGCCGAGTAGCGGCGCATGAGCTGGGCCCCGCTCGTCTTGTCGCTGGAGATCGCGCTGCTGGCGATGCTCCTGTCGCTCGTGTTCGGCGTCGCGATCGCCGTGCTGCTCGACTGGAAGCGGCTGCCCGGACGCGAGCTGCTGTACGCGATCGCGTGTGCGCCGCTGGTGCTGCCGCCCACCGTGCTGGGCTACTACCTGCTCGTCGCGCTCGGCACCAACAGCGCGATCGGCCGCGCCTGGGAGAGCCTGACCGGCAGCACGATCGTGTTCTCGTTCACCGGCGCCGTGATCGCCGCGGCGATCGGCTCGCTGCCGCTGGTCGTCCGCGCGGCGCGCATCGGGATCGAGTCGGTCGATCCGACCCTCGTCGCCGCCGCCCGCACCCTCGGTGCGCGGCCGGTGCGCGTGCTGTTCACGGTGGTCCTGCCGCTCGCCACGCCCGCGATCGCGGCGGGGGCGATGCTCGCGTTCGCGCGCGCGCTCGGCGACTACGGCGCCACGCAGATGGTGGCGGGGCAGATGATCGACGGCACCGAGACCGCGTCGATCTACGTCATGAACAAGCTGTGGGCGGGCCACGAGGCGGCGTCGCGCGACATGGCGCTGGTCACCACCGCCGTCGGCATCGCGATGCTCTACCTCGCGAACCGCGTGCTCAAGAAGTTCTCCGGAGCCCATGTCTGAGTCGACTCCGGGCGGCCTCACCGTCGAGCTCGCGATGACGCGCGGCGAGCTCGCGATCGACGTCGAGCTCGCGTGCCGGCCGGGCATCACGTGCGTGATGGGGCCATCGGGCGCCGGCAAGAGCTCGGTGCTCGCGGTGCTCGCCGGGCTCGCGGTGCCCGAGCGCGGCCGCATCGTCCTCGGCCACGAGGTGTGGCTCGACCGCGCGAAGGGCATCGACGTGCCGGTCCACGCGCGCCGGCTCTCGTACATGTTCCAGGGCCTCGCGCTGTTCCCGCACATGACGGCGCTCGGCAACGTCACCTACGGCCTGCACGACCTGCCGCGCGATGAGCGCGAGCCGCGCGCGCGTGCGTTGCTCGAGCGGCTCGGCGTCGCGCACCTCGCGCACCGTCGCCCGCGCACGTTCTCCGGCGGCGAAGCGCAGCGCGTCGCGCTCGCCCGCGCGATCGCCCGCCAGCCCAAGCTGCTGCTGCTCGACGAGCCGTTCTCCGCGCTCGACCGCGACCTGCGCCGCCAGCTCACCACGCTCGTGCGCGAGCTCGTCGGTGAGCTCGGCATCCCGCTCGTCCACGTCACGCACTCGATCGCCGAGGCGCGCCAGCTCGCCGATCAGGTCGTCCGCATCGAGCGCGGCAAGGTCGTCGCCCGCGGCGCCGCCGCCGAGGTGCTCGCCGACGTCACCAGTCTCGACGAGTGACTACGTGATCACGTCGTGCTGGTGCACATCCACGAGCTGCGACTCCGATGGCGACGTTGATCCGGTTTCGGCCGGTGGGCCTTCGGCACGCACGAGGTGCCCGGCCGATCGGATCGGGCAGGCGCGGACGCCGATCAGAACACCGGGCCGGGCGGGGTGTGGAACAGGCAGCCCTGGGCCTGCGTGCGCTCGTCGCGCTCGGCGATCTGCGGGCGGGTGACGCAGCCCTCGGCGGTGCACCGCGTGAGCAGGCGGTTGTGCGGGTAGTCGACGTCGATCTCGATCGCGCCCAGCGCATCGGTGCCGAGGATGCCGTCGACCTCTGCCTGATTCGGGCGTAGCTCGGCGCGCAGCGCTTGCAGCGTGTCGTTGTCGTCGGAGACGACGAGCACGCTGACGCCGGCCGGCGGGGTGAGCTCGGAGACGGCCGGCACGGCGCAGAAGCCGTCGCGGTCGTCCTCGCACGGGCAGTCCGGGTCGCCGGCCACGCAGTCGCGCGCGGTCATGAAGTGGTTCGCGTAGACCTGGCGGCACGCGGCGAGGGTGTCGGACGACGACGACGCGACGAGCGCGACGTTCGGCAGCGTGGTGCGGCGGCCGACGACCGGCCCCGAGGCGAGGAACACGCCGTCCTCGGGCAGGGCGTCGAGGGGCAGGGCGGTCGGGTGCGCGAGGCGGTAGCGCTCGTACGCGGACTCGCCGAGGAGCGACACGCCGATGCCCGTCGACAGCACGAGCAGCGCGTCGGTGCCGCGCAGGCTCTGCGGCAGGACGGGATCCGGGTTGGCGTCGAGGCACGCGTTGAGCGCGATGCGGCGCCCGCCGAACCCGACCTCGGTGCCGCCGAGGATCAACGTGCCGCCGCCGCGATACGGCGAGGGGAACACGCCGTCGCACGCGTGCGTGCGCTCCTTCTCGCTGCCGCCGATGTCGGGGAGGATGAATACCTGCGCGTCGCCCAGGCGCAGGCGGACCGCGTCGCCGGCGAGCGCTTGCGCGCCGATGATGACCTGGTAGTCGCGCGGGGCGGTCGTCGTGCCCACGACGCACGTGTCGACCTCTTCGCTGCACGGATGTAGCGCGACGACGTCGACGCTCTTCAGCCGCGCGCGCGGCGTGCCGCCCTGCTGGAGGACGAACAGGTCGCTCGAGTCGACGCTGGGCGTGATGTCCGGCCCCGGGTCGGCGACGGTGATCGGAGACAGCACGTCGAGGATCGCCGTGCGGTCGGGCAGGCCGTTCTGGCGCACGCCGACGATCACCGCGCCGCTGTCGAGCTCGATGTCGATCGGGAACTCGTCGCCGGAGAACTCGTTGGTGGAGAACGGGTCGGTGATCAGGTCGCACCCCGCGAGCGCGAGGCACGCCGCGGCGAGCGCCTTCACCACGGAAGCTCGTACGTCACGGCGCGGCGGCCGTCGATCTCCACGGTGTCGCCTGGAGTCCACGCGGTGCGGTGCAGGTAGCCGAGCGCGATCGTCGTGTCGCCGTCGACCAGCGCCGAGGTCACGACGCCCGCGTTGTCCTTCGCCGGGTGCTTGATCGTCGCGCCCGCGGTGACCGGCTGCGCGCCCTCGATGCAGAACCCGCGCAGCGTCCGCGCCGCGTTTCCCTGCGCGTGCACGCGGAACACCGGCTCCTGCCCGACGTAGCAGCCCTTCTGGTAGTCGAGCATGCGCGCGAGCGGCGTCTCGAACGGGAAGTGATCCTCGTCGACGTCGGCGCCGTAGCGGAGGAAGCCGGCGTGGATGCGCAGCCGCTCGACCTCGGCGTCGCGCTCGTCGCGCGCGTTGGCGCCGGCGCTCTCGACGATCGGCGCGCTCCACACGCTTGCCGCGTCGGTCCACACCTGGTGCGCGGGGCCGGTGAGCGGCTCGAACACGACGTCGTCCATCACGGCGTAGCGCTCGAGCAGCGCGCGCGTCTTCTCGGCGATCGCCGGCTCGCACGCGATCACGAAGCTAT